>CAZSTH010000105.1:0-12089 GCA_964609835.1 uncultured Thermoanaerobaculia bacterium
GACCGGGACCGCGGGGGCCGACTGGCCCTGCCGATCCTGATGTTCGCGCTCGGCTCCGCAACGGTGGTCTTCGGCTGGGCGACGGGGACACCGATGTGAAGGGGCGCGACGACGCGACCTCCGGGAGGATTGATCATGGGCACCTTCGTGCCGCCTGCTGGTACCGGGTACATATTTGTATAATTGCCGGCCTTCGCCCTGCACTCAGGCGGGTTAATTGTACAAATATGTACCCGGTGCCGAGTGGAGTGGATTCAGCCGTTCGTTTGCCGGTCACCCTCCCCAGCGGATCCCGACGCCGATGGATCGTCCGGCCGCCGGTACGGCGAGGTCGTCGGCGGTGGGCAGGTAGGTCTCGTCGAGCAGGTTGTCGGCGAAGAGCATGAGGGCGAGGCCGCTGCCCATGGCGTAGGAAAGCGACGCGGAGACGATCTCCGCGCTCGCGGTCTCGACCTCGCCCGGCCCCGGGTCGTCCTTGGCGAAGCGGTGCTGCCAGCGCAGCGAGCCGCTCCAGGGGCCGCGCGCGTAGGTGCCGCCGAGGGTGAAGCGGTCGGCCGGCGACTCCGCGAGCGGGCTGCCGTCGTCGGCCTCGCCGTCGGTGATCTGGCCCGTCAGCTGCAGCTGGAGCTCGTCGCTGGCCTGGTAGAAGCTCTCGAGCTCGAGGCCGGTGATGGTGCCGGAGGTGAGGTTGACGAAGGTGCGGACGCCGGGCTCGAGATCGATGCGCTCGATGTAGTCGTCGATCGCGGTGCGGTAGAGGTAGGCGGCGGCGAACAGCCGGCTGCCGAAGAAACGAGCTCCGACGTCGGTGGTCAGCGAGCGCTCGGGATCGAGATTCTGGTTGGCGATGACCTCGCCGCGTCCCGTCGAGCCGCTGAAATAGCGCTCCGACAGCCCCGGAAAGCGGAAGCCGGTGCCCGCGTTGGCCACCAGTTCGACGCCCCCGCCGACCGGCAACGAGAGCCCGAGAAAGCCGGTCGCCGCGGTGTCGTCGGTGGTCTCGGCGCCGCTGTTGGCCTGCTCGATCCAGGTCAGGCGGGCGCCCACCTCGGCCGCGACGGCGCCGAAGCTCCGGCGCAGCGAGGCGTAGGCGGCCGCCTCGTCCTGGCTGCCGTCGAGGGTGGTCAGGGTCTCGGTGGCGCCGGTGGCCAGGTCGTTCACGGTCTCTCTCGCCTCGACCCCGCGGCGGCCGAAGTAGTCGAGACCGACCCTGGCGGCGAAAGAGGCCGGCAGGGCGAGCTCGCGCTGCAGGTTGAAGCCGAAGTCGAAGGACTCGTCCGCGACCAGGCTGCGCTCGCCCGAGCTCAGGTTCTCGGTGTCGAGGCTGTTGGGGTGGCCGTACAGATCGAGGTGCCAGACGCCGGGCCGCCGGATGGCGAGGCGGCCCACGAGGTGCCGCTCGTCGAGGTAGGTCGTGATGCGCCCCGGGTAGCGCCGGTTGGGCTTGCCGATGTCGTCGCCGTAGGACGGCGCCAGCAGCAGGTCCAGCTCGAGGCCCGAGGACAGCTCCCAGACCCTGTTCACCGTCGCCGAGTACTGCTCGAACTGGCTCGGCAGGACGAGCCCGTCCGGGGTCTCGGTGGCGTTCGAGGAGCGGCGCGCCAGGCCCAACGACCAGCCCTCGAGGTCGAGCCCGATGAGCTGGTAGTTGGCGTCTCCCTGGCTCTCCCAGCCGAGCTCGACGGTGGTGTCGGCAAAGCGCCGCGGTACGGCCTCGAGCACGCCGCCGATGGCGCCGGAGCCGTAGTAGGAGGAGTACGGCCCGCGGACCGCGTTCACCGAGCCGAGCAGCAGCGGGTCGATGAAGGACGCCGTGGCGCCCGCCCGCCGCTCGGTGAGGATGCGGGTGCCGGCGACCAGGGTCAGGACCCGCTGCCCGCCCGTGCCGCGGATGGAGTAGGCCTGGAAGAGGCCGCCCTGGCCGGACTCGGCCACGCCCGGCATGCCCTCGGCCAGCTCGACGACGCTCAGCACCGGTGCCGGCCGGTCGCGCAGCGTGACGGTGCTGGTGGCGACTGAGACCGGCTGGATGCCGGCGCTGCCCTCGCGGTTGGCGGTGACGACGATTTCGCCGTAGGCCGCCTGCTTCGGGATGAGGACAATGGTCGTCCCGTCCGCGGCACAGCACTCGGCCGCGAGGGTCTCAAACCGGGGGTGGGTCACCCGCAGCTCCACGGGCGGCGCCAGGTCGGCGAAGCGGAAGGCGCCGCGGGCGTCGGTGAGGCGGAAGGCGGAGCCGTCGGCGAGCTCCACCCGGGCGCCCTCCACGGGCGCGCCGGCGGACGTGACCACGGTACCTTCGACCTCCGCGAGCGCGGGCAGGGCGGCGAGCATTCCAGCGAGACAGCAGTACAGAGTTTTCTCAATCATCTCATCTCCAAACCGGACGTCCGAAGTCGCCGGAACGCCGAGGGCGATCCGGGGCAAAGACCGCCGCCGACGCGGACGGACCGGGACGAGAAGCCCACGGTCACGCGACGGGCTGACGGGCTGCGGAGGGCGGGGCGGTTTTCAGCCGCGCCGCATCACTCGTTCTGACGACAGGTGAGGAGCAGGAGGGGGAAGAACGGCACGGCCTCGAGGACCGGCGCCGGCGGTGGCTGGGCGAGAACGGCGGCACCGGGGCAGTGGGTGCGGGCCGCCACCGAACCCGATGTGCGACGCTCGACCGTGGCAACGACGGGCCGCAGCTCGCCCTGAGTCGACGGCGCTGCCCGTACGCCGGGCGGCGTCCACGTGTCGGCCCGGATCTCGACGCGGCGTCCATCGCGATCGCCCTCGGTCCACAGCACGACCCCTGGGGCGCCGGGGCGCGCCGCCTCGCCGGGCGCGAAGGCCGGGGCCGGCGGCGGTGTCCAGCGGCCGCCATCGGGGGCCACCGTGGACAGCCTGAGCGGAAGCACGTAGCCGACCTCGCGGCGCTCGTCACCGAAGCGAAGCATCAGGCGGACATCGTCGGCGGGATACGGCGGGACCTCGAAGCGGAAGCTCTGCACGTCGATGCCGAGGTGCGGGGTGATCCGCACCGGCCAGTTGCGCCCGCCGTCAAACGAGAGGAATGCCTCCCACTCGTGGATGCCCTCGGCGGTCAGGTCGCGCACGGCGCGCCAGGCCAGGGTGGCCTGGCGTCCACCGGGCAGAATCTCGCCGTCGGCGGGCCGCAGCAGTTCCACCGGCGTCTCGCGCGCCGGCCGGATGGAGACGTCCATGTCGGCACTGGCGACGACGGGCGCCGCGCAGAGCACGGCTGCCGTCAGCACCGTGACGTACGGCCCGGAGCGACCGGTGGCACGTGGCGGAAGCAGAGCTGCCACGACGCGACTGTAGCATTTCGAAGGGCGGGGAGTTCGCCGGCGGCGCCTCCCACCGGATCAGCCTTCCTGCTCGAAGGCCTCCTGGCAGGGCTGGCAGAAAGGGACCTCGGGCTGGGCCTCGAGACGGGCGAGGTCGATCGGACCCTTGCAGGCCCGGCAGGTGCCGTAGGTGCCGTTTTCGAGGGCCGCCAGCGCGACCTTGATCCGCTCGCGGCGGACCTCGAGCTGACGCCGATTGAGTTGGGCCATCCCCTGCATCTGCATCGCGTCCATGCGCGACAGGCGGCCGATCGGCAGGCCGAGATCGACCGGACGCGCGTCCGATGCGGTCTGCTCGAGCAGCGCGGCGATCGCCTCGCGCTCGGCCAGGATCCGGCGTCGAAACTCCTCCAGTCGCTCGTCGGTGAGGCGGGCCGTGGGTTCCACCACTGGGGAGTATAGCGGAGCGCGGGCCGCCCACCTCAGCCGCCCACAGCCCTCGTCCAGACTTGCGGGATCGCATCAGGTACTTGGAGCTCGAGCTCGACCATTGGAGAGATCAGCAGTTGCTCCTCTTCCAACCAGTGCCGCCAACGGGTGGGAAGAGCCCGAGGCCGCCCGCGTCGAGCCAGGCGAAGATGTGCGTGTCAAGGCAGATTGCGGACCCCGTTCGCCCGACCGGTCGAGGTGGAGGATCGCGAAGATGAGCAGAAGCTCCGGAGGTCCAAGACCTCCCAACACGGCAGGGCCCGACTCCCGGGGAAGTGGTCGATCATCTCTCGGTGCAAGGCTAAGAATCCTTTTCGCATAACGGATCTCCGTGCTTCCGGTATCAACTGAGCGCTTTTCCGGTGACCGGCAGCCCCGCCTCTGTCGAGGCGCGGCGCGGATCTTCTGGATGCGCGGTGTCGCCGCGGAGCAGCTGCACCGCGTGGGCCAACGCCGGCAGGATGACCTCGAGATTCTCCACCGCCGCCTTGCGGCTCCCCGGCAGATTGACGATCAGGCTCGTCCCTCGGATGCCGGCAACCCCGCGCTGCAGAAGCGCATGGGGCGTGATCTCGAGCGACGCGGCCCGCATCGCCTCGGCGAGCCCCGGCACCTCGCGCTCGATCACAGCACGGGTCGCCTCTGGGGTGACGTCCCGAGCAGCACAGCCGGTGCCGCCCGTTGTCACGACGAGGTCCAGACGGCGGTCGCAGAGGTCCTTCAACCGACAGATGAGGCCTTCGTAGCTGTCGGCTGCGACCCCCGTCCAGCCCAGATGGGCGGACAGACGATCGACGATCAGGGAGGCGACCGCCGGCCCGGCGGTGTCCTCGGCGGTACCCGCCGCGCAGCTGTCCGACACGGTGAGCACAGCCGCCTGAGTCGCGTCGCGCGGCACGCGGTGCAAGAGAGCGACCGCGGCCCCGGGCGTGAGCTCGCCACCGCAGAGCACACGTGCGAAGACCCCCGCCCGCGGCATGATGCAGTCGCCCGTACGGTGGTAGATGGCACATCGGCTGTGGCACACCTTGCCGATCTGCGTGACCTCAAGCTCCACCTTGCCGATCCGAAGACGGCTCCCGATTCCCAGGCCGTCGAGGTCGGTGCCCCGGACAATCAGGTTCTCCCCGAACGCGCCCGGCTCGAGCTCGAGGCCCATGGCACGCATCGTGTCGATGTCGTGCTCGCCGAGAAGGCTGATCTGCCGATGCCGGCCGCCGGCGTGGGCGTCGCCCTCGATCCCGTGGTCGGCCACGGCGCGCGCAGCCTTCACCGCCTGTTTGACGGTTCCTTTCCGTCTTGATGTGCAGACGAACCGCAGTGCTCCATCGCTCATCGGCGAGACTCCTCCACTGTGTAGGCGCCACTCCGGCCCCCCGACTTCGTCAGCAGGCGAGTCCCCTCGACCACCATCGTCTTCGACAGCGCTTTCAGCATGTCGTACAGGGTCAGGGCGGCGACCGAGGCCGCGACCAGTGCTTCCATCTCGACTCCCGTGGAGGCCCGCGTGCTGACCTCGGTTTCGATCCGGATTCCCTCGTCGGACGGTTCGAAGCGGACGGCGACACGGTCCAACGGCAGGGAGTGGCACAGGGGGATCAACTCGTCGGTTCGTTTGGCGGCGAGGATCCCGGCGAGCCGGGCGGCCTCGTACACGTTTCCCTTCGGCGTGTCCCCCCGTCGGACCGCCTCCATGACCTGGCGATCGCACGCAAGCCATGCCTCGGCCACCGCCGTCCTCCGGGTCGCCGGCTTGTCGCCGACATCGACCATGCGCAGAGAACCGCTGTCATCGAGATGGGTAAGCTCCGCCACATCATCCTCCAACCGACGCCATCGGCAGATCGCTGGTCATTGCCTTCGGTGGCCGCTTGGCCCCGAGGTACGTCGTCAGTCGCTGCGAGGCGGCTTCGTCCCCCAGACGCCGGCGAAGTGTGGCGAGGGGCATGATTGTCGAGTCCATCAGACAGCGTCGCAGGTTGCCGAAAGCGTCCATTCTCAGGCGCGAGCACGACCCGCAAAAAGGATGGGACTGAGGCGTGATCCAGCCGACGCGCACGGTAAGTCCCTGCCAGCTCAGGGTCTCGCTGCGGGCCGGGCCTCCGGACACCCGGTCGCGGGGGATCGCTCCCGTCAGCCCGAGCCATCGCCGCACCGTGTCGACCTCGACGAGCTGGTCTGCCGCCCATTGCGCCTCGGTTCCTGTTCGCATCAGCTCGATGAAGCGGACCTCCAGGTCGAGGCCCGCGGCCAGGTCGAGCAGCTTCGGTACGTCCTCGCGCCAGCCGACGCCGAGCAGCACCGAGTTCAGCTTGATTGGCGAGAGCCCGACCTGGCGAGCCGCTTCAAGACCGGCGAGGGTGTCGGACAGGCGCCCGCCGCGGGTCAGCTCGGCAAAGCGATCCTGGTCGAGAGTGTCCAACGAGATGTTGACCCGGCGGAGCCCGGCCTCTCGCAGATGCCGTGCCAGCCCAGGCAGTAGCGCCCCGTTGGTGGTTGCCGAGACCTCCTCGATTTCTTCGGCCGCGGCCAGGAGGCGGACGAGATCCGCGATTCCCTTGCGGACCAGCGGCTCTCCTCCCGTGAGCTTGATGCGGCGGACTCGAGCGCGCGAAGCCAGCCAGCAACTGAGATCCGCCAGCTCCTCGAGAGGCAACATCTCGTCGTGCCTCCTCAACGGCACTCCGCCGGCCGGCATGCAGTAGCGGCACCGCAGGTTGCAACGATCGGTCACGGAAAGGCGCAGCACGGAAGAGGTCGGCTCACTCCGCATGCTTCACGCCCCATCGGTCGCGGCCGGCCACGAGGTCCCGGACGGCAGCTCGTACCAGTCGACCGTGCAGCCGGCCGGGTAGGTCAGGCCGGGCTCGAACCGTACCAGCCCCTCGGCGCCCGCTGCACTGAAAACGTCGTGGGACCCCTTCCAGTCGAGCACGGTCGCGTGCACCTGCCCGCTGCGCCGTTCCAGCCGCGCCGGCCGCAGCTCCGTCCGGCTCTTCGGACGAGCTGTCGCCGCCGTGAGCACGGCGCGGGCGGGCGCCTCCGAAAAGGCGCTCGCTTTTCCGGCAAGGGCTGCGGCCAGCGGCCAGGCGAACACGCTCCATCCGGCGAGCACCGCGAGCGGGTTGCCGGGCAATCCGACCAGCCACTTCGGGCCGAACCTCGCGGCGAGGACCGGTTTGCCGGGCTTGACCCGCACTCGGTGGAACACCACCTCGCCCCCGAGTGCCCGCACGACGTCGGGCACGAGATCGAAGTCGCCGACTGAGACGCCCCCGGTGGTCAGGACCAGGTCGGCGGATTCCAGTGCGGACGAGATCGCATCTTCGAGCGCACCGACGGAGTCTTCGGCGCGGACGCGGGAAGCAACGTCGAGGCCGGAGGCCGCGGCGAGCGCCTCGAGCAGCGGTCCGTTGCTGTCTCTGATCCTGCCTGGTCCCGGCGACTCGGAGATATCGACCAGCTCCGCTCCGGTGATCACAACGGCCAGGCGCGGCTTGGGGAGGACCTCCACGTGGCTCGCGCCGCAGGAAGCCAGCAGCGAGATCATCGCCGGTGTCACGGTGACGCCGGCCGGCGCGATCTCGGCCCCGAGGGCGACGACCTCGCCACGGCGTCGAACGTGTCTCCCAGCCTGGACCGGCTGAAGAAGGATGCGCCCGTCCCCCTGTACAGTCGCCTCCTCCTGTTGGACGACCGCGTCTGCGCCGGGAGGCAGCGAGGCGCCCGTGAAGATCCGGGCTGCCGAAGCCGGTGGCAGCGCCTCAGGTACCTCTCCCGCGGCGATCTCGAAGGCAACGGGAAGGGTCTCGCCCGGTTCGAGGTCTGCCGCGCGCACGGCGTATCCGTCCATCGCCGAGACATCGGCGGGCGGCAGGTCCACATCGGAGACTGGGCAGCGCGCAACCCGGCAACCGAGAGCACGGCTGAGGGGCAGTGCCACGGGGGCGAGCGGCACCGCCTGGCTCGAGAGCAGGGCCCGTGCCGGGTCAAGCTCGATCATCATGCACCACCCGTCAGGGATTCCAGCTCGGACGGCGTGTCGGCGTCGAGCCAGCAGTCGGCGAGACCGGCCGGCGGCCGTGGTGTGGCCACCATTGGATGGCGACTGACTCGCCACGGCGCCGGCGTGCCTGACGAGTTCAAGTCCTCGAGCAGCGCCCGAGCTTGCGGCTCGTAGGTCGCGAGAAGAGATTCCGCCCGGCCTTCGAGCGTCGGCATGACCGCCCACCGCCCCGGGCGCCGCTGACCGGCCAACCACCGGATCGCGTCCGCGTTCATCCGAGGGAGATCGCAGGAAGCGATGATCCAGGCCGCGGAGGGCGCCCAGCGGAGAGCGGACAGCAGCCCGGCCATCGGGCCGTCGCAGTCGCGAACGTCCGGCAAGCGGGTGCGGCCATCGAGCGGTGCCGGCACCTCGCCGCCACCGAGAACGACGACGTCATCCGCAACGTGCTCGAGGCTGGCGGCGATCCGCACCGCCATGGGCTGCCCCGCGAGGTCGATCATCTGCTTCGGGAACCCCATCCGCCGGCTCCTCCCGCCGACCAGAATCCCTGCCAGCAGAGGTCGACGCCGGAAGGTGTCGTGGAGATGGTCCATGACCAGTCTCTCGGCGGCCCTCAGCCGATCGCCATCCCAGGGTAGCTCGGTGAGCACGTTGCTGACGTTCGAGGGCACTCCACGTCGGTCTCGATGCTCGAGCCAGATCTTCGGCAAGGGGATGTCCTTGTGGCCTTCGACGAGGATGATGTCGTGGCGGGCGTGGATGTCTGCCAACGTGTTCTCGAGAGAGGGCTCCCCCGCGGTGTGAAAGCGTCGCGCTCCTTCACCGGGGCCGCGGAGAAAGACGTTGGCGCCGGCGCGAAAGAGCCGATCGGAGTCCTTGCCGGGCGTGTCGAGCCGGATCCCATGAGCGTCATGCTTGACGACCGCGACCGACAGACGCCGAGCGGTTAGGCGCGGGATCAGCGCTTCCAGGAGGGTGGTCTTGCCGGCGCCGCTCCACCCGCAAAACGCCACTGCCGCGGACCCACGTCCCGGTTCGGCTTCGGAACAGGCCCGGCCGTCACGGCCGGGCGCGATACCTTGCACGTGCTGCCTCCTTTCCAAGCCGGGAGGTCGCCGCGTTTCCGCTGCGGCCCTTGGGGCTCCGGGGCTTCTAACCCCGCCCACCGTCCGGCGAACCCTAGCTCCTCGAGCCGTAGGCCTGCCGAATCGGAGACATGAGTGTCGACTCCGACCCTCTCTCGAAATGGCAGCAAGAATCGGACCAGGCAGCGTCATTGTGGCCGGATTCGCTGCTGCGGCACGGAGATCTCCGGTCCCCGGGGCATGGCGCCGGGTGCTGTGGATGTATTTCCCTTTGGGAACACTGTTACCTTTCGGTAATCATGGCGTGAGTGCAGCAGACCGCTTCGACGGCCGTGGCCGCCGCAGGCCGGGTCTGTTACGCCTCCCGCTTGTCGAGGCCGTGCGCCTTCAGCTTCTGCCACAGGCTCTTGCGGGAGATTCCGAGAGCCTCGGCCATGCGGCCGCGGTGGCCCTCGTGGCGGGTCAGAATCTGCTCGAGCACCTCGCGCTCGAAGGCGGTGGACATCTCGGCCAGGGTGCCCTCGAAGGTCAGATCCGGCGCGTCCAGGAAGGCCCGGCTGCGGGGGGCGAGGTCGCCGGGGAGGTGGTGGGGCTCGATGAGGTCCGCGGGGGCGAGCACGGCAATCCGGTGGACCAGGTTCTCCAATTCGCGAACGTTGCCGGGAAAAGGATGGTCGGCAAGGCAACGAAGGGTCTCCGGCGCGAAGACCAGGCGGCGGTCGAGCTTGGCGGCGTAGCGCTTGGCGAACAGCGCCGCGAGCACGGGAATGTCCTCCGGTCGCTCCCGCAGAGGAGGAAGCTCGATCGGGATCACGCGCAGTCGGTAGAAAAGGTCGTCCCGGAAGCGGCCCACGTCGACCTCGTGGCCCAGGTCACGGCGAGTGGCGGCGATGATCCGCGCGTCGGTCTTGAGCGTCCGGTTCGAGCCCAGTCTCTCGAAGGTCCCTTCCTGCACGACGCGCAGGAGCTTGGCCTGCGACGAGGGCGGCATCTCGCCGACTTCGTCGAGGAAGACCGTTCCGCCGTCGGCCTCCTCGAAGCGGCCGCGGCGCTGGCGGACGGCGCCGGTGAAGGCGCCCTTCTCGTGGCCGAAGAGTTCGGCCTCGAGCAGGGTCTCCGGGAGCGCCGCGCAGTTGACGGCCACGAAGGGGCTCTGCCGCCGGGGCGACGATTGGTGAACGAAGCGTGCGACGACCTCCTTGCCGGTCCCAGTTTCACCCAGGATCAAGATCGAGGCGTCCGTGGCCGCGGCACTCTTCGCCAGCTCGAGCGCGGCGACGAAGGCGGGAGAGACGCCGACCGGGCGGTCGGCCTCGTCCTCGACAGCGGCGAGCCGGCGCCGCAGCCGGACGACCTCGAGATGGCGGACCACCGCCGCCAGCAGCTGCGCGTCCTCGAAGGGCTTGGTGAGGAAATCGTCGGCCCCGGCCTTGATCGCCGCGACCGCGGTCTCGACCGCGCCGTATGCGGTGAGAATCACGAACGGAAGGTCCGGCCGCGTTCGGCGCGCTTCCCGCAGCACGTCGAGGCCGTCCCCGTCCGGCAGCCTGAGATCGCACAGGACGAGGTCCGGCCGGAACCCATCGAGCTTGGCAATGGCCTTCGCGACCGTTCCGGCGACCGACACCTCGAAGCCCTCGTCGGACAGCGCATCCGCCAGGGTGAGCTGCAGGCTCGGCTCGTCGTCGACCACCAGCACGCGCTCAGCCACCGGTCGCCTCCCGGGCCGTCGCCGGGCGAACGGCCGGCAGCTCGACGACAAAGCACGCCCCTGACGTCCGCTCCACGTCGAGGCTCAGGCTTCCCCCCATCTCCTGCACCAGGGTCCAGGAGGTCGTCAGCCCGAGCCCGGTCCCCTTGCCGGTGGCCTTGGTCGAGAAGAACGGGTCGAAGATCCGCTCGCGGTTCTCGACCGGGATCCCGGGCCCCTCGTCGGCGACCCACAGCCTGACCGAGCCCACCCGCTCCTCGGCGCCGACGGTGATCGCCGGTTGGTCGCACTCGGTGCGGCCGTCGCACACGCCGACCGCGTCGGCGGCGTTGAGCAGCAGGTTGAGCACGACCTGGATCAGCAGGTCCGGGTCGGCGAGCACCGGCGGAAGGTCGCGGTCGACCTGGACTGCCACGCACGAGCGTCGCAACCTGGCCTCGGCGAGCTCGAGCGCGGCGCGAGCGCAGTCGAAAACCGTGACCGCCGCCAGCCGCGGTTCCCTCGGCCTCGAAAAGTCGAGCATTCCCCTCAGAACCCTCTCCATCCGCTTGCAGGCGTCTTCGATGACGGCCGCGTAGCGCTCGATCCGCGCGCCGTCGCCGGACGACCTGGCCAACCGCTGGGCCGCGCTCTTGACGCCGGCGAGGGGGTTGTTGAGCTCGTGAGCGAGACCTGCGGTCAGGGTCCCGATCGCGGCGAGACGTTCGACGCGAGCTAGCTGGCGCTGGCGGGACCGCTGCTCCCGGTGGAGGTCCTGCAGCCGATCGGTCATCGCCTCCACCTGCGCCGCCACTACCTCCAGCTCGTCTCCGGTCCGGACGTCGAGCTCGACCCGGCGACCGTCGAGCTCAAACGCCTCGACCCCGCGGATGATTGCTGTGAGCGGCGAGGTGATCCGGCGCGCCACCCACGCGGTCGCAACGGCTCCCAAGACCAGGAATGCGGCGACCATTGCCGCGAGCGCCGACAGCAGCGAGGCCACCTCGGCGTGGATTCCCGACTCTTCGACGCCGACCCTGACGACGCCGAGGCTGCCGTCGGCCACCGGTGCTGCCATGTCGCGCAGAGGGGTCCCGTCGGGAGAGGCGAAAGCCAACACCGGCAGCCGGTCCGGGGCCGTGAGCGTCGGCGACTGGAGCCAGGCAGGGGGCTCGCCCGGGAAGGTGTGCGCGAGTGTCGTGCGCTGCGGGCCGGTGACCAGGACGTAACTGAGCTCCGGCTCGAGGGCGACCGACTCTGTGATCAGCTCGTGCAGGGCCACCCGGTCGTCGTGGAGGATCAGGGTCTGAGCCCGGCCGGCGAGGAGGTTGGCCAGAAACGAGATCCGTCGTGACTGCTCGCGGGTCAACGAGCGGTGCGTAAGCTGGGTGACCACGATGATGTTGACGCAACCGAACACGAGGACCGCGATCGTCAGCATCACTGTCAACCGGACCCGAAGCGGCGTGATGCGCCCTGGACTTCGTCTGACGGATCTCACTCCCACGAGTATACGTCTGGCT
>CAZSTH010000106.1:0-12021 GCA_964609835.1 uncultured Thermoanaerobaculia bacterium
CGCCCCTCAGATCGATAGCAAAAAGCCGGTGCTCGACGGTATTCGCATCGACTCGACCCGCGAGATCATGGCCAACAAGCTGTGCACCCTTCTCTCTCGTGGTGAGCTGCGAGATCTGGTTGACGTGAAGGCGCTCGAAGAGGCAGGACTCAGGGTGGAAGAACACCTGGAGCTTGCGGCCCGCAAGGACGCCGGTCTGACCCCCGGCCAGCTCGCGTGGGTCCTGTCGCAGCTCGAGATCGGCGACGACGCCAAGCCGCCCGGCGGAGTGTCGGCACAGGAGCTCCGAGCGTATCTCGACGAGCTCATAAGGCGGCTTTCTGATGCAGCCTACCCTGATTAGCCTGCATATCTCACCAGTCTCCGGCTGCGGCCGACGATGTACCGCACCCGGCGGTGTTTTCTCGCCTCGGAATGCTCCACGTACTGTCGAGTACGCGTCCGCGCCCCTCGGGTCGTAAACCCCACCGGGCACGACGCCTCGCCGCCCTCGCTACGAAGCCCGGTGAGATATGCAAGCTAGACGTTTTTCTATTGGGGGTGGGTTGTGTTCATCTCCACCGTGGACGAATCCGGAGCAGAGGAGTTGGCGGCAAGAAAACTCGAGAACGGGAACGGGTAACCTGCTGGTACGAGAGGCTCCCTGAAACCCAGGCGGCAGGTACTCACCCGTGAAGAAATCAGACAACTGGCGCGACCTCACCGACGACCAGCTCATCAACCGCGTCGCCGGCGTCACGGTGTGGCAGGCCAACGGCCAGCGAGCGCCGCACAAGCCGCTGCTGATTCTGTGGGCGTTGGCGCGGCTGCAGCGGGGCGAGAGCCGCCTGGTTCCTTTCACTGAGTTGAATGACCCGTTCAAGAAGCTGCTTCGCGACTTCGGCCCGCAGCGCGGGTGCACGGGTGCCACCCTCGCATCGCCTCATTGTGAGGTTGGGTGAGTGGCGCGACAGATGGACAAAAATGCGTGATTGCGAGGTGCTGTAGAAATATATTTCTGCACCGCCCAGAGCAACCGGCTCGCGCCGTCGATCCGCTGGGAGCTGCTGCGCGAGGGGATGGAGGACTACGAGTACCTGTGGCTGGTCAACAACGGCCCGCCGCAGATCGGCGTCACCAACGCAGCCGACACCACAGCCTCGCAGTTCATCGACTCCCGCACTCACTTCAGCCGCGTCCCCACCGACCTCATGGCCGCCCGAACCGCCCTCGCCGAGATCCTGCTGGGCTCGATCTTCGCCGATGGTTTCGAGTCGGGGAGTACCGCAACCTGGTCGTGGGTGGTGCCGTGAGTTGCATGGGTCTATCCCTTTACAGTGCTTCATCGTGAGGTTGTGATCAGTGGCAACCCTGGCGCCACCAATGCCCGAGGGGCCTGATCGCGGTGGTTCACCGAAAGCAGTTGACCCGACGTATTTCAAGTATTACATTGAACACGGAGGTGCGCAGTGGTAACTCAATCCGTTCGATTGCCCGACGAGCTCGCGGTGCGCCTCGAAAAGCTCGCCAGCGCCACCAGGCGTCCGAAGTCGACCTTCATCGTCGAAGCCCTCGAACGCTACCTCGAGGAGTGCGAGGACCTGGAGATCGCCCTCAGCCGGTTCCGCGATCCCGACGCCGAGTGGGTCGGGCACGACGATGTGCGCGCAGAGCTCGGGCTCGGCTGACATCCGGATCCGCTGGGAGCGGCGCGCCGTCAAGGAGGTGGCCGCGCTCCCCAAGCCCGACCACCGGCGCATCGTCGAAGCCGTCGAGAGTCTCCGCCAGGACCCACTCCAGGGAGCCGTGATGAAAGCCGAGTGGAAGGGCTTTCGTCGTCTCCGTGTCGGGCCGTACCGCGTGATCTATGCCTTCGACGGACGAGAGCTCCTCATCTCCGTCGTGCGGGTCGGCCACCGTCGCGAGGCCTATCGATGATTCGCGGAGGTAGCAGACTGGCCTCACTGCCGCCATCTGCTCTGGGGCCCGTCGCCACCCTCGGCAAGGAAAAGGGCGACGTCCCCCTGCCCGAGAACGAGTCGGTGGACCCCGACAACATCATCAAGCTGCGCAAGAATCTCCGGCCGGGCCAGGTGCGGGAAGGGACGTTCTGACGACTGCCGTCTTCCAATCCCTCCAACCTCAGCCTGATCGCGTCGGTCCTACGAGACCGTCTTCTTCTTCCTTCTTCGGCGGAAATCGGCGCGTCGCCCTGACCGGCGGTTTTGACGTAGCGTACGTTATGCCGTGCGTTATTTCTGGAGGCACGCATGACGACCATATCCGCAACCGACGCGCGATCGAAGCTCTACAAGCTAATCGATGAGGCGCGGGAAAGCAGTGAGCCCATCCTCATTACGGGCAAGAGAGGCAACGCGGTGCTCGTCTCCGAGGACGACTGGCGATCGATCCAGGAGACCCTCCACCTGCTCTCCATCCCGGGCATGCGGGAGTCGATCCGCGCCGGGATGGACGAGCCGATTGAGGAGTCCAACGAGGATCCTGGCTGGTGAGCCGGTGGCGGCTCGTCTTCACCGGGCAGGCCCGGAAAGACGCCAAGAAGATCGCCGCCGCCGGGCTCCGCGACAAAGCCCAGCGGCTGCTCAACGTCCTCGCCGAAGATACCTTCCAAACGCTGCCGCCTCTTGAAAAGCTGGTCGGTGACCTCGCCGGCGCCTACTCGAGACGCATCAACATCCAGCATCGGCTCGTGTACCAGGTCCTGAAGGAACAACGCGCTGTGAAGGTGCTCCGGATGTGGACTCACTACGAGTGAGTCGCCGATCAGGCGCGCCGACCTGTCGACGCCGTCGCTTCCGACCTCTACCGCATCCGCCACGACCCCGAGGCCCTCGACGATGTGGACACCTCCGACTTTGACCGATATCCAGACGCGTGAGACGGCTCTGACGCTCGCATCCCTCGAATGGCTTTTTTTGCTCGTAAGCAAAAAAAGTCGCGCCGTTTCTTGCCTCACTCGCGTGACCCGCACGGGACGCGTCGACCCCGGCGCCCCTCTCGAGACATCGACTGCCTTTGGAATACCCGGCAAGAGAATTTTCCGGTTGGAGATCAAAGTGGAAATATTCATGACCGCCTTGTTCCTAACGATCTAAACATGGAAATCCATCATCCTATGACTGTTTTTCATGATAATATGCTCTCATGATCCAACGGCAGACCATCCTCACCTCCTTGAAAAGCGCACTCGCACGAAGCCCCGTCGTCGTATTGAACGGCCCTCGCCAGTGCGGCAAGACGACGCTGGCCCGGCTTCTGGTCCCTGAAGATTCCCTCAACTACTTCGATCTCGAGGACCCGGCGAGCCTGGCCCGACTGGACGAGCCGATGACCGCGCTCGGCCCCCTCGAAGGGCTGGTCGTGATCGACGAGGTGCAACGGCGTCCCGACCTCTTCCCGGTCATTCGTGTCCTGGTCGACCGCGAGAAGAACCCCGCCCGCCTCCTGATTCTCGGCAGCGCATCGGGCGATCTGCTGCGGCAGACCTCCGAGAGCCTGGCCGGGCGGATGGAACGGGTGACCATCGGCGGGTTCTCGCTGCACGAGGTTGGTCCTGAGGCGGAGCAGACCCTGCTTCTGCGCGGCGGGTTCCCACGCTCCTTCCTGGCGGCAAAAGAGGCCGCGAGCGCAACGTGGAGGAAGAACTTCATTCAGACCCTGTTGGAGCGCGACTTCCCGCAATGGGGCGTCCGCGTGCCGGCGGTCGCTCTCCACCGCTTCTGGGCCATGCTCGCGCACTACCACGGTCAAGTCTGGAATGCGGCGGAGCCCGCGAGAGCTCTCGGCGTCAGCCAATCCACAACCCGTCGCCACCTGGACCTGCTCACCGATGCGCTGATGGTCCGGCAGCTGCAACCGTTTCACGCCAACATCAGCAAGCGCCAGGTCAAGTCTCCGAAGGTGTACGTGCGGGACAGCGGCCTCCTGCACCAGCTCCTCGGAATCGACACCATGAAGGGACTGGTCACGCACCCGAAGGTCGGTGCCTCGTGGGAGGGTTTTGTTGTCGAGCAGATACTGACGACGGTGGACCACGACGAAGCCTCCTTCTGGGCCACCCACCAGGGGGCGGAGATCGACCTCGTGCTGCGCCGGGGGACCGAGCTGTTCGGGGTGGAGTGCAAGCGCACCGACACGCCGCGCATGACCAGGTCCATCACGATTGCCCTGAACGATCTGAAGCTGACCCGGGTCGCGGTCGTGTACCCCGGATCGAAGCGCTTCCCCATTGCCGACCGTGTGGAGGCGGTCCCGTTGCGTTCCATCGGCGAGGGAGCCGTGATCTTCGAGGCTGACGTTCGATGAGATTTCTGCTTCTCAGCGACACGCACGGCAAGCTTTCGATCGTGAACGAGCTTTCGGCCGAGGTCGAAGCCGACGCCGTGATCCACGCTGGTGATTTCGGGTTTTACGACGACGACAGCTATGAGCGGATTTCCGACCGGGAGCTCCGCCTTCACCTTAGCCACTCGGGGCTGGATACCGCGACACGTGACGAGATTCTGGCCCTGCCGAGGGAACAGAGAAACGAAGCTTGCAGAAAGCTGTGCCCCCTCAGCGAGCTGCCCCTCTTCATCGAGGGCCACCAGAGGTTCGACGTTCCCGTCTACGCCGTCTGGGGAAACCACGAGGACAAGGAGGTCGTGGAGCGGATCTTCCGAAGCGACCTTCAGCTTCCGAACCTCTTCGTCCTCAGTCACTGCAAGGCATATGAGGTCGGCCCGGTCCTGGTTTACGGGGTGGGTGGGAACCATCTTCCGGGGCCAAAGATGCTGCAGAAACCCATCGCCGGCGGTTCGGGGAGGATCTGGGGCACGCTGTCGCAGTACGTTGATCTCATCACAACAGTGGAGGAGCACGCCGGTCAATCCGGGCCCCGGATCTTCGTCACGCACGTCAGCCCGGGCAAGGAGCCGTTCATCGAGCTCCTCGCAGCGCGAACCCGTGCCGACTACACGGTCAGCGGGCACATGGGCGCGCCGTGCCCGATGATCTGGAATCAATTTGCGGTTCGACCTGTCGATGAGGCTGTTCATCGCCTTCAACGGGCGCTGCTCGAATCCAAGCAGTCCTGTCTCGAGGTCAGAGGATCCGATCCAGAGCGAGTGGAGCAGGCATTCTCAAGTATCGGTCAGATACCGGACGAGACGATTCGCCTGGGCCGAGGGGCCAGGGTCCCACGGTGGTACTGCAGCACGACTCACATCAATCTCCCGGACGCCGATGTGGGCTACGCCGTCATGGACGTCACCGAGACAAGCGTTGCCATCCGCACGGCCAGCACCTGAGCCGACGTGCCATGTGGTGCTGCCGGCGCACGTGGCGGTCTTGGCCGATCGCCCCTGTCGAGAAGTGCTTACCGATTTCAAAGACCGGTTCTCGAGGCCCGAAAACTGGTGAAGTCCACACTCTCCCCCCGGGGGGCTTCACGACAACCCCTTGTGAAGTAAGTCAGGTGGGTGAGACCGTTGGGGGAAGAGAGCTGTTCGAGGAGATGGAGGCGACGGCGGTTGACCCGATTGCTTGCACCATCGCATCGTGTCGAAACAAACCGACAATGGCGACCCCACGCAGACTGGCGATGGAGGCCCCTCATGCTCGAATTCGACCGGATCACGTTTGACCCCGACATCTTGGGTGGCAAGGCATGCATCCGCGGCATGCGGATCTCGGTGTCTCTGGTGGTGAACCTCGTCGCCAACGGCATGACGGCGCCGCAGATCATCGCCGAGTACCCCGACCTCGAGGAGGAGGATGTCGCGCAAGCTCTGAAATACGCGGCATGGACCGTCGATGATCAGTTCTTGCCGGCAACGGAGACCGCGTGATTCGGTTCCTCCTGCATAGGTGAAAACCGCAGGGTTCAGCACCACCAGGGCCGCCCACACAGCAATGCGGAACGTGTCGCCCCTCCAGAATTCGTTGACTGCGGCAGCTGCAGTCCACAAATTTCCCGGAATCCTTGCGAGAAATTCAAGAATTTCTTGATTTTGGTCCCAGGGGAGCCTATCTTGAGATCGAGGCCAAGCGAGGGCATCCAGGTCCGAGGGAGAACACCGACGTGGCGCAACAGACAGACACGACCATCGGCGCAGCCGTCCGCGAGCTCAGAAAGCGTATGGGATGGGGCCAAAAAATATTGGCCGAACGTGCAAGCCTTGGCCACGCCCAGACGGTGTCGGAGATTGAAAACGGGGGCAGGAGCCTGAAGGCCTCAGAGGTCGTTCGGCTTGCCGAGCTGTTCCAGGTGTCGGCCAACGATCTGATTCTGGGAAGACTGCCCAGCGCGGCTGACTGCGTTTTGTGGCGTGAACCGGATTCATCTCCAGCGCGCCGTGAAGTGGAGGCGCGTTTCCTGCAGAGGTGCCGCCGCTATGCCTTTCTCGAAGAGATCTCCCGGAGGTCCAGCAGCCCCTCCCTTCCCACATACCCGGTCGACTTCGGGAGGGACGGCTGCGACGACGCCGAGAGGATCGCAGAAGAGGTTCGTGACACCCTTCAGTTGGGAGACGTGCCCAGCAAGAGCCTGAGGGAGAACCTCGAGAGCCGTTGGGGCGTCAAGATATTCGAAGAGCTCATGGACAACGGCTCTGGAGCCACGACCCGGGCCGATTTCGGAGCAGCGATCCTCGAAAATGCGGCCGAGCCACCGAAGCGCCGGGCGTTCAGCCTGGCTCACGAGCTGTTTCACCTGCTCACCTGGGGTGAGAGCGCGGAACCGTGCGGGGGCGCTGATGACGAGTCGAGCCGGCGAAGGGAGACAAAGGCGAACGCTTTCGCGGCAGCCCTTCTGATGCCACGAGAGGTCGTGTCCCGGAAGCTCAGTGGACTGAAAATCAGCCGGCTTTCCGACTTGTTGCCGGTGGCAGGTGCCATGTCGGTCAGCACTCCGGCCCTGGCGTGGCGTTGTGTACACCTGGGCCTGGTGTCCGTAGAGCAAGCCAAGCGTGCTCTCCGCTCACCAGACAGCGATGCCGCCGTCGACCGGGGCTGGGCCCCGCCGCCGGAGCTCGAGCGTCCGCTTCCGGATCGGTACGTGTGGCTGGCCTACGCGGCGTACATGAGAGGTGACCTTTCGATCGGCAAGCTCGCTGAGCTCCTCGAGACCAGCGTCGGCATGGTGGGGCGACGCCTCGACAGATACGGGCTCGACCTGGATACCGATGAGTTCCAAGCCGTAGTTCTTCCTGCTTGATGCCGGGCCCATCATCGAGCTCCATGCCCTCACCCTGTTGCGATGTTGGGCCGATCCACCCCGACCCCGGTTCTGCTCTGCTGACAGAATGGCTGTCGTTTGCTTGTGTCTGCTTGGGTATTCAGCTTCAGCCATCTCAGTCGAGGCACTCCTTTCGACGGTCGGTTTGTCCGCCGAGCTCAAGTTCCAGTTCAGTGAGAAGGCCCTGGAGCGCTGGATGACCGAGGGCAAACGACGACGACTCCAAGGCGAAGGGCTTGCCTGATTTCACCACATCGAAGCCCGGTTCGCGGATCGGGCGCCCGCCACGGTCAACGCCGAGCTCCCGTCTCGCACCGAGACAACTCCATCGACACAGGCAGCGCTTCAGGATCTGTTGCTAGGGTATCCAGCCGTGCGAGCCGAGCGCGAGATCCAACGTGCGCGTCTCGAATACGTACGACCCGACCTGATAGAAATCGGCTGATTCCGGCAAGGCCCAGACGACCCCGTTCCCATTGCCGCCCTCGATGAACTGATAGGCCCGGAGCACGAAGCCGGGTTTCAAGCGGAGCCCATGAAACAAGGCCAGAACCTTCGCCGGGTCATCCTGCCTTCGAAACCAACCCTCGGGGCAGTTCTCGGGAAGTTCGGCGAGCGCACCTGCCCGTCTGCGAAGTTTGGCAATAAACTTGGCGGACAAGAATTCTGCGGTTGGATCAGTCATCAGTCCTTCCTTGAAAATTTAGGCACATTGACTGTAACACCCGTGGGCTGAGAAGCTGGGCCTCACCGACGATCACCGCGTGCTCGTGTCGCAGCACGTTCGCGGCAGCACCGGTGTGGACGAGTGGCTGCTGCGATACCTCGGCGTGCCGCTCAGCCCTCCGCTGTCGGGCGAGCCTCAGCCATCGCGCGACAACCTGGGCTGGCATCGGCGCGAGGTTTTTCGAAAGCCGGCACGAAGTTGAAGACTGGCTGCCGGCCTGCGACCTTGATTCCTCATGGGAACGGTTCTCATCCCAAGATTTGTCGAATCAAACGGTTGCTATCATTGAAAGGGCGCCTCTGACGCTCGTTCCGGGCGGGGTTTCCAATAGAGGCTGAGGGCGGATTCACCGAGTGGCAGATCACAGCTGGATTCGAGAGATTCGAAAGGCCAACGGCTGGTCTCAAACCCAGCTTGGCGAGATGTTGGGGGTCACCCAGGTGACCGTCTCGAACTGGGAGCGGGGCAAGGTCGCGGTGCCTGACGACATCGCTGCGAAGATCAAAGCGCTTCACGGGAGTGAATCTGCTCAGCCCAATCTTGGCTTCGAACGATTTGTGCAGGAAGAGGACTCTGACTCTGAGAAACCAAAGAAAGTAAAGAAACCGAGAACGAAACGGGGTACAAAAAAGGTTGCCTCGAAAAACTCCTCCGGCGCAACCGTCGGCTACGAGGCGAAGCTCTGGCAGATGGCCGACGCCTTGCGTGGCTCGATGGATGCGGCGGAGTACAAGCATGTCGTCCTCGGTCTGATCTTCCTCAAGTACATCTCCGATGCGTTTGAGGAGATCCACGGGCGGCTCGAGGCCGAGAAGGCCCAGGGCGCCGACCCCGAGGACCCGGACGAGTACCGCGCGCAGAATATCTTCTGGGTACCGCCCGAGGCGCGTTGGACGCACCTCAAGAACCAGGCCCGCCAGCCGACCGTAGGCCGAACGGTCGATGACGCGATGGAGGGCATCGAGCGCGACAACCCGCAGCTCAAGGGCGTGCTGCCCAAGGACTACGCCCGGCCATCGCTCGACAAGACGCGGCTCGGCCAGCTCATCGACCTCATCAGCAACATCCAGGTCGGCGACGAGGCGGCGCGCTCGAAGGACGTGCTCGGCCGCGTCTACGAGTACTTCCTCGGCCAGTTCGCCAGCGCCGAGGGTAAGAAGGGCGGCGAGTTCTACACCGCGCGCTGCGTGGTCCGGCTGCTGGTGGAGATGCTCGAGCCCTACAAGGGCCGGGTCTACGACCCCTGCTGCGGCTCCTCGGGCATGTTCGTCCAGTCGGAGGAGTTCATCGCCGCCCACGGCGGCCGCATCGGCGACCTCTCCATCTACGGCCAGGAGTCCAACTACACCACCTGGCGGCTGGCCAAGATGAACCTCGCCATCCGCGGCATCGAGGGCCAGATTGGCCACGGCGACACCTTCCACAACGATCGCTTCCCCGACCTCAAGGCCGACTTCATCCTCGCCAACCCGCCCTTCAACATCTCTGATTGGGGCGGCGAGCGCCTCAAGGACGACACGCGCTGGAGGTATGGCGTCCCGCCCAGGGGCAACGCCAACTTCGCGTGGGTGCAGCACATGGTCCACCACCTGGCGCCCACTGGGACCGCGGGCTTCGTCCTCGCCAACGGCTCCATGAGCTCCAACACCTCGGGCGAGGGCGAGATCCGCAAGAACCTCGTCGAGGCCGATCTGGTCGACTGCATGGTGGCGCTACCCGGCCAGCTCTTCTACTCCACCCAGATCCCCGTCTGCCTGTGGTTCCTGGCCCGCGACCGGAAGGACGGGAAGTTCCGCGACCGCCGCGGCGAGGTGCTCTTTATCGACGCCCGCAAGCTCGGCACCATGGTCGATCGGACCCACCGCGAGCTGACCGATGAGGAGATCACCAGGATCGCCACCACCTACCACGCCTGGCGCGGCGAGAAGGAGGCCGGCGAGTACGAGGACATTTCCGGCTTCTGCAAGAGCGCGACCCTTGAGGAGATCCGCAAGCATGGGCACGTGCTGACCCCCGGCCGGTACGTCGGTGCCGAGGCGCCGGAGGACGACGGCGAGCCGTTCGAGGAGAAGATGCAGCGGCTCACCGCTGATTGGCGAGAGCAGGTCGAGGAGGCGCGTCGGCTAGACGAAAAGATCGAAAAGGAACTCGAGGAGCTCGGATATGGAGGTTGATCAGATCGCCTTCACTGACCTCCTCTCCAACATCGTAGACAATCGAGGTCGTACTTGCCCAACTGCAGATCAAGGGACACCTTTGATTGCTACAAACTGTGTGAAGGACAACCTCCTATATCCAGCCTTTGAAAACATCCGATACGTATCGGAAAAGACCTTCCATTCCTGGTTTCGGGGCCATCCCCAGCCCGGAGACATCATATTCGTGTGTAAGGGAAGTCCAGGGAGGGTCTGCATGGCGCCTGACCCAGTTGGTTTCTGTATTGCACAGGACATGGTGGCGGTGCGAGCTGATTCTACTGCAGTTGATCCGAAGTATTTGTTCGCCGTGCTGAGGTCCCCCCAAGTCCAACACCAGATTGCAAATATGCATGTCGGGACGCTAATACCCCACTTTAAGAAAGGTGACTTCAACCGCCTGATGATCCCCGTGCTGGGCAGGAGGGTTCAGGAGTTCATCGGGAGTGTGTATTTCGACCTGTCTGCCAAGATCGAGCTCAACCGGCGGATGAGTGAGACCCTCGAGGCCATGGCCCGGGCGCTCTTCAAGTCCTGGTTCGTCGACTTCGACCCCGTCCGCGCCAAGGCCGAAGGCCGCTGGAAGCCCGGCCAATCCCTCCCCGGCCTCCCCGCCCACCTCTATGACCTCTTCCCCAACCGCCTCGTCGACTCCGAGCTGGGCGAGATTCCGGAGGGCTGGGGGGAAAAGGCGTTGGACGAGATCGCCGACTACGTTAATGGGGCAGCATGCCAGAAGTACGCCCTCCAGGAGGGTGAGGATGGTGTACCGGTCATAAAGATACGAGAACTGAATCAAGGTGTGTCCGAGCAGACAGACCGTGTCCATAATGATTTTCCGCCGGAGAATAGGGCAAATGATGGGGAGGTTTTGTTCTCGTGGTCTGGGACTCTGCTCTGCAAAGTCTGGACGGGGGGCGCCGGCTTCGTTAACCAGCACGTCTTCAGAGTATCGTCTGATGTCTATCCTCGTTGGTTTTACCTGTATTGGACGCAGCATCATCTTGATGCATTCAGGGGAGTGGCAGCGGACAAAGCCACAACAATGGGCCATATCAAGCGTGAGCACCTGCGTAACGCAATGGTCCTTGTTCCTCCAGATGATCTCCTCAACGTCATGACAACATATGTCGAGCCTTTGGTTGAGCGCCAGGTTCAAGTGGACCTAGAGTCGAGCAACCTCGAACGAATGCGCGATACGCTTCTCCCGAAACTCATTTCGGGTGAACTTCGGGTTGGTGACGCGATGCAACCCCTTGGTGGCGCGAAATGAGCAAAGAAGGAAAAGTTAGCGGCGCTGCAAGACGGCGTTCTGTTCTTGCTCTTACGAATACCAAGGCGCGCAACTTCTTCCTCAAGCCAGAAAGCTACTGCAGCTTGGATTTACCTCCCTATATCGGATTTGCTGGTTTGATCGCCGCAGTGCGAAAGGCGCTGAGCGGAAAGAGGCTCTGCGAACTGCGAAAGGCTGATCCAAGAGACTTCGATGGCGTCAACTACACGATTCTCCACAACAAGGATGGCAGGTATTCCTGGAGGTCCTTTCAGCTGATTCACCCAGCGTTATACGTTTCCCTCGTGCAGGCAATCACCGAGAAAGCTAACTGGCAACAGATTCGCCAGCGCTTTCGTGAATTCGCCTCGGATGAGCAAATCAGTTGCCTCAGCATACCAGTGGTTTCAGTATCTCGGCAGAAGGATAGGGCTGAGCAAATCTCGCAATGGTGGCGAGAATTTGAACAGCGCTCCATTGAGATGTCGATCGACTACGAATATCTCGTGGAAACCGACATCACAGACTGCTACGGCGCCATCTACACGCACTCAATCGCCTGGGCCCTGCACACAAAGGAGGAGGCGAAGAAGAACCGCCGAGACCAGAA
>CAZSTH010000107.1:0-11926 GCA_964609835.1 uncultured Thermoanaerobaculia bacterium
GCGGCCCACCGTCGCGGATCGCAGACGCGGACGCGGCTGCGACCCATCGCTGCTGTCTCGATCTCGAACATCGGGCGTGCGACCCACTCACGGGGTTTGACGGCAGAAGCTGGCATCGGCATTGCAAACTCAAACGGTGGGAGGCCGACATGCCCTACTGGATCCACGAAGACGGCGAGGTGATCGGGCCAATGCGGGCGATCGACGTCCTGCGGCGCGCGCGACCCTCGCTGCAGGTCAGCGACGGTGAGAGTTGGTTTTTGGTCGACACAGGGCAGGCATCCTCCGACGTGGGGCCGGCCGACACTGACAGCGGCGTCTTCCGGCCTCCGCCATCGCAGCGCGCGGTCGGCTGAGTCCGCAGTGACCGAGGTTTTGTTGTCTGGAGGGATGCGGAGTCAGTCGTCGATGACCCTTGCCGTCGCGTAACAGAGGTCCGACTCGGGATCGTGGACCGCCGTCCACTCGAGCGTGCAGTAGGATCCGTCGAAACGTCGGTGGCGGTTCTTAAAACCGTCGCTGCGCGACTGTTTCGTGAGGCGGCCGATCTCGATCAGCGTTCGCCTCAGATCGTCCGGGTGGACCCGCTCGAGAAACGAGGTCTCCAGCAACTCCCGTTCCGGAAAGCCGAGAACCTCGACCACCTTGCGGTTGACCTGCAGAAACCGGCCTTCGACCGCGTCGACGACGAAGACCATCACCTCCGGATGCGCGAAGAGCTCGGAGATCGCTCGCTCTGCCGCGGTCTCGGGCGCGTCGAGCACCGCGCGGCCGGCGGCAGGCTTCGGCACGGTTCGCAATTCGTGGCGCCCCGAGGGCGTCCGGTCGATCCGATAGCCCCTCGATCCCAGCACCGGGAAGTGCTTCACGAGATCCTGCAGCATGGCCTTCGCTTGCATCGCTAATTAACTCAACCTATTCAGCATATCACGAAGAGGCAAGCTGGGTCGATCTACCGGAACCCGGGAGCGGCACGGGAGCATGCACGCCCTCCTTTGATGTCACGGCCCGGGCACACCGCGCGGGCCGTGACATGAGGTTTGACATCCGGGCGCGATCCTCCCACCCTCGGTGCACAGTTTCATCGGAGGCCGCCATGAGCTACGAAGCCGACCGCCCCTGCGACCTGGTCATGAAGGGTGGGATCACCTCCGGCATCCTCTACCCGCCGGCGATCTGCCGGATCGCCGAGCGATTCCACCTCGTCGGAATCGGCGGCACCTCGGCCGGCGCCATTGCCGCCTGCGCCGCTGCCGCCGCCGAATACCGCCGCCGGACGTCCGGGCGTGGCGACGGCTTCGAACGGCTGGAGGCGGTGGCGGAGGAGATCGCCCGTCCCGGCAGCCTGCTCGATCTCTTCCGCCCGGATGCCGCCACCGAACGCGAGTTCAGGCTGGTGCTCGGCGCTCTCCGCCTCGGCCGCTGCTCGTGGCCCGAACGACTGTGGTGGAAGACGCGGCTGCTGCTGGCAGCTGCCGGTCACCGCCGTCGACTCCAGCGCGTCGTGGGCAACGGCTACGGACTCTGCTCCGGGCTCGCCCTCGACAACCCGCCGGGAGACGGTGCAACGCCGCCACTGACGCATTGGCTGACCGAGACCATCGAAGACATCGCCGGACACGGCGGCGGTCGCCCTCTGACCTTCGGGGACCTGCGTCACGCCCCCCGGCCGCCGGTTCTCGAGCGACTGAGCTGTGACGGCGAGCGGTCCATCGACCTCCGAGCGGTCACCACCTGCGTCAGCTTCGCCCGCCCCCTCGAGCTGCCCCTCGACGGCACCAACATCTTCGCCTTCGACGAGGCTGAGTGGCGCCGCCTGTTCCCGAAGCCGGTGGTGGACTATCTCGTCGACGCCGCCGGCAGGAGGCGAACCTCGGTCTTCGACGGCACTGGCAAGCTGCCGCTGCCGGTGGGCGACGACCTGCCGGTGGTGGTGGCGGCGCGCATGAGCCTGTCCTTTCCCGGCCTCTTCACGATGGTTCCACTGTACGCGTTCGACTACGAGGACGGAGGCACCCTCAAGCAGGTTTGGCTTTCTGACGGCGGCATCACCTCGAACCTGCCGATCCATCGATTCGACGCCCTCTTCCCGCGCTGGCCGACGCTCGCGCTCAACCTCATGTATACCGACGACGACGGCACGCCCGCCCGCTCCGGCATCGACCTCGAGAAGCTCACCCATGTCATCACCCGCCGAGAGGACGGCACGCGCGACCTGTGGCAGGGTTTCGACCACGAGCCGACACCCACCCGGCGGTTCTTCGGCTTCGCCGGTGCGGTCTTCACCAGCGCCCAGGCGTGGCACGACAACAGCTTCCTCAAGCTGCCGGGCTACCGCGACCGAGTTGTGGAAATCTGGCTGCGCGGCGACGAGGGCGGCCTCAACCTCGACATGCCCCCGGAGGTGGTCGGACGCCTGATCCGGCGCGGCACCGAGGCCGGGATCATGATCCGCGACCGATTCACCGACACTCCCCCCGACGATCCCCTGTCATGGGACGGACACCGTTGGGTACGGCTCCGCAGCGCCATGGCCGGGCTCAGCGAGTACCTGCTCGAGTTCAAGTGCAGCGCTGACCGCCACTCCGAACACGAGCGGCCCCTCGCCAGGCTGATGTCAAGCCAGGACGAGCCCCCCACCGCGAGGTTCACGACCCGGGCCCAGCACCTCGCTGCGCAGCGGGCGGTCGCGGGCCTGCTCGCCTGGATCGGCTCGATCGAGGAGCTGGACGGGATCTGCACCGACAACGACCACCACGGCGACCCGTGCACCCGGCCGTTCTGCCGCGGCCCGCGGCCACCGGTCGTGATCGGCAGCAAGGCGCGGATGTGACCGCCGTCGTTCACTCCGACCCACGGGCTTGACATTCCCGAATTATGAACATATGTTCGTTATTGGGAGGTTCGATGCCGCGACCGGAGATTCCGAGAAGGGTCGGTTGCTTGACGGCCGGGCGGGCGTTCAAGCCCGTCGGAAAGCCGGCGAGGGAGCTCGAGTCGGAGATCCTCCAGCTCGATGAGCTGGAGGCACTGCGGCTGGCCGACCACGTCGGGCTCTACCAGGAGGCCGCAGCCGAGCAGATGGGCGTGTCGCGGCCCACGTTCACCCGCATCCTCGGCCGCGCCCGGGCCAAGGTCGCCCGTGCGCTGATCGAGGAACGGGTGTTGGTGATCGGAGAAGGGACCGTCATCGAAGGCCCCGACACGCCGATCCCCTGCCCGGTCCACGGCGGCCGGCGCCGGCGCGGACGCGGCTGCCGCTGCCGACATCAAGGTGAAACGAACGGGGGCGGCCGGCGCCCGCGATGACCAGCAAGGAGGACGCAGAGATGAAGATCGCCGTTCCACTGCAGCAGGGCCGATTCAGCGAGCACTTCGGTGGCGCCGAGGAGTTCGCGCTCTACACCGTAGACCAGAGCTACAAGACCATCAGTGAACGCCTCAACGACTCGCCACCGGAGCACGGGCGCGGCATCTACCCCATGTGGCTGCGCGATCGTGGTGCCACGGTCGTCCTCGCCGGCGGCATGGGGCCGCGTGCGGCCGACATCTTCGCCCAGCACGGGATCGAGGTCGTGCTCGGAGTCCGCGGCGCCGATCCGGACGCGCTGGTGCTGAGCTACCTCCAAGGGACCCTCGAGGCTACCGGGGAGATGTGCCACGACCAGGGATTCCACGACTGCGGACACCATCATGACGGCGGCGGGCCCGGACGGCCCGGGCGGGGCGGTTGCCACGACGGCTGAAAGCCGCGCGCCGACGAAAGGAGACCAAGATGACCACACAACGATCGAACCGAGGAGGCGGAGGCGGCCGCGGAATGGGTGGCGGTCGCGGGGGCGGCCGCGGCGGCATGGGCGGCGGCTCCGGCAAAGGACAGGGCGCAGCTCGGATGGGCTCTGGGGGCTTCTGCATCTGCCCCAAGTGCGGGCACAAACAGGAGCACCGGCCCGGCGGGCCGTGCCTCGAAGAGCGCTGTTCCGAGTGCGGCACGGCAATGGTGCGCGAGGGCTCGCCGCACCATCGCGAGATCGAGGACCGGAAGAACCGTGAGAGATGAGATGACCACGCGCCGGCGGAACCGGCGCGGAAAGGGGTACGTCATGCCAGGAGGAGATCGCACGGGTCCGATGGGAGCGGGGCCTCTGACCGGTTGGGGCCGCGGCTGGTGCCGTGGGGCGCGCGAGCCGGAGCCCGGCACTGCAGCATTCGGCGGTTGGGGGCGCGGCCGCGGCTGGCGCCACCGTTTCTGGGCCACCGGCAGCCCGGGATGGCTGCGCGGCGGCTGGGGACAGGGCTCTCGGCTCTATCCGAGAGCAGCCGTCGAGGACGAGCGCCACGCGCTGGAAAGTGAAGCGCGGCAGCTCGAGTCCGACCTCGAGCGCATCCGCTCGCGGCTGGACGAGCTGCAAACGACCGGCAACCAATGAGTGACAACGAATGAGCGAGGACCGGCGCGGCCGCGGCCGCGCCGCCAGGGAGGCAACCTTGAACGTGGTGGTCACATCAAAAGGAACAGATTTGGGCTCCGAGGTCGATCCGCGCTTCGGCCGGGCGCCGCACTTCGTGCTCATCGACTCGGCCAGCGGTGAGATCCTGCGCGTGGTCGACAACAGCGCAGGCATCGAGGCCGTCCAGGGCGCCGGTGTGCAGGCCGCTGAAACGCTGTCGCGGATCGGCGCCCACTGCCTGGTGACGGGCCACTGCGGCCCGAAGGCCTTCCGCACGCTGAACGCGGCGGGTATCGCCATCTATACCGGTGCCTCGGGCACGGTCGGCGAAGCGCTCGAGCAGCTCCGGTCAGGTGCTCTCCAGCAGGCCTCGGCGCCGACGGTGGAGGGCCACTGGGCATGATCGTCGCCATCGCGTCAGGCAAGGGTGGTACCGGCAAGACCACCCTCGCGATCAACTTGGCGGTGGTGATGAGTCGGCCGCTGCAGCTCCTCGACTGCGACGTCGAGGCCCCGAACGCACACCTCTTTCTACGCCCCGAGATCGCGGGTTCGCAGACGGTCGGGATCCCGGTTCCGGTGATCGACGAAGAACGCTGCAACCTGTGCGGTGACTGCGCCGGGATCTGCCAGTTCAACGCCATCGCCGTCCTCCGCACGGGAACCATGGTCTTCCCCGAGCTGTGCCACGGCTGTGGAGGCTGCAACCTGGTGTGCCCGGAAGCCGCGATCCGCGAGGCGGAGCGGCCGGTCGGCACCGTCGAGTGGGGCCGATCGGGGGAGGTCGAGGTGGTCAGCGGGCGGCTCTCCATTGGCGAGGCGATGGCGCCGCCGGTGATCCGCGCGCTGATCCGCCGCGACCGACCGGTCCTGATCGACGCGCCGCCCGGAAACTCGTGCCCGACGGTGTCCGCGATCCGGGGCAGCGATCTCGTGCTGCTGGTCACCGAGCCGACGCCATTCGGGCTCAACGACCTGCGCCTTGCTGTCGAGACCGTGCGGACGCTCGGGCTGCCGCTCGCGGTCGTCGTCAACCGGGTCGGAAACGGCGACCGCCGGGTCCACGACTACTGTGATGCCGAGAAGATCGAGATCCTGGCCGAAATCCCCGATGACCGCCGCGCGGCCGAAGCATCGGCCCGCGGCCTGCTGTTGGTGGAGCACCTCCCGGAATTCCGTGAGGCGTTCTCCACCCTCGCCAACACGATCGAAAGCGCCGTGCACCGGCCACAGCTGGCCGCCGCAGGCGGAGGACCGCCATGACGGCCACCCCCTCGACCCTGCCCCTGACGTCGTCCCAGGCCCACCAGGCACTGGTGCGGGAGCTGGCCGTCATCAGCGGCAAGGGCGGCACCGGCAAGACCAGCGTCGCGGCATCTTTCGCGGTGCTCGCCGACAGCGCGGTGATCGCCGACTGCGACGTCGATGCGGCCGACCTCCACCTCGTGTTGGATCCGCGGATTCAGGCGCAGCACCGCTTCTCGAGCGGCTCTCAGGCCGTCGTCCGGCCCGAGGCCTGCGACATCTGCGGCCTGTGCCTCGAGCACTGCCGTTTCGAGGCCCTGACAGACGGCGACTTCGGGGTTCCCAGAGTCGACGGTACCGCCTGCGAAGGGTGTGGGGTGTGCGCCCACGTCTGCCCCCAGCGGGCCATCGAGCTCGAGCGCCGTGACTGCGGAGAGTGGTACGTTTCCGCGGCCCGTTGTGGCCCGATGGTGCATGCCAAGCTCGGGATAGCCGCCGAGAACTCCGGCAAGCTGGTGTCGCTGGTGCGGGCGGAGGCGCGCAAGGCCGCCCGCCGCGACGGCCGCAATCTGATCCTGATCGACGGTCCGCCGGGCATCGGCTGCCCTGTGATCGCAGCCGTCACCGGCGCCACCGCCGTGCTGCTGGTTACTGAACCCTCGGTGTCCGGAGAGCACGACGTTCACCGGGCGCTCGAGCTGACACGCCACTTCGACCTCCCCGCGGCCGTCTGCATCAACCGCTGGGATGTGTGCCCGGAGGTGACCGAGCGCATCGAGGCCGCGGCCGGGGAGCTCGGCGCCCGCATAGCGGGCCGCATCCGCTACGACCCGTCGGTCACCCGGGCCCAGCTGCAGGCGCGGTCGGTGGTCGAGCTCGGCGGCCCCGCAGCCGACGACATCCGCGCGCTCTGGCAACGCCTGAGCGGCTGGTGGCTGCACCGCGCCCCCGGCGCGAGCGGCGCCTGACCGCGCGGGCTGCACGGGGTCTCTCAGCGGACAATCAGCACCGAGCACGGGGCGCGGTGGACAACGGCGTTGGACACGCTGCCGAGGTCGAGTTCGCGGGCCAGCGAACGACCGTGGGTGCCGACCACGATGACATCGATGCCCAGATTGGTGGCCAGTTCCACGATCTCCTGCGCAGGATGGCCGACCAGCGCCAGATCGCGGACATCGCCCCCCGCTTCGGCGAGGATCTCCCCTGTCGCAGCCAGGATCGGCGCCGCGATGGCGGCCACGCGTTCGTCACTCCCCTGCGTCGGCAGCTCGAGCAGCCCCTGATAGCACTCCGGATCGGCCGGCAACGGGAAGACATAGAGCACGAACACCTCGTCCCCGGGCCCCGGCGGCGAATGATCCACGAAAAATCGCGCTGCTTCTATGCTCGCGCGCGAGCCGTCCGTCGCGACGAGATACCTCATCTCCACCCCCTAGCCCTAGGCCATTGCCGCCGCCGCACGCCGTGCATCCTGGGTCGCGTCGAGTACCTGACCGGGCCGGCGGGCATCACCGATGAGTTCGACGCGAATGCCTGCCTCGCGGAGTGCCGCCGACAGCGGATCGTGCGAGCGGTGGCCGACGGCCACCACCGTGGTGTCGAACGGCCCCAGGCGGCGCTCCTCTCCTGTCGCCTCGTCACGCACCACTGCGGTACGGCGCTCCATCCGCAGCAGCCGGCTCCCGGTGTGGATCGTGACCGGCAGCTCGGCGAGGCGCGCCAGCGTCAGGCGGCGGGTCACCGGTTCCATGTCTCGCGCCACCTCGTCCAGCAGCTCGACGACATCGACCTCGCTGCCCTGCACCGCCACCAGCTCTGCAATCTCGATCCCGACCAGCCCGCCACCGAGCACCATGACTCGATCTCCGACCGGCCGCCGGTGTTCGAGGACGTCGGCGGCGAAGATCGCTCCCTCCAGACCGGGAATGCGGGGCCGAATCGGGCGTGAACCGGTCGCCAGCAAGACCAAATCGGGCTCGAGGTCACACACCGTCACGAGGCCGGCCTCGACCCCCAGCCTCACGTCCACCGGCGACGATTCCACCGCCCGCACCAGCGCGCGGAACGGTCGCTCCATCAGGTGCTTTCCGGGCGTGGCGAAAGCGTACTCGAACTGGCCACCGAGATGGTCCTGACGCTCGAGCAGAACCACCTCCCAGCCGCGGCGAATGCCCTCGAGGGCGGCCTGAAGACCGGCCGGGCCGCCGCCGACCACCACCACCCGCTCGCCGAATGCGGAGGCCGCCGGCACCGCCTCGCCTTCGTGGCCGACCTCCGGGTTGATGAGGCACGACACCGGACCACCCTGTTTGACCTTGTGCAGGCAGCCTTGCAGGCACGCACCGCAACCCATGACCTCATCGTCGCGGCCGTCTCGCATCTTCAGCGGCAGGTCCGGGTCGGCGAGCAACGGCCGTCCGAGCGCCACCATATCGACCACCCCGTCACCGATCAGCCGCCGGATTCGCCGCGGATCGCCGAGGCGGCCCGCCACCGCCACCGGCAGACCGACCGCCGCACCGATTCTCGAAGCGAGCTCCTCGTTGACGTGCAGCGGAAGCGCCATGTGCTGGTAGTACCAGGGAGGGCTGTCACAGGCCGATCCGGTGACCACGTGGAGCAGATCCACTCCCCGACCCTCCAGCCGGTGGCCGAGCTCGACGGCGTCCTCGAGCCGCAGCCCGCCTTCCGCCTTTTCGTCCGCCGACAGGCGGGCGATCAGCAGCCGCCCGGGGCCTACGGCGTCGCGAACCCCGGACACCAGGCGGTCGACGAAACGCCAGCGGCCGGCCGCGCCGCCCCACTCGTCACCACGCCTGTTGGTGCGCAGCGAGAGAAACTGGGCAGGCAGGTAGCCGAGGCCGAGCTGGAGCTCGACCGCATCGCAACCCGCCGCGCACACCCGCTCCGCCGCAGTGACGTAGGCCGCCAGAACCTGCTCGATCCGGCCCGGCGCCATCGGTTCCGGTGTCGCGCCGGTAGAGGGGCAGGTCACCGCCGACGGCGCCTCGGGCAGCGTACCGGAGACCTTCGGGTTGGCGGCGCGGCCCGCGTGGTTGAGGTGGGCGGCAACCAACGCGCTCTCCTCGTGCACGGCGTCCACCACCGCCCGCATCGCCGCCACCGACCGGTCATCGTGGGCGCCGAGCTGCCGCGGGTGCTCGCGGCCGCGCGGGTCCACGAACATCGGTTCGAGGATGACCAGGGCGACACCGCCGGCGGCTCGCCGCCGGTAGTAGGCGGCGTGCGACGCGGTCGCGAGGCCGTCGCCATCGGCGAGCGCGGTCTTGACCGGGGCCATTGCGAGCCGGTTGCGAAACTCGGCGCCCGCCACCCTCCAGGGCTCGAAGACCTGCGCCATCACACCACCTCGAGCGGCAGGCTGTGGACGATCGCCTGCAGCTTGCGCATGGTGTCGACGTAGCGCTTGAAGTAGGCCCGGGAGATCATGGTCTGGATCGAGTAGCCCAGCATCAGATCGTCGTCCATCAGCCTCTTGAGGGTTGCAGCGTTGATCTTGAGCAGGCGAGAGTCGGTCGAGCACGACGCGCTCAGGGTGTAGGAACTGATCTGGAAGCACACGCACGATCCGAACAGCGAATCCGGTCCGACATCGTCGATGAGGACGTTCACCCCGCCGAGCTCACCGAGACGCAGCGCCACCTGCCCCTCGAGCACCACGTACAGGTACTCGGCAGGCTCACCCTGAAGAAACACGACCTCCCCGCCATCCAAGGCGACCTCCTCTGCCGCCGAGCTCAGCGCGCTGATCTGCTCGGGTCGCAGCATCTGGAAGATCTCGTGACTGGCAATCTGCGTGGTTGGCATCGCTGCCTCCTTTCCGTCGCCGCGTTGGTCGAGCCGCGGATGAGGGCGTTGTCGCCAACCCGCGCCGACGGACCCCGCGAGCGGTCGGCTCGAACGCACCTTCACACGCCGTGCAAATTCCCGACACCGTCCTCGACACTCCCGCGAACCATGGTGTTTCCTATTTGCAGTTTGCACGCCGCGTGCCAACCGGGGCGCAGACCCTTCAATACGCTAGTAACGATCAGAGAATTCACACGATGCGCGGGGTCAACGGCACCCACCCACGCCCGCGCCGGCTCCGCTTGTCGTGCAGGAACGCGACCTACCGGCCGCCAAAGGATGCAGATGTACCACCTTCGTGGGCAGACCGTCGGCCGCTGCCGGCGGCCGGTCGAACCGATGGCGAGAATCGTCGGTCTGTCCATCTTGCCTCCACGCCGGCTGAACTACCGCGGCAATAGAGACAGTGTCGCAAATCTTCAATTGCGGCTCCGCGGCCGAGGTTGCCACCGGCTGCGATTGCTGAGATCGGACGGACACCGGGCCGCTGGAAAGGGCGGCAGGAGCTGCACGGTCTGCCCCGGCCCACGTCAACGGAGCGGCGATGACCAGTGAACCAGCCCCACGCGACAGAGACCTCGCCCTCGCGAAGAAATTCCTGAGCTGGGGCTGGCGAAGGCCTTTCGATTCGCCACCCGCGGGCTGGGCAACCGGGAGACGGAGAGCCCGGACGCGCTCAGCATGATCATGTTCCAGCTTGACTACACCCGACATCTGCTGGAGCTGGGCGCGGCCGACGCGGCGGCGAGGATGGACGAGATCGAAGCTCTGCTGCTCGGCACGCGGCACACCACAGGGTCACCTGAAGCGACCCGGCGCCGCAAGCCGCTGCCCGGAAGCTGAGCCTCACCGAGCACGGAGACCGGATCGCCGTTCGTCGTCGCTTGCCGCGAACGGCCAGCCGGTGCACTATGTGAACGGCCGCCTGCGTCGGCCCGGGGGTGTCATGGCGACCTCACTGACCGACAACCTCTATGCCAAGCTGGTCAACGAGGAGGACGCGCGGGTCTGTCGCGAGATCCCTGACGACGCCTGCCGCGAGGTGCCCGGCAACTTCTTCCTGCTGATCGGCAGCTACGTCCTGACCATGCTCGGCGACGCCGTCGCCAACCCCAAGACCACCCTGACCTGGACCATGGAGGCGGTTGGGGCGCCGGTGGCCCTGACCGGACTGCTGGTTCCAATTCGCGAGTCCGGTTCACTGATTCCGCAGCTGGTGATCGCCGCCTTCGTCCGCGGCCGGCCGGTCCGCAAGTGGGCGTGGGTCGCCGGCAGCCTCCTGCAGGCGGTGGCCGTCGCGGTCATGGGGGTCCTCTCCTGGAGCATCGGAGGCGTCGCCGCCGGGGTCGGAATCGTCGCCGCACTGGCCGCCTTCAGCCTCGCCCGCGGACTGTCGTCGGTGGCCTCGAAGGACGTCCTCGGAAAGACCATCCCCAAGACCCGCCGCGGTCGGGTCAACGGCCTCAGCGCCGGCGTCGCCGGCCTGGCGACGCTCGTGGTGGGATCCGCACTCGTCGCGTTCGGCATCGACGACAGCGCGCCGGCCACATTCCTCGTGCTGTTGCTCGGAGCGGCCGCGCTGTGGGTGTTGGCCTCGATGTTCTATTCGCGCGTCGTCGAGTACCCCGGAGAAACCGAGGGCGGCGGCAATGCTCTCGGCGAGGCGATCGCGAAGCTCGAACTGCTCCGCACCGACGCCCCGTTCCGCAACTTCGTCATTGCTCGCGCGCTCCTGCTGTGCTCAGCGCTTTCGGCGCCCTACTACGTCGTGCTCGCGCGCCACCACGACAGCGGATCCACCGGCCAGCTCGGCTTCTTCATCATCGCCGGCGGTCTCGCCTCCAGCCTGAGCGCGCCGCTGTGGGGCCGACTTGCCGACTGGTCGAGCCGGAGGGTGATGGTGGTCGGGGCGCTGATCACCGCGGTGTTGGGATTCCTGGCGGTGGCCGTCGAGCTCACGGCGCCGCACATCGCCGGCTCGCTCTGGTTCTATCCTGCGGTCTTCTTCATCCTCATAGTGGCCCACAGCGGTGTCCGCCTCGGACGCAAGACCTACGTCGTCGACCTCGCGTCCGGCAATCGCCGTACCGACTACGTCGCCGTCAGCAACACCGTCATCGGCGTGCTGCTGCTGGCGCTCGGCTCGCTGGGGGCGCTGGCACAGCTGTTCTCGGTGACGCTGGTGATTTTCGTACTGTCAGTGCTCGGCCTCGGAGGAGCCGCCATGAGCTGGTCGCTCGAAGAGGTCACCTGAGCCGGGGACCGCGACCGTGGTCCGCGTCCGTGAACGGTGGCGGTGACGGTAACGGTGACGGTGACGGTGGCGGTAGGCCGTGGCGGTGACGGTGGCGGTGGCGGTG
>CAZSTH010000108.1:0-11891 GCA_964609835.1 uncultured Thermoanaerobaculia bacterium
GTGGGGCGGGCCGGTGCCGCGGGAGACCCTGAACGAGCTCGAGCGGCTGGTCAACGACGAGATTCTGCGCAACCACGAGGTGCGCAAAGAGACCATGGCGATGGAGGCCGCGCGGCAGCGCGGGGCGATGGCCCTCTTCGGCGAGAAGTACGGTGACGTGGTGCGCGTGGTGTCGGTCGGAGACGGAGAGGTCTCGAGGGAGCTGTGCGGCGGCTGCCATGTGAACCGTACGGGCGATATCGGCCTGTTCCAGATCGTCTCCGAGCGTGGAGTGGCCGCCGGAGTGCGGCGGATCGAGGCCGTGACCGGCCGAGGAGCGCTCGAGCGCGTGCGCGAGCGTGAGCGCGTCATCGAGCGGCTGGTCGGCAGTTACCAGACGTCGCTCGAACAGCTGCCCCAGCTGCTCGACACTCGCGACGGCCGGCTGGCCGAGCTCGAGGCCGAGGTGCGGCGACTCAAGCACCAGCTCGCGTCGGGCGAGGCGGCGGGCGACGAGCACGCCACGGAGGTCCGGGGCATGGCGGTTCGGGCGCGCCGGGTTCCCGAGATGTCGGCCGGCGAGCTCCGGAACCTGGCCGACACGCTGCGCCAGAAGCTCGGGTCTGGCATCGTGGTGCTGGGTATGGAGTCGGACGGCAAGGCGACCCTGCTGGCTGCGGTGACCGACGATCTCACTGACCGCGTCCGGGCCGGCGACCTGGTCCGGGAGCTCGCGGCCGTGGTCGGCGGCCGCGGCGGCGGCAAGCCCGGCCTCGCGCAGGCCGGCGGCCCGGACGCCGACAGGCTCGACGAGGCGCTGGCGCGATCCTCCGCCGTGGTGGAGGCGCTGACCGCCGGGTAGACCGTGCGCCATCTGTCGCCGATGGCCGGGGAATGTCGATCGCTGGAGCTTCGGTTCTGTGAACAAGAACACGCTGAAGGAGTCAACAGTGAGCGAACCCAAGATCGCCGACACCAAGCCCGTCGTGCTGCAGCTCGAGCCGGGAACCTACTTCTGGTGCGCGTGCGGCCAGTCGTTGAACCAACCGTGGTGCGACGGTTCGCACGCCGGCACGGGCACAACTCCTGTCAAGCACGAGGTCGAGGCATCGACCACGGCCGCCATGTGCATGTGCAAGCGCACCGCCAACAAGCCGTTGTGCGACGGGTCGCACAGTTTGCTTTGAGGCTCTCGGTGCCGGGGCTTCGTTTCCGGCCCGGCACATTTCCGCGATCGAGATCGCGTGAGCTTGACAGGCGCCGCGTTCTGGCGAACCCCCAGCTAACAGCTACCCCTTGGCCCGGAACCACAGCGCCAGCGCCGGCAGCAGCAGGATTGCGCCGAGCATGTTGAGCAGAAACATGAAGGTCAGCAGAACTCCCATGTCGGCCTGGAACTTGAGCGGCGCGAAGATCCAGGTCGCGACGCCGACCGCGAGGGTAATTCCGGTGAACACGACTCCGGCGCCGGTGACCTTGAGCGTGTCATAGAAGGCGTCCTGGACCGGCAGACCCTTCTTCAGGAAGCTCCGCAGCCGGCTGTAAATGTAGATGCCGTAGTCGACGCCGATGCCGACTCCGAGCGCCGCCACCGGCAGGGTCGAGACCTTGAGCCCGATGTCGAGCATGGCCATCAGCGCGTAGGCCAGGATCGACACCAGTGCCAGCGGGATCACGATGCTGAGGGTCGCCCTGAGCGACCGGAAGGTGATCAGGCAGAGGATGATGATCGCCGAGAACACATAGAGCAGCATCGGGAACTGGGCCGCCGACACCGCCTCATTGGTGGCCGCCATGACCCCTACATTTCCGGTCGCGAGCCGGAACTGGAGCTCGTCCGAGCCGTGCTCTTTCTGAAAGTCCTTGACCGCACTGATGACCCGATTGATAGTCGCCGCCTTGTGGTCGACGGTGTAGATGTAGACCGGCATCACGCTGCAGTCGCCGTTCAGCAACCCGGTGCTGGTGTCGATGTAGGTCACCGACTGGGCCATCATCGACGGGTTTCGCGGCAGGATGCGCCACTTGAGGCTGCCCTCGTTCCAGCCGGCGTTAATGATCTTGGCGACGCCCGCGACCCCGAACACCGACTGCACGCCCGGTACGTTACGTAGGTGCCACTCGAAGTCGTCGACGGTCTTCATGATGTGGTGCTCGGTGCAGGCCTCCGGGTGGCTCTCGATGATCGTAGTGATGACGTCGACGCCGATCGTGAACTTCGACGTGATGACGTCGGTGTCGATGTTGTACTGTGAGTCGGCCCGCAGCTCGGGCACGCCGGCATGGAGGTCGCCGATCTTGACCTGGGTCGCCTTCCAGCCGCCGACCGCGAACAGCACCGCCGCTACGGCGATCGCAATCGCTGCGGGGCGCGGGGTCGCCGCCTTCGAGATCCGGATCCAGATGCGGTCGAGCCGCTTGGCACGCTTGACCAGCCGATCCTCGTACTTCTTCGGCAGGTGGACGTGCGACAGCAGCACCGGCACCAGGACGAGGTCGATGAGAATGATGACCGCCACGCCGAGGCTGGCCGTGATCGCCATCTCCTGGATCATGCGGATCTCGATCAGCATGATGGTGATGAAGCCGATGGTGTCGGACAGCAGCGCGATGCCACCTGGAACCAGCAGGCGCCGGAAGGTGGTTCGTGCCGCTGACTCGCTGTCCGCGTGCTCGAAGACCTCGGCGCGAAAGGCGCTGACCATCTGGACGCCGTGGCTGACGCCGATGGCGAAGATCAGGAAGGGCACCAGGATCGACATCGGGTCGATGCCAAACCCGAGCAGGGTGAGCAGCCCCATCTGCCACACCACCGCCATCAGGGCGCAGAGCACGATGATCATGGTCAGGCGGAAGCTCTGCGAGTAGATGTAGACGAAGATCGTCGTGATGACCAACGCGATCAGGAAGAACAGGACCACCCGCGCGACGCCGTCGGCGATGTCGCCGATGACCTTGGCGAAGCCGATGATGTGGTAGTCGAAGTTGACCCCGACCTCGTCGTTCGAGTACGTCTCGCGAATCTTCTCGAGCTGCTGGGCAACGTTGACGTAGTCGAGCTTCTCGCCGGTGTTGGGATTGACCTCGAGCAGCTCGGCCGTGACGATGGCGGCCGAGAAGTCGCTCGCCACCAGACGGCCCATGTAGTTGGACTTGAGGACATTTTCACGGACCTTCGCCAGGCCCTCCTCGCTGGGCTCGAAGTCGTCGGGCACCACGTTGCCGCCGGCAATGCCGTCTTCCACGACCTCGGTGAAGCGGACGTTGGGCGTGAACAGCGACATGACACGCGTGCGGTCGACGCCCGGGATGAAGAAGACCTCGTCGGTGAGTTCTTTCAGGACCTGGAAGAAGTGCGGCGTGAAGATGTCGCCTTCCTCCGAGCTGATGGCGATCACCACGCGGTTGGCGCCACCGAAGGCATCGCGGTACTCGAGGTAGGTCTGCATGTAGGGATGCTTGAGCGGCAGGAGCTTGGCGAAGCCGGCGTCGATCTTGAGATGTGAGGCCTGCCACGCCATGAAGATCGTGAGGATGATGAAAAGCGCCACCACCAGCCGGCGCCGGGAGAAGACCAGGTTCTCGAGCATGCTCGTCATGGCGTCACCCCCTCGGCGCCTCCGGTGAGCTCGGCGAGCGTACCGGTCCGGACTCCGAACCCGCCGACCAGAAACAGCGACCCGGGATCGTGCTCCACGACCGCCGAGATGCCGCCCCGGTCGGGTTGCTGGGAGATCTCGAAGCTGCGGCCGCCGTCCCTGGAGATCAGGGTCTTGCCCGCAAGACCGACGATCACGATGGTCCCGTCCGACATCACGATGCCGTCGGTGAGCATCGCGACGGTGCCGGTTTCGACCTGCTGCCAGGTCTCTCCCGAGTCCTCGGACCTGAAGAGATGCCCGCGGAGGCCGTAGACCAGGACCGCGTCCTCGGTCGGCAGCACGCCGAAGAACGAGCCCTCGTATGGGGACGGAAGCGTGACCCAGCTCTCGCCGCCGTCGTCCGAGCGATAGATGGAGCCGGCCTCGGCGGCGATGTACATGAGACCGTCGGCGGCGATCGCGAGGCGGTGGAGGTGCCAGTCGTCGTCGCTGATCCACCGCGATTCCCAGCTCTCGCCGCCGTCGAAGGTCTCGAAGAAGCTGCCGTACGCCCCGATCGCGATGCCGTGGGACTGGTCGGCGAACCAGACGTCGAAGAAGGGTGCCTCGTCCTCCGGTGCCCAGTACATCCGCTCCCAGCTAAATCCGCCATCGGTCGTGCGGAGGATGACCGAGTCGTGGCCGACCGCCCACCCGAGATCCCGGTCGTGAAAGGTCGCGGCGGTCAGCATGGACCGAGTGGGAACCCTGGCTTGCGTCCAGGACGCGCCCCGGTCATCTGACAGGAGGACGTGTCCGCGCTCGCCGACCGCGATCAGGCGCGCGCCGACGGCTACCGCGTCGAGTGCGAGCGCCTGTGGCGCGAGCCGCGCGACCTTCGAGAACTCGATGTCGTCCGTCTCCTCCTGCGCTTCGACCCATCCCAAGGCGAGGCAGGCAGCGATGAGGGTGACGGCGAGGCCGAGCAGCGGCCTCGAACGGGCGGCCCGTCGATCCGTCCGCCCCGGCGTGGTCCGCGATGGTAGTTCCATTTTCGGTCTCCCGGTGGTCGGCTTCACGAAAAGAGCGGACGGGCCGTCTGGCCCGTCCGCTCGCGAAAATTTTGTCCTAGCGGGTGCCGGCGCGGCGAAGGGCGGCCGGCGTGTAGTCCTCGAGCGTGCGCTCGATGTTGTAGTCGTACGGCGGGAACTCGCTGTTGAGGCCCATGACCAGGTAACGGCCCGCCTGGAGATCGACGTGGACCTCGAGGGATGTCCACAGGTTGGGCACGCTGAAGTAGTTCATGGCGTGGCCCTCGGACACCCGCCACAGCTGGTCGCGGTTGTCGTACTGGTCCACCACGACCACCTGCCAGCTGTCCTCGTCGATGTAGAACACGCGCCGCTTGTAGATGTGGCGTGCGTCCGGTTTGAGGGTGGCGTCCACCACCCACACGCGGTGCAGCTCGTAGCGCGCGTGGTCCTGGTTGATATGGAGAGGGGTGATGATGTCCTTGAACTTCAGCGACGGGTCCTGCAGCCGGTAGGAGTTGTAGGGGACGTAGATCTCCTGGCGCCCCACCAGCTTCCAATCGTAGCGGTCGGGTGCGCCGTTGAACATGTCGAGCTGGTCCGAGGTCCGCATCGAGTCGGCAGCGGTGCCCGGGTTGTCGTAGGCGACGTTGGGCGCGCGGCGCACCCTGCGCTGTCCCGGATTGTAGAGCCACGCGTTGCGGTGCTCCTTGACCTGGTCGAGGGTCTCGCCGACCAGCAGCACACCGCCGGCGAGCCGCGCCGGCGCGCGCACCTCCTGCTTGAAGAACAGGATCCTGTTGTTGAGATCGGCCTCGGTCATGCCCTCCATGCTGTACAGCATGTAAAACTCGTCGTAGAACTCGACCAGCGTGTAGCTGCCGCCGCGGGTCGGCGCGGCCTGGCCGATGACGCGGGAGGCGCTGTCGGCGCGGTAGCGCAGGAGGTGGTTCCAGATCGCCTGGAGGCCGTTCTTCGGGATCGGGAAGGGGATGCCGTTGATGGCCCCGGTGACGCCGTTGCCGCCCTCGACCAGGCGTGCCGTGCCCGCGATCTCCCTGGTCTTGTCGTAAATCCGCTGCGGCAAGGCGGCGCTGCGCCGGGTCGGGTAGACCTTCATCTTGTAGGTGTCGGGATAGGTGCGCAGCAGGGCCTTCTGCCCCTCCGTGAGCTGGTCGGCGTACTGGTCCATGTTGGCCGCGGTGATCGTGAACAAAATCTCGTCATCGGCGAAGGGGTCCGTGTAGTGCATCCCCTCTTTCCAGCCCGCGGGCGGTTTGGTGATGCCGCCCTCCCAGGCGGGAATCGTCCCGTCGGCGTTGCCGGCCTTGATGGCGCCGAGCGGCGTCAGCTCGGTGCCGAGCTTGGCGATCTCGTCGGCCGACAGCTGCGCAGACGCCGGCGCCGCGACGGTCGCTGCGAGCACCAGGGCGCAGGCGTGAATCATGGTCGAATTCTTGTGCATGGTCGTTCCTCCCATCTAGAACGAGTACTTGATGAAACCGCCGATGAAGTCGCGGTCGTTGATCAGGTTGAAGCGGTCGGCGCCGTCGAACATGGCGTAGCTGAGGTCGAGCTCCCAGCGGCTCAGGTAGTTGAAGGCCACGCCGACGGTCAGCCCCCAGCTCCCGTCGATGAAGGAACCGCCCGGGCCTGGAGTGTTGCCGTCCACGTCGTGTGACCAGGCGAGGCGGGGAACGATCGCCCACGCGCCGATGGCGTTGTTGTACTGCAGCCGCGTGGCCAGCCGGTAGCCCCACGAGAAGTCGTCGGCGAAGGCCTCCGGCGGCTCGGCGGGCTTGCCGGCGTGGAGGCCGCCGGGCAGCGCCTGCTCGGGGGTGCCGCTGGTGTAGGTTCCGGGCGCCTCGAAGCGCAGCTCGTCCTTGGAGGGCATGTCCCAGACTTTGTGGAAGCCGAACTCGCTGAGCAGCACCCACTGGTCGGCGCCGAGGGCGTTGGAGAGGATCTTGGTGAAGGTGAACTGGAGCTGCGAGGTGTCCAGCTCGCGGTAGCCGAGGGCCACCTCCTCGAAGCCGAGCGGGGTCCCCCGCGTGACCTGGCTGGCGTTGGCGAAGGTCGGCGTCAGCGGCGACAGCGCGGTGAACAGCAGCTCCACGTCGTCGATCTGCAGCGGGTTGTCCGGCCTGTAGGTCACCTCACCCTGGAAGGCGATCCCCGAGGTCCCGAGCTGCGCATTCCAGCTCAGGCCGTAGAGCTTGAGGTCCTCGGGGTAGGCCGTGAACCAGGCCGCGCTCTGCGCGAAAGTGTCGACGGCAGCTGCGTTGGCGGCGCCGATGGCAGCGGCGTCGACAGCGGGGCTCAAGCCCGGCGGCACGCCGAGTGCGGCGTAGACCGCGAGGGCCGCATTGGGCGCCGACACGCCCAGCGCCTGGGCGGCAGCCGCCTGGCTGCCCGTGATGCCGTTGATGGTCGGCAGCCGGCTGTGGAGGTTGAGGTAGTAGAGGCCGAGCTCGGTGCCGTTGAGGCCCGGCAGGAAGATCCGCAGGGCGGCACCGTACTGGCCGCCGTCGTCGGGCTCGAGGGTGGTGCCGCGGGGCACGCTGATGAACGGGTGGGTCACCGGCGGCTGGACGAAGAACGGCGACTCGCCGGTGTCGGGGAAGCTGGCGAAGGCCAGGAAGACCCGTTCGCCGCCGCGGCCCACGAAATCGTTGGTCGAGAAGAAGGTGCCGGGAGGATCGATGACGATCTCCTCCCACTCCCACTGGTAGAAGCCCTCCATCGACAGGTTCTGGCTGAGGTCGAAGGAGCCCCACACCATGCCGAGCGGGCGGAAGGCCTCGCGCAGCTCCGAGCCGGGCACGCGCAGCGCCGACACGTCGACCGGGTTGATGACGCTCAGGCCGCCCTGGATGAAGGTCGACTCGCCCCAGTTGAGGACCTGGCGGCCGGCGCGGAGCTCGGCGCGTCCGGCTCCGAGCGGGAACTGCCAGCGCACGAAGGCGTCCAGCAGCTCGGCGCGGCTGCCGGCCCAGTCGAGGGCTTCCGGCGTGAGTTCGGTGCGCGCGCAGCAGTCGTCCTCGAGCTCGAAGTCGTAGAAGCCGCTGCCGCGGACGAAGATGCCGAAATCGTGCTGTCCGGCCGAGGTCGAGAACTCGAGGTCGATGGTCGCCTTGGCGGTGTTGCTGACGATGCTGTTCTTGTCGAAGTTGAGGTTGCCGTCGTCGCCGTTGACCGACCACGCGGTGCCGCCCTCGAACGGGCTGATGATGGCTGGATCCCGTTCCTCGACCCGGTACCTCGCGCCCCATGACAGCGTCGTGTCGAGGTTCAGGGTGTACTTGGCACCCCTCGGCGCGAGGTCGATCGCTTCGACCGGTGTTGTCAAAGTGGCCAGCACCGCTGCCGCGAGAGCGATTCCCCACAGGCGACGTCCCCGGAGCCTCGGTCGCGAATCCGACAATCTGCTCATCTCCTGCCTCCAATCATCCCCAAGTGAAGTCCGTATCCGTCCAATGACACGACGGCCCGCACCGGCGTCGGCGCGGGTCCGTGATCAGGTCGATGGAGTTTCCGTCGGGTGCGGCTGCGTGAGCCGTCGAGTGGAGATCGAGCCGCCGGACCTTCGAGCTTTTCGTCGCGGCTTTCGATGACCCTCGCAACGCCGTTCCCCTTCCCCGAATCGGTGGCGCGATGAAGCGGTCGTGAAGTCGACACCTTATTGGCGACGCCGAGCATAGCACAGCAGCGGCGTCAAGAAGCTCCTGACGCCGCCACGATGATCCTGAGACTGGGGATGCGAGGGCGGACTCTTCCTCCCTCAGCCGGACAACGATTGCACCTCGAACGACGTGCTGTGGCGACTGATCTCGACCGCCTCCGCCTCCTCGCCGGGGATATTCAGGAAGTCGGCAACCGATGCCACGACCTGGAGTACCAGACGGTCGCGGTCACGGTCACCGTGCCGGGCGCGATCTCGGCCGATCCCGAGGGGATCGAATGACCGGCCTTGGCGTTGACCAGCGTCGCCGTCGCCACCGCTTCCCGACCGGCCGCGAACCGGTCGGCGTCGGCGTGGATCCGGACCTCGACGGCGCCGGCGAGCTTGCCGGAGTCGTGGGCGCCGTGAAACAGGTGCTGTCGGACGTCGGGGTGGCCCTGGCCGCCCATCTCCGGCGCCACGGTGTCAATTTGAACGGTGGTACAGAAATTCAATGATCGCAATGACTTGAGACGAGATCCCTGGTGGCCGCCCGAAGAATTTCGTGCCCGCCCCCGCACCTGACGGTGGGTTCCCGGGGGGCGGGTACGGGCACGCAGCCGGAAACGGCAGCGATTGGCTGTCCGTAGCCGACGCCCTGTGAGGCCGGCCGGTTACAGCCCCAGGCGCTTCCGGGTCAGCGCCTCGAGCCCGCCGGCGAGCACCAGCTCCTGGGCGGCCGGGCCGAGCGGAGACAGCGGGAAGGTCTCCCCGCGCCACGTCGCTGCGGCGTTGCGGAAGTCGATCTCGAGGTCGCCGGCAGGAATGGTACGGGCGCCCTCTCCGACCTCGCTGGTGAAGGCCTTGCGGATGGCCTTCGACAGTTCCGGGCTCTCGAGGCAGATGAAGGCGTTGTTGAAAGCGTTGCGAAGGTAGGTCTGCGAGAACGACGCGGCGATGACCATGCGGACGCCGCGGTAGGCGAGCGCGGTGGCCGCCTGCTCCCGCGACGAGCCGGTGCCGAAGTTGCGGCCGGCGACGATGATGTCTCCGTCCGTCGCGATGTCCTGGAAGGCCGGGTCGTAGTTGGCCATGGCGTGGCGCGCCATCTGTTCGGGAGTGAGATCGTCGCGGTAGGTGACGTCCTTGCCGTAGATGCCGTCGGTGTTGAGGTTGTCCACCGGCAGCAGCAGTGCCCGCCCCTCGAGAGCGGTCGGAAACCTCTCGAGGATAGAGACCTCCCGTTCGAGGGGGCGCCACCCGAGGTCCACGAATCGATACTCGGGCGCCGAGCTGCCGAGGTCTTCCGGACCGCAGATGTGGCCGGCGATGGCGGACGCCGCCACCACCGCAGGGCTCGCCAGATAGGCATGGGCGTCGCGCGAACCCATGCGACCCTTGAAGTTCCGGTTGGTGGCGGAGATCCCCACCTCGCCCGGCTCCAGGAGCCCGACGCCGAGCCCGATGCAGGCGCCGCAGCCGGGTGGCAAAGCGACCGCGCCGGCAGCGAGCAGATCCTGCCAGACGCCCTCCCGCTCCGCGTGGGACTGGATCTCGGCGGAGGCCGCGGCGATGTACAGCTCGACCCCCTGAGCGACCTGCCGGCCGCCGAGGACCGCGGCCGCCTCCACGAGATCATCGTAGCGGGCATTGGTGCACGACAGCAGGTAGGCCTTCTGAACCGCGATCCGATCTTCAGCGATCTCGGCCACCGGCCGCACGACGCCGACGCTGTCCGGGCCCGCGACGTGCGGCGACACCGCCGACAGGTCGAGCGAAATCTCGGCGGCATAGTCCGCATCGGGATCGGGCAACGGAGGATTCACCTCCCACCCCGTGATCATCTCGGCGGTCAACCGGTCGTTGACGCCCCGTGCTGCGAGCACCGTGGCGCGGTCTCGGAGGTAGCTCGCGGTGACATCGTCGAACGGAAACCAGCCGACGAGGGCGCCCCACTCGGTGGTCATGTTCGAGATCGTCAGCCGCTCCGACACGGACAGCCCCGCGATCCCGGGACCGTGGAACTCGACCGCGGCATTGAGCACCTCGCCCGAGTTGTAAAGGCCGCACAGGGTGATGATGACGTCTTTGCCGGTGACGCCGGTGCGCAGCTCGCCTTCGAGCACGACCTTGACGGTTCGCGGCACCAGCCACCAGGTGACGCCGCCGGCCCACAGCGCGGCGGCATCCGTTCGCACCACCGGAGTGCCGACGGCGGCGAGGGCGCCGTACATGTTGGAGTGGGAGTCGGAGGCGACGACCAGGCGTCCCGGGTGGACGAATCCGTGCTCGACCATGAGCTGGTGGCCGATGCCGGCGCCCGCCGGGAAGAACTCGATCCCCTGGCGGCGCGCGAATTCCTCGATTTTCTCGTACTTGGCCGTGTTCTCGGGGCCGGTGTCCTGGACGTTGTGATCGAGCGTGAACACCGGCTGCGAGGGGTCGGCGACCGCCCCGGCGCCGATGGTCTCGAACTTCGGGATCACGGCGCCGGTGTTGTCGTGGGTCATGACGTGGAACGGCCGCACCGTCACCATGTCGCCGGCGCGTACCTCGTGGCCACCCGGCAGGTCGACGGCGTGGAACTGCACGATCTTCTCGGTGATGGTCTGGGGCATGATGGGTTCCTGACCTCCATATTCGGGCCTCGGATTCCGCGGAATCCGAGGCCCGAATATGGAAATTTACGAGGGGTTCATTTTCCAGTCACAACCAATGCTGACATCAGACCGCGAACGTCATCGAACGCCTCGGTCCGGTTGATGGCCTCCCGCATCCGCTCCACGTCCTCGGCGGAGGCAATGCCGTCGGCGAGGGCCGCGAACTTGCCGGCGATCTCGTCGTCGGTCAGCGGGTTGCGCGGATCGCCCTTTGGGTAGTCGAGCTGCTTTTCGAGCTCGCGGCCGTCGGCGGTGCGAACCACCACCCTGACTCGCTGCAGGTCCGGAAAGACCGCTTCGATCTCGGGGTCGGCGATCACCTTCACCTTGTCCAGCTGCGCGCGGATCCTCGGGTCCATGATCTTGGCCTCGGTGAACTGAAGCGGCGTCACCTTCCGGTCGGCGACCGCGGCGGCGACGACGTAGGGCAGAGAGTGATCGGCCGTCTCCTTGGTCCGCGGGTCGTACTTGGACGGGTCGGCGAGGATGTCGGCGGCGCGCGCCAGCGAGTAGATCGTGACCCTCTCCACCTCGTCGGGGGCGAGGTCGTTCTCGGTGATGAGGTCGAGAGTGGCCGAGATCGGTGCGTGGGTGAGCGCCTCGGTGGGGAAGAACTTCATACCGCACTGGAGAATGCGCCAGCTCTCGCCCAGGCCTTCGGTCAGGATGTCGAACTTCCAGTCGCTGTCGAAGACGTGACTGAAACCCTCCTTGCCGTCGAGCACGTGCTCGGGACCGGTGTAGCCGCGCTCCGCCAACAGCGCCGCCAGCACGCCCGATTGGGTCGCGAGGGGGTCGACGGTGTTCTTCATCATGGTCAGCTTGCCGGCGGTGACCGACCCGGTCGTGCAGTGGCGCGACGCCGAGATGCCGATGGCGTGCTGCATCCGCTCGGCGTCGAGGCCGAGCATCCGGGCGGCGGCGATCGGCGCCGCGGCTGCCGTCAGGGTGGCGTGGTGCCAGCCGATCTCCCGTACGC
>CAZSTH010000109.1:0-11702 GCA_964609835.1 uncultured Thermoanaerobaculia bacterium
CGCGATCCGCGACCGCGTCCGCGATCCGCGACCGGGGCCGCGATCCGCGACCGCCACCGCCACCGCTGACCGCCACTGCCACCGCTGACCGCCACCGCCACCGCTGACCGCCACTGCCACGGTCGACTGCCACCGCCGACTGCCACCGTCGACCGCCACCGCCACCGCCCCTGCCACCGTCACTGCCAGCACGCCGAGAAGCTGGGCGCCCGAGCCCTCACCGGCCACCACGGGCGCCGCGGCGACGATCGACGGCGTGTCGCGTTCGCGGATGAACGCGTGGGTCGCCTGGCGGCTGTCGAGGACCTCGGCGATCCTCGGAGCGTTCGTCGACCAACCATCAATCGAGAATGAGAATCCGTCTTCTTGATACCGCATCGTGCAGTCGCTGTCTCGGGATCCGCGCCGGGAATGCCGTGCGCGGGCAGAGCGGCCGGGCGATCGGCGAAGCCGCGTGGCGGGTCAGCGCTCCTCGCGCTCTTCGCCCGGGTCGGCAGACCAGCTCCCGTCCTCGAGATAGGCGGGATCGGTGCGGAGGTCGTGACCGCAGCGGGGGCAGACCAACGAGTCGGGGGTGCGGTGCTCCCACTCGGCGAAGGTCTCTCCGCACACGCGGCAGACGATTTCGCAGATCTCGGCGCACACGTCCATACTGCCTCCCTTCGATCGAGCTCCTGCAGATAAATATAGGTCGCGATCGGGCGACTGACCCGCCCCGGGGCCCGGACCGGCCCGTGCGCGTGACCACCCCGCTCCTGCGGCCAGCGATCTGAAGTGAGGCGGGGCGGTCTCTCGCCTCGTGGTGCTCGATCCACTGCCGAGTGCGCCTCCGCGCCCCTCGGGTCGAAGACGCCACGTCTCACGCCCTCTCACCGGCCTCGCGACCCGAGGTGGTGAGACGTGCGGGCCGGCCGCGCCTCACTTTGGAGCGCGGGACCTCCGCAGGCGGGCCCTGAGGTCCCAGGTGTAGATGGCGAGGGCGGTCCAGATCAGAACGAACGCGACCGTGTGCCATGCGGTGAACGGTTCGCCGTAGAACAGGGTAGCGAGCAGGAAGGTACAGGTCGGCGCGATGTACTGCAGAAGGCCGGCCGTCGACAGCGGCAGGCGACGCACGCCGAGGGTGAAGAGGATGAGCGGGATGACGGTCACCGCTCCCGCAGCTGCCAGCAGCGCGTCCATGCCGGGACCGTGATGCGCGAAGCTGGCGGCGCCGCGGTGCTCGGCGACCAGCAGAAAGGCGAGGGCGAGCGGGGTCAGGGCTGCAGTCTCGAAGGTCAGCCCGACCACGGCGTCGGCGGCGACGGTCTTGCGGAGCAGCCCGTAGAAGCCGAACGAGAAGGCGAGTGCCAGCGAAAGCCACGGCAATTGGCCGAGGCGGATCGTGAGGACCGTGACCGCGGCCGCGGCCAGGCCGACCGCGATCCACTGTGCGCGGTCGAGCCGCTCGCGCAGCACCACCAGCCCCAGGAGCACGTTGACCAGCGGGTTGATGTAGTAGCCGAGCGAGGTCGAGAGCACGCGCTCGGTGTTGACGGCATAGATGAAAAGACCCCAGTTGACGGCGATGAAAAGGGTGGAAGCCAGCAGGGTGAGGACCGTGCGCGGCCGGCGGAGGACATCCCCGAGGTCGCGCCATCGCCGCCGCGCGGTCATCCACATGGCGACGAGAAGCAGCCCCCAGATGATGCGGTGAGCCAGAATCTCGAGCGCGGGGACCGCCAGCAACAGCTTCCAGAAGATCGGGGTCAGGCCCCAGATCACGAAGGCGGCCGCGGCGTAGAGGATGCCGCGCCGGGCGTCCTGTAGCGTGCTGTCCGTCAACATCGGTTGAACCGTCGCCGGCGATCGGCTATTCGCCGCCGCCGTCCGATTGGCGGCGGGGCGGCGGAATCTGGTAGGTGCCGTCGAGGCGCTCCACCATCTGATCGTACCGGCGGTGGGCGTCGTGCAGCGCGGCCCGCCGTTCGGCGTCGCCGATTTCCCCGTCCGCATGCCGCCGGTCGATGCGCGCCAACTGGGCCTGCAGCCACTGCTCCGGATCGAAGTTGTAGGTCACCCGCGAATCATACAGCCGTGCTGGATGAAATACTGCCACCGCCGCGCTATCCTGCCGCCTGGCGGATCAGTCTGGAGCGTCCGCCGGAGGCCATCGGGAAGAGGGGAAAGACATGCGCGACCGAAACGCTTCTTTCGTGGCTGTGATCTCACTCGGGCTCCTGGCCGCGCTCGGGGTCGCGAGCCGGGCGGAGGCCGACGAGCCCCGCTTCAGCCTCGAACTCGAGGCCGGTCCAACGTGGCAGAGCTCGAACGACGTCCAGATACCGAACTCCGAGCTTGGGACTCGTTTCTCGTTCGAGGAGCTGGTGGGCGAGGGCCCGTGGCCTTCCGGACGACTGTACTTCACCTGGAACATCAACGATCGCCACGGTCTGCGAGTGCTCTTGGCGCCGCTTTCGTACACCGAGACAGGAACCTTCGACACCCCGGTGGACTTCGCGGGGGCGACCTATGCGGCCGGCGAGCCGACCGAGGCCAGTTATACCTTCAACTCGTGGCGGCTCAGCTACCGCTACAGGTTGAAGGACGGGGAGCGCTGGCAGCTCTGGGTGGGCTTCACAGCCAAGATCCGCGATGCCGAGATCGAGCTCCGTCAAGGCGACACGACCAGCTTCGACGACGACCTCGGCTTCGTGCCGCTGGCGCACTTCGCCGCCGAGTACCGGGTGTCCGAACGATGGCGGCTCATCGCCGACCTCGACGCCCTCGCGGGCGGTCCCGGCCGCGCCATCGATCTCGCACTCAAGGTCGGCTACGACGTCAGCGACAACTGGGCCGTCACGGCCGGCTACCGGACTCTGGAAGGCGGCGCCGACACCGACGACGTCTACAGCTTCGCCTGGTTCAACTACGCCGTCGTGTCGGGGGTGTATCGGTTCTGAGCCGGTCAGCCAAGAGCTCGGGGCCATGAGCCGCGAGCGCCCCGCCAGAGTCTCCGGCGCGTCACGACGCCAGATCGACGGCGTGCGCCTTCAGCGACTCCAGGGGAATGACCTCGAGCGCAGACTCCTCGGTGGCCTCGAGGACCACCGGAGGCGCGACGCCGGCCTTTGCCGCCTCCAGCCAGCGGCTGGCGCACACGCACCAGCGGTCGCCGGGCTTCAGCCCCGGAAAGCCGAAGGCCGGCTGCGGCGTCGACAGGTCATTGCCGCAGCCGGCCGTGAAATCGAGAAACTCCGCGGTCAACTCGGCGCACACCACGTGTCGCCCGACGTCCGCCGGCGCGGTGCGGCAGCTCCCGTCACGAAAGAAACCGGTCACCGGTTCTCCGCCGCAGGATGAGAGCTTTCCGCCGAGCACGTTGCGCCGGTCGTTCACCAGGTGTCCTCCATTCGGCCGCCGATCACCGGGTCGCTTCCGCGAAGACCGGCTTCACGCCCATCTCCTCGAGCAGGTGGTGGGCGCCGTCGAGCCGGTCCATCACCCACAGCATGTAGCGGACATCGGCGTGGATCGATCGCGTGACTTCGGGCAGGAAATCCCAGTCCGAGATCATGCTCTCCCAGTTGCCGTCGAAGAGCAGGCCCACCAGCCGGCCGTTGTCGTCGAGGGTCGCGGAGCCCGAGTTGCCGCCGGTGGTGTCGACGTCGGAGAGAAAGTTTACCGGCAGGGCGCCGAGCTCCTCCGATGCGTAGGGGCCGTAGTCACGTGCCGCGATCGCCGCGAGCTGGGTGGACGGGGCGTCGAAGGGCTCCTCTCCGGTGGCCTTCGCGGCGACACCCTCGGCAGTGGTGAACGGCCGGTAGACCACGGCGTCGCGCGGCTCGTAGCCCTGGACGGTGCCGAAGGTCACGCGCAGGGTGCTGTTGGCGTCCGGATAGATCTCGGCGCCCCGGTCGACCTGGAAGGCGAGCAGCGCCTCCATGAACAGCGGGCGGGCCTCGAGCAGCCGGCCCTCGAGCGCATCGTCCGCCTCCTCGAGAGCCACCATCTCGTCGTATGAGGCGACCGCGAGCCGGACGAACGGATCATCGCTGGCCTCGAGCGTCTCGCGATCGGCCTGCAGCAGGGCCAGGCGGTTGTCGACGTCCGTCAGCCCGGTGGCCATGTACATCCGGTGGAGCGTCGAGGCGATGGCGTCGGCAGCTTCCATCTCGCCATCGAGCCCGAACCAGGCGTCGACAGCTTCGAGGCGCTCCGGCTCCGGCAGTGCGGCGTAGTTCTCGAGGGAGTGCTGCAGCAGCGCCATGTCGACGAGAGCGTCGAAGCTGCGGGCGGAGCGCTGGATGCGCGCGCGGATCCGCGGCAGGTTGCGGTCCTGGTAACCCATCCTGCGCTCCACATCGGGCTTCTCGCGTTCGCGCGCGAGGCGGTAGGCGATGGTGGCGGCGCTGATCAGCTGGTTGAACTTGAGCGACGACAGCTCCTGGTCGCGCGCGCGGTGGGTTCGCTGCTCGGCCAGGATCTCCTCGACATCCGTGACGGCGCCGCCCCAGCGCTCCAGGCGGTCGGGATCCGCGGCGATCCACTCGGCGAGGTCGCTCTCGAGCGCGCGCTTGCGCTCCACCGAGTCGGACCTCGCGAAGCCGGCGATCATGCCCTTGGCGTTCTTGAGCGAGTTGTTGAGGTAGGACGAGGTGGCGGCGTAGGCGAGCGCCGCCTCAGGGCGCCCTGAAGTCTCGCGCTCGATGATGTCGAGGCTCGCCTGGCGGCGGGCGGCCCGCTGCGGATAGGTCCACTCGATGGCCTGCTCGACCTCCGAGGCCAGGCGGTAGCGGTTGGTGCGGCCGGGAAAGCCCACCACCATCACGAAATCTCCGGCCTCGACCCCGGCGGTGCCGATCTCGAGCCAGTGACCGGGCCGGTAGGGCCGGTTGTCCGGGGCCCGGTCGGCGGGTGCGCCGTCGGGCCCGACCCACGCGCGGTAGAAGGCAAAGTCGCCGGTATGGCGCGGCCACATCCAGTTGTCGATGTCGCCGCCGTACTTGCCGATCGAAGATGGCGGCGCGTAGACCAGCCGCACGTCGCGGATCTCGAGCTGGTCGTAGAGCCGGTACTGCGCTCCGCCGTGGAAGGAGGCGACCCGGCATCGGTGACCGGGCCGCTCCTCACAGGCGGCGATCAGTCTCTTCTCGGCAGTCTCGATGGCGTCGTAGCGGGTCGCGCCGTCGGCGTCGGCGGGAACCGAAGCCAGGATGCGGTCGGTCACGTCCTGGACCTCCAGCGTGACGTAGACGCGGGCGCCGGGCGACGCCGGCAGCTCATCATCGCGGGTCGCGGCCAGGAAGCCTTTCTCCAGAAGGTTGTTCTCTTCGGTCGAGTTGTACTGGATGGTTCCGTAGGTGCAGTGGTGGTTGGTCGCGATCAGGCCCTCCGGCGACACGAACGACGCCGAGCACCCCCCGAGCGATACGATCGCTCCCATGGGATCGCCGGTGAGGTCGGCGAAGTCCTGCGGCGGGGTGTCGAGGCCTGCGGCCGCGAGCCGGTCCGCGATCTTCGGCAGCTGGTCGGGCAGCCACATGCCTTCGTCGGCGACGGCGGCAGAGGCCGAAATGATGGTTGCGAGGATCATCACGAGTGTCCGCATGTTCGGGGGGCCCTCCATCCGGGTGTGCAGCGCCGGAGCGGCGCGTCGATGATTTTAACCCAGCCAAGAGCCGGCCGGGTGTAAGGTGTCACGCGTGGCGCGATGGCACCTGATGGAGCTGCACGATCAGGAGTGGTTTCCCGCGGCGTGGCGGAATCTGGCGACGGACTTTTTGTCGTTCTTCTTCAAGACCTTCAGGCCGTACACCAGCGCGGCGCCTGTGCTCGCCGGCGCGCTTCGCCGCGCGCACGCCGGCCGGATCGTCGACCTCTGCTCGGGCGCCGGCCAGCCGGTGCTGTCCGTGCTGCCGGAGCTCGAGCGCCTGGGTGCGGCGCCACGGGGCGTGGTGCTGACCGACAAGTTTCCGAACCTCGGCGCGATGCGGGCGGCGGCTGCCGCCTGGGAGGGCACCGTGACCTGCGTCGAGCGGTCGGTCGACGCCACGGATGTGTCGCAGCAGCTCGCTGGCTTCCGGACCCTCTTCACGTCCTTTCACCACTTCCGGCCACCGGCGGCGCGGCAGATTCTTGCCGACGCCTGCAGCAAGGGCGAGGGGATCGGCATCTTCGAGTTCACCGAGCGCAATCTCTGGTTGTGGGCGCTGCCCGTGCTCTTGATCCCGGCGATGGTGTGGGTGTGCACACCCCTGATCGTTCCGTTCAGCTGGCGGAGGCTGCTGTTCACCTACCTGCTGCCGGTGGTGCCCGTGGTGGCGATGTGGGACGGGCTGGTCTCCAACCTCCGCACCTACACGGTTTCCGAGCTCGAGGCCATGACCGCCGGCCTCGAGGGCCCCGGGTATCGCTGGGAGGCGGGGCGGGTCCGGTCGCTGGGCCTGAGCCGGGTCACTTACCTGGTGGGTTGGCCGTCACCCGGCGGCGGCGCCGGCGATGGTGATGGCGATGGCGGCTCGCACGGTCCACAGCGCGGTCCGGATCCAGTTGCTCCTCACCAGCAGCCGGTGGGCGGCGGCGTCGAAGCCGCGCGCGAGGTGGCGGTGGCAGGGGACCTGCAGTGCGAAGGTCGAGGTCCAGATCGCGAGCACCAGCACCAATCCAACGATCGCGAGGCCTACCGGCACGCCGCCAGGGGGTGACAGGGCCAGCACGACGGCTGTCGCCAGCTCGACCACCATCGGCGGGACCACGACCATGCTGATCCGGGCCGTGTGCCGGTGGTGGAACTCCGCGAACCGGTCTCGGCCGACCCGGTCCATCAGAGGATAGTGGACCACCTGAATCGTCCAGATGAGCCCGGCCAGGAACAGGGTCGCCGAGAGGTGGGCCCAGACCACGATCACTGGCGGGTCTCCAGCAGGTCGTGGAGCACGGCGAGGGCGGTTTCGCGTCCCGAGGCCATGGCACCGTTGATGGAGCTGTCGTGGCGGTGGTCGCCGCAGACATAGACGCCGCTCGGCAGACGCGGGGGACGATGAGGCGGCCGCGGCGGGCTCTGGTCAGGAAGGGCGCGTTCGATGCGATAGGTGCGCAGGTGGCGCCATTCGTCGACCTGCTTTCCGAACCAGCTCGTGAGCTGTCGTCGGACCGCGGTCTCCAGGTCGCCGTCGTTCGGTGTGTCGAGCACGGTCACCGAGACCAGGGCCTGGCCTCGTGGCGCCAACTCCGGAGCCACCTCGCTCATCACGCAGAGGTTGTTGACCGGCCCCCGCCCTTCGCCGTTGAGAATCAGCTTCGGACCCCTGACCGGGGCTGTCGCGGCGGCGAAGTAGAGGCAGGTGACGCCGCGCCACTCGACGGCGTCTGCATCGATCCCGAGTCGGATGGCGTCGGCGGCGTCGGTTGCCACGACCACTGCGTCGGCCGGCACGCGCTCGCCGTCCTGGAGTTCGACCTCGGAGGCACTGACCCTGGTCACCCTGCGTCCCGTGCGGACCGTGCCGGGTGGCAGCATGGCCGCGAGCTGGTCGCTGATCTGCCCCATGCCGCGGGCCGGGACCGCGATGTCTCCCGTGGAGAACATCCGAAAGACGAACTCGAGCTGCCGCTCGCTGGTTTCCAGATTCGATTCCAGAAAGACGCCGCCGAAGAACGGACGGAAGAAGGTCTGGATGAGGGTGTCGGAGAAACCCTCGGCCCGCAGGCGCTGCAGAGTGGTGCGTTCGGTCGGCTGCTGACGGCGCCGCTGCGAGCTCCGCACGCGGGCCCTGAACCGGGCCATGCGGAGGCCGTCCGCGAAACCGACCGTGCCGCGGATCAAGGACGCAATAGCGGCCGCCGGCCGCCGCCAGGGATCGGCCACCAGGTGCAGGCCGCCGCCGCGCACGATCAGGGCGCCAGGGAAGAACGGCCTCAGCTGGAGACGGCCTTCGTCGAGAGTGCGGCGCGTCTCGGGATAGGCAGTGAGCAGGACCTGGAAGCCGCGGTCGAGGAGGAAGCCGTCGAGCTCGTCGGTCTGCACGCGTCCTCCGACGCGGTGATCACCTTCGAAGAGGCTCGGACTGACGCCCCCCCGGTGCAGCTCGAGAGCACAGTTCAGACCCGAGAGTCCGGCGCCGACGACGAGTGCCCTAGCCCGCATATCTCACCAGCTTCCTACTGCGGCCGCCGATGCACCGCACCCGGCAGGGCTTTCTCGTCTCCGGGTGCTCGACGTACTGTCGAGTACCTCTGCGCGCCCGTCGAATCGAAAACCCAACCGGGCACAGCACCTCGGCGACCTCGCGACGAAATCCGGTGAGATATGCGGGCTCGGTTTGCTCACGTCCTTCCCCAACGCCATCATGCCATCGCCGGGCGGTTCGTGGCGCGCACAGCGTGCGAATCAGCGGCGGAACACCACGCGCTGCAGCAGGGCCATGAGGAGCCCCGGGAGGTTGAGCCGGAGGCTCGGGAGCCGCTCACCGGACGCGGGGCGGGCCGGAAGCGAGGCGATGGTGGTCGGGCCGATTTTCACATCGACATCAACGCCGGAGGCGGCGTGAAGTGCGCGCACGATTGGAAGGCTGAAAAAACCGGCCACTCCCGCCCGCCGCAGGGCGAGAGTGGCGCGCACGCCGGGTGCCAGTAATTCGAGCCGGCTGCCGTTGCCGAGGAGACGATAGGTGTGTCCCCCGTGCTCGAGCGTCACGTCAGCATCGACGTCGAGCGGTGATCGCACGGCCTCAGCCTTCGGTGCGGTCGCGCGTGCTGATGCGCACGGTGCCGTTGATCTTCCAGTGCGCCATCTGCGCGTCCTCGCCAGCCGTGCTCGGGACCCACACGTCGACATTGTCGAATGCGTAGGTGATCTCCGCATTGCGACCGGTCAGCTTGTCGTACAGCCCGATCGCGAGTTCCGGCCACGCGTTGTTCTCGATATTTGCCATCGTGCACCTCCGAGTTGTGATAGCGGCTCAACTCGCACGAACGACGACATCATTCCAAGTCCTTGGAAAACCCTGCATTGAGATGGTGACGATCTCCGGTATGGTGCTCGCCGTTGCTCGCACCACTCGCGGTCAGCCTTCGCCCTCGATCCCGGCGACTGCGACGGTGAAGCCGGTCCCGGCCAACGAGCCGGGCTCGTCCGGGGCGGCGACGGTCCACCCGTGGTCGGTCTTGGCCTCCCGATCGAAGTAGGCGCCCTCGGTCGACATCACCTTGACCGCGACTCTCGAGGCGGGCTCGTCGACCACGAACGGCATGAACAGGTAGAGCCGCCCGCTGTCGTCGTAGCGGCAGGCAAGCGTCGACCCCTCCTTGCCGCTGAGCTCGAGATCGCCGTATCCCTCGCGGCTGACCCGGATCGTGACCTCTCGGCTCGACAGCCGCAGGTCGGGCCGCCGGATGCGCTCGTCCTCGGGTAGCTGCAGGTAGATCTGCTCGACCAGCCACCGCGCGTAGGTCACGAGATCGCCTTCGGACGACCACCGCCCGCGGTCGAAGGCGACGCAGCCGCGGCCGCCGGCGGCGAGGAACGGGTAACGGGCGGCCCACAACTGCACCGGGCCGCGGCTCGATCCCGCGCGCTCCAGCCACCACTGTGTACCGTCCGGCAGAGGTACTCCGAGCGGACCGCCGTTGGCCTCGCCGGCCACGTGGCCGCCGGGGAAGGCCGCCCCGGACATCAGCAGCATGCCTCGTGCCGGGTCGAGCAGGACCACGAAGGCGCCCTCGATGGACGGGCACCCGGAGGTGGCGTCACCGATGACGATGGGGGCTCGCGGGTCTGCGGAGGCAGTCGCTGCAACCGACACGGCGAGCACCGCGAGGCAGATCCTGGTCATGTGGGTGTCCATGGCGGGACGTTAACCCGGTCCCGCGTCCGAGACTGTGCCGCGGATCACGGTCAGCTCTTGCGCTTGGTCTTGGCGAAGAAGCCGCTGAGCACGGGAGTCACCCTGCGCCCCTTGCACTTCGGGCACACCGGTCTGGCCCTGTCCCGCACCGCCACGGTCATGGTCTTCTCGAACTCGTGGCTGCACTTTTCGCACCGAAAAACATAAATCGGCATCTGTCCTCCGGCTCGAGGTGGATCGGCGCCCGGCCGCCGGGTGGGTGCCGGCGCCCGCGGTGGCCGTCCGACCTGTTGGTGAAGATGATGCGGCATGACCGCCGGATCTGCAAGACCCCACGCTCGCGATTGTCGGATGTTCAGCCGCCCGAGCCCTCCAGCCGTGCCCGGCGGGCGCGGTCGATCTCGCGCGATGCCCGGAGTCCGCGGTGGCGCAGCGAGAACCACACCAGGCGCTTGCGATCCATGACGAAGAACCGCCTGCCGTAGCGGGCCAATGCCCGCCGGTCGATCGTGAACCCGAGGCCGGGCGCGGTCGGCGTCTCGAGCGTCCCGCGGTCGTGCTCGAAGGGCTGCTCGAGAATCCCGTCGCGGGCGGCCACCGTCCAGCCGGGGGGCGCCAGCGGGTACTCGAGCTCTCGCTCTGCGGCGAAGCCGGAGGCCGCGAAGAGCTGGAGGTTGACGGCGAAGCCGATGCCGTTGGTCCAGGTGTGGGGCGAGTAGGCGAGGCCGCGTTCGCGGCACCGTCTGGCGACCTCGATGGTCTGGGCGATACCGCCGGTGAAGATCGCATCGGGCTGGAAGATGTCGTAGCACCGGCGGTCGATCATCATCTCGAGCTCCGGCAGCCCCGAGCTGTGGAGCTCGCCGCCGGCGATCGGCACCCGGCTGTACTCGGTCAGAGCCGCGAGATCGTCGTAGCCGTCCATCGCCAACGGCTCTTCGATCCACGCGACTCCGGCCTCGGCGCACCCATCGGCGAAGCGCTTCGCGCGCTCGAGGTCCCAGCGCGGCGCGTCGGCGACGATCGTCACCCGCCAGCCCTGGTTGGCGTCGACTGCGAGAGCGACGCGATCGCCCGCCGCGGCCGCAACCTCTGTCACGTGGCGGATATCGGCCGTCTCGTTGTCGTCGTGGACCCGGAGCTTGACGGTGGCGAAGCCCTCCTCATGGCGGGCCAGCACCTCCTCGATGCGGGCCTCCGGATCCTTGACCTCGCCGGTGGAGGCGTAGAGCCGGACCGTGCACGGCTCGCCGCCGAGCAGTTGGCACGCCGCCAGGCCCTCGAGCTTGCCCTTGATGTCCCAGAACGCCGGCTCCACCCACCAATTTCGCCAGCCGAGGTACGAGATCTCGCGCAGCCGCTGCTGGACGAGACCGATGTCGGACGCGTCCTCGCCGAGGAGGTAGGGGCCGAGCAGGTCGCCGAGCCCGGCCCGCTCGCGGCCGATGGCGGGGCCGGCGCTCCAACCCTCGACCCCGTCGTCGGTGACGATCCGCACCAGCGTGAAGCGGTTCTCGTTGGACGGCATGCCGGGGATCCACGCCGGCCTGAAGGTGGCCGGCAGCGGCACCGCCACGTGGTACAGCTCGACCCTCGCGACGCGGCTGACTGTCCGGGCCATGTCGAGACAATAGCATCGTCGGGAACGAGTTCTCGATTTTCGATTCTCAATTTCCAATTCCCGGCCGCCGGACGGCGGCCGGGACCTCGCCGGCGCGTGGAGCATCGCGTGAGCTGCTCCGCGTCTCCGCGTTTCGGGTGGGCGGCCCTCGTGCCGTGATGTCTTGGTGGTTGTGACGGATACGGACGCCCCTCTGTGCTCTCTGTGCCTCTGGTGCGCCAGGCGAAGTCTGGTGCGTCTAGCTGACTGAAAGG
>CAZSTH010000110.1:0-11671 GCA_964609835.1 uncultured Thermoanaerobaculia bacterium
CGGGGGACGGGCGACGGTGGCGGTGACGGTGGCGGTGGCGGGCGGCGGTGACGGTCAGCGGTGGCGGTCGCGGTCGCGGTCGCGGTTCACGGTCGCGGTCGCGGATCGCGGACGCGGTCGCGGACGCGGTGGCGGTGACGGTGGACGGTGGCGGTCGGCGGTGAACGGTGACGGTGGCGGTGGCGGTGGCGGTGGGCGGTGACGGTGGCAGTCGACGGTGGCAGTGGGCGGTGACGGTCGGCGGTGACGGTGGCAGTGGCAGTGGCGGTCGGCGGTGGTCAGTCCCAGTTGTCGAGAATGGCATCGGCCTCGGCCAAGGACGAGGCGTACCGAACCGACTCATCCTCGGCGAAAACGCTGCCCATGACGCGCTTGAATTGGAGCAGGCCGGTGACGACCGCACCCGACACGCGAACCGCTCGCCGCCGGCCGTGGTTTTTGACCAGCTCCGCCCCGGCCCGCATGCCCTCGACCGCCTTCGGCGAGGCGGGCATGAACCTGGAGAAGTCGGTGACGACATCGAACTCCGGCTGCATCTTGGCGAGCTCCGTGCGCAGCGCGTCAATTGCCGGCCTGGCGTCACTCTCCTTGAAGAAGCCCCCTATCTTAAGGTACAGTCGGTCACCTGCGGCGTTGGACCAGACCTTGAACTCCGCCATGACTCAACCTCCACCCACGAGTCAATCGAGATTGGCTCCTTGACCATTGTACCCCCGTCGTCGTATCGGCGATCAGATGCGGGCCGCGGCTTGGGTGGTGCCCGATTCCTACCAGGGCAGCCGCTCGCCGTCCCAGCTCCAGAAGCCCGCCGTATCGGCGGCGCCGAGCCCGGCGATCACCTCCCTCATACCGGCGACCGACTCCTCGGGCGACAGCGAGGCGTTGGGCCCGCCCATGTCCGTGCGCACCCAGCCCGGACTCATGACGATGCAGGTGAAGCCAAGCTCTTTGAGTTCGACAGCCAGCGAGCGCGTGAACATGTTGAGCGCTGCCTTGCTCTCGCGGTAGCCGTAGTAGCGGCCGCTGGTGTTGTTGGCGATGCTGCCGAGACCGCTGGTGATACTGACGATCTGCCGGCGGGAGCCTTGCTGGAGGTTGGGCAGCAGAGCCCGCGTCACGCGCATCGGGCCGATGGTGTTGACGTCGAAGGTCCGCGCCACGTCCTCGAAGTCGGTCTCGGCCAAGCGGTCGACACGCGGGAAGATCCCCGCGTTATTGATCAGCAGGTCGATCGCCTGCCCCTCGAGCTCGCTGGCGAGCGCGGCGACGCTGGCGGGGTCCGCCACGTCGAGCGCCTCGACCCGGATCTCGAGCGCCTGCAGGTCGGCAGCCTCCTCGGGAATCCGAGCGGTCCCGATCACGCGCCACCCCGCCGCCGCGTACTGGCGCGCGAACTCGAGCCCGAGCCCGCGGTTGGCGCCGGTGACCAGGACGGTGGGCGGCGCCTCGGACGGCACCTGATTCGAGGACGCGGTGCCACCGGCAGCTCCGGCCGGCGGCGCGCCCGCGGCCACGCTGACGAAACACGAGGTGACGATTATTGCCCTCCGGATGTTCATCGGTCGCCTCCTTGAAGTTTCCAGTGGTAAAGAGCACACCGCCCCGGTCACTCCCTCCACAGGGCGCCGCCGCCTCCGAACAGCGCGCGACGATCTCGATCATCGGACCGGCAGGCAGCGACCGGGGCGGCGTCGATCTTTCTACACCCGAGACGATCGACAACTCCGCCGGCTCATACCTGGCAAGGGTTGCCCTCGCCGATACCGCGGAGACCCGCCTCGCCGGCTACCGGATCCGCTTCACTGCGCCGGCCTCTCACCCGAACTTCGACCGCCTCGCGGTCAAGTCCTTCGCCTTCTAGGGCCGCACCGGACGTCGGGGATCCGACATCGGACAGCAAACGGCCCGCCACTCGGCGGGCCGTTGAGGTTGGGTGCGAGACAGGCGGTCAGCCGGCCGGAACGATCACCTTGTTGATGACATGAATCACGCCATTGGACGCCATCACGTCGGCCGTGATGACCTCGGCGTCGTTGACCATGACCGTACCGTCTTTGACCATAATCGTCACGTCCGAACCCTGAACGGTGGTCGCGCTGTCGAGCTTGACGACCTCCTCAGCAGTCACCCTGCCCGAAACTACGTGGTACAGCAGCACCTGCCTGAGTTTGTCGGTGTCGGCCAGCAGGCCCTCGAGGGTGCCCTCGGGCAGCGCCGCGAACGCGTCGTCGGTCGGCGCGAAAACCGTGAACGGGCCGTCGCCCTGCAGGGTCTCCACCAGACCGGCCGCCTTGACCGCAGCCACCAGGGTGTTGAAGGTCCCGGCGGACGACGCCACCGCAACGATGTCCTGAGCTGACGCCTCGGAAGCTGACGCCTCGGACGCGTGCGCGTCCGCCTCGCCGACGCCGCACGAGCCGCAATGGGCGAAGGCCGGGGCGGCCGCTAGCGCGACAAACATTGCACAAACGAATACGAGCTTCTGCATTCAACTCTCCTTTTACCTATTCAAAACGTGAAACAGGGTTTTCTTGATTTTTCTTCCAACCGGCACGATTCCACGGGGTGATCGAGGTCACATCGCGCGAGTGAGAGGGATCACTGTAGTTTTTTCACTCATGGCGTGTAATGAATCTCGAGGAAGGCGCCATGAGATCCCACCCAACGAGCACGGTTCCCAGACCGCAGCGGATGTCGGCTGGCTTCTCCGCCACCGAGCTGTTGGTGGCGGTCCAGATCGTGGGCATCCTCGCAGCGGTCGCCGTCAACTGTGTCGGCGACGTCCTCGACCGCGCCCGGCTCGCGCGCCGGATGGACGAGCTCCGCGGCCTCCAGGCGACCATATGGTCCGCCAGCGACAACGGGATCTCGTTCCCGAGCGCCGCCGCGTTCTGGCAGCAGCACGCGCGCGCCGCCGACCCACGGCGCTACACCTTGATCGTCGACGGAGAGCCCGCAGCGGGCGGCGTCGACCTCAACGACTCTTCCATGGAGGGCGCGAACGAGACCGGCGGCGACCTCGGTCGCCGCCGCGTCGAGTTCGTCATCGTCTGCGAGGACGACTTCGGAGATCGGGCCGAGTATCTCTACATCGAGGACAGCGGTCCGCCGACGATCGTCACCGGTCCGCAGGACGACCCGGGATACCGCGGGTTCGCCCGCGGGAGCCGCGGCGGCGCGGCGGATGACCTCGGCGGATTGTCCGCCGGTTCCTCGCCCGTTGGCGGCGGCGCCGGCGGTACCGCCTCGGAGACCCTGGTCGGCTGGGGAGGCTCCGACACCCCGAGAACCGAATCGCCGGTTCACGACTTTATCGCTCAGCGCCGCGACGACCGGAACGCTTCTGGAGACCAGCGGCCAGCCCCGAGGCGCGGCGGCGGCAGCACCAGCAGCAGCCGCATCGGCGACTGAGCTGTCGGTCACGTCGCCGCGCCGCAGGACCGATCGATAGGTCGAGCTGTCAATCGAGGGACAGGCCGTAGTAGCGGAAGACGTTCGCGCACGGCAGACACCGGCGAGCGTGGCGGCGCCAGCGGCGGACGTAGCGCGAGCGCGGCGGCTGCAGCGCGAGGAGCTCCGGACTGACGTGAGCGCCGGTCTTCGGCACCTCGGGCACCCGCCGGTGCCGCACCGCGAACTCGGGCTCCGCAAGACGGCCGATGAGGTCGTCAAGGGAGCTGCGGCTGTTCTTCGCGGTATCGGAACTCATGTCATCCCCGGTCGTCGCCCTCCATCTTCGCATGGCGGACGCGGGTCGCCCGCGTCCGCGGTGCGTCCATCAGATTACAGCTTCCACCCGCTGAACCCGAAGGGCACCTCCGCGGTGGTGGTCACCACGAAGCTCCTCTTCGACTTCCACTCGACGACGGCATTGCCCGAGACCACGAGATCGTCGGCGATCTCCGCCTCCAGATCCACGCCTCCCTCGGTCTCGAAGGTGAACCGGACATCGGTCGCGTAGTAGGTGTAGTCGGCGACCCACTTGTCGTTCAGCATCCGGTTCCACGCCTTTCGGTTCCTGATCCTGAACGCGAAGAGCTCGGGAATCAGGCTCAGTCGGCTGCGGTGGAGGAGGATCCGCGCCTGCACATTCTGGAGATCGAACCTGACGGACTTCGCCCGGCTCAGCCCCCCGCCGATGGCCACGCCGAACTCGCTGAGCCGGCTGCGGCCGGACAGGCTCAGGCTGCGCTCCACGGTTCCGTAGATGAAGTTCGCGGGCTGCAGCCGGTAGCGCCAGCTCGCGTCGTCGCCGCCCAGCACCTCCTGGAGGCGGCCAAACTTGAAGTACCCGCGCCGGCGTCGTTCGATGAGGGTGCCCGGCACGATGTCGGGAGTACTGGTCACCAGCATCTTGATTCCGTAACGCCTCAGGAACTGCGGAAAGGCCAGCTGCGCCATCGAATCCCCCCTTTCACGCCAGGCAGGCCCGGCGGCAGCGGCGGCGGCCGAGCCGGTCGCCCACCGCCGCCGGCCACGGGCTGCGGTTGATCGTGGGCCAGGACGCCGTCACCCGGGTCACCCGCAGCAGGACATCGGGCAACAGGAAGCCCCAGATGAAGGTCCGGGCGGCGAACCGCGTGAGATCTGCTGGAATGTCCGGCATGGCGCCCCACAATGATACCAACAGCGTCCGCCGTCCAATTTCAGAACCGACCGCCGGGTGGCATGTTGTCGCGACTCATTCTCGCATTTCAATTGGGTCGTTCCGGGACCTACCGCAGCCCGCGGCCCGGCATCGGCAACTCACAAACCGAAAAGGACATCGCCGCCTTCGCGCCGATTTGTGACCGGGAGGCCCACCACGGCCGTCAGGCTGAGGAACGGGTCGGCGTAGCCGCAGAAGTTCTCGAAAAGGGACCGTCGCACCCATGAATCGAGGTCCAGCTTGCGCATGTCCGCCACGCCCTCCCCTATAGGACCTCGAAGACCGAACGGTTGCGGCCGTCGTTCTTGGCGCGATACAGCGCATGGTCCGCAGCCTTGAGAGTGGCGGTGATGTTCGCTTCCTCGTGGTCTCGCACCACTGCCGCACCGAGGCTGATCGTGACCTCGATGTCGCCGGCCTCGATCGCGACCGGACGCCGTGCGCACGCCTTTCGCACCCGTTCCATGACCTCCACCGCCGTATCCTCGTTGGCCGGGTAAAGAATCATCAGGAACTCCTCGCCGCCGAGCCGGCCGACAACGTCGGCCGAGCGCAGTGTGGACGAGATCCTCCTCGTCACCTCGGTCAGCACCTCGTCGCCGGCGAGGTGTCCGAGGCGGTCGTTGATCCTCTTGAAGTGGTCGATGTCCACCATGACCACTGCCATCGGCATTTCTTCGCGGCCCGCCCGCGCCAGCTCGCGCTTCAGCAGGTCGGTGATCGACTGCCGGTTCCACAGCCCGGTCAGGCTGTCGCGGGTCGCGGCATGCTCGAGCTCGTCGCGCGCCTGCCGAAGCTCGCCGGTGAGCTGCAGGAGCCCTTCGTAGAGCCGGCTCTTCTCGAGCGTGACCGCGAGCTGGCCCGCGATCTGCTGGAAAAGTTGCCGGTGGCCGGAGTCATAGGCGCCCCTCTTCGTGCTCGAGAAGAACAGGAAACCGACCGGCTGCCCCATGATGAGCAAGGGGCAGGTGAGGCTCGACCGCATCCCTTCGGCCACGAGCCGGTGCGTCGAATCCGAGTTCGGTTTCGCCAAGAGGTAGGCCTCGAGATCGTCGAGGATCCGCGGCCGGCCGCTGGCCATCACCTGCTCCAGAGAGGTCTCAGAGAGACGCGCCGTGTAGCCGAGGGGAAGCTCAACCTCCTTGGTCTCCGACCGCGTCCAGTGGGCCCGAACCGCGCGCCCGCCGTCCTCGAGCAGAGCGAAGCCGATCCGGTCGTAGGGGATCAGGCCGACGAAGCTCTCGTAGACCTGCTCGAGGATATCCTCGAGCACCAGACCTTCGTTGATCTTGCGGGTGATGAGGGCGAGTCGCGCGGAGCGCTCGGCGCGGTCCTCGAGCGCAGCAGCAAGCTCGAGCAGCGCCTCACCGAGCTCGGAGAGCCCGTTGTCTCCGCCCGACCGCAAGTGCAGGTCAAACCGCCCGTCGCGGAGAGCACGGATGGCATCCAGGTAGATCGCGACGCCGTCGGTATCGCCGGAGTGAGTCACGATTCGCGGCCACCGCCCTTCAGCATCATTTCGAGATACTACCTCAAACTGCTATCAGGATGCGTTACTGCTGGACCGGCATCGAGATTTCTCCCTGCTGATACCATTGGAGTTGGATGCCGAGCGCGACCGACACCACCAAACGCAGCAGCATCTCACTGCACGGCGACGAGCTGGACCGGCTGGCGAAGCTCGACGAGGGCGACCTCGCCGAGGTCTCGTTCGCAATGCTGCTGTACGCGTTGAGCCGGGCTCGTGCGAGCGCAACGCTCCAGATCGCGCGCGGGCCCTTGCGCAAGGAAATCTACTTCGAGGACGGTACCCCCGTCGACTGCCGCTCCAACCTGGTGCAGGAGACCTTGAGCCGATTCATCGTCACCCGCGGCCGGCTGGACGAAGCGACCGCCGAGGCCTGCTATCGCGAGTCGGTGACCCGCTCCGTTCGCCTCGGCGACATTCTGATCGAGAAGCAGCTCGTAAGCGCCGGCGAACTGCTCAAGATCTTGCAGCAGAACCTCGCCCACAAGCTGCTCGACGGCTTCTCCTGGCGCGACGGCAGCTTCCGCGTCGAAGGCCGGCCGCCGAGGATCGACTCGCCGCTCAAGGTCAACGTCCCGCAGCTGGTGTTCATCGGCGTCAACCGCTTCGCCACCCAGGAGCAGATCGACAGCTCGATCTCGCCGTTGATCGGCAGGCGGCTGGCCCTCAACCCCGAGCCGCCGTGCAGTATCGACGAGCTCAAGCTCGCCGCGGATCACCTGCCGGTTGCCGAGCAGCTGCGAAGGGGCATCACGCGCATCGACCAGCTGGCGGCAATCAGCGGGGTCTCCTCGGAAGGGTTGACCCGCCTGCTCTACGCCCTGACGCTGATCGAGGTCGTTGTGCCTGCCGACAACCTGTCCGCGGATCCGGCCGCGAAACCGCCGCCCCCGGCCTCGAGGAGAGCCGCTCCGGCCGCGGACGAAGGGGCCGGCGATCAGGCCTCAGACGCTTTGCGAGATGAGATCATGGAGCTGGCACTCAACCACCGCCGCAAGACGGCGGCTCAGCTGCTGGCCGTCGACGCGGATGCCGAGGTCGAGGAGATTCGCCGCCAGTACCTCGCCTTTGCCCGCCGCTACGCTCCGTGGCAGCTCGATCCGAGCCTCGAGGAGCGCGCCTGCCAGCTCTTTCTGGCCGGCGCTCGCGCCTATGCGGAGCTCTGCGATCGGGTCTCCGACACCCGGACCACGAATGTGAGGTTGACACCGGCGACCAGCGGACCCGGAGCACCGGAACCGGCCCGGCCGCCAATCGCAGACGACGAGGGTGACGGCCGCGACACCTTCCGCATCCAGTCAAAGCTCCTGGATCCCGAAATCCAGTTCCAGCGCGGCATGGAGCTGGTGGCGTCGAGCGACTACGGGCAGGCCCTCGAGCAGCTCGAGTTCGCAGCCGACCTCGACCCCCAGAACCTGCAGTACGCTGCCGAACGCGCCCACTGCCGGTACGCCTGCGATCCGGGGAAGAACACCCAGAAGGCTCTCGAGGAGCTCCGCGACGTGCTCCGGATCGAGCCGCAATCCGGGCTCGCCCTCTTCTACGCGGGCGACATCCTCCGCCGGGCAGGCCGCTTCGACGAGGCCGAGAGCTTCCTCAAGCGCTCGCTCAAGCCGATGGCGCCCGACCGGCGGCCGGTGGACGCCCTCCGCGAACTGACGCGCGCCAGAAAGGAAGCGGACGACTGAGCCCGCCCCTCCGCCGCGGCGTTGACCGCGTCGAACCGGGCCACGATCAGACCTCGACCCGGCTTCCGGTATCGATCTTCTCGATGGCGTCTCCCATGACGCTCTCGAGCACCCTGAAGCCCTTGCGCCCGGTGCAGTGCCCGGTGTAGGTGGTGCCGCTGACCCTTTCCAGCATGGCCCGGCCCACGGCGCGAACCTCGTCGCGGCTCGCCGCCATCGAGTCGAAGAGCGGAACCCCGATGAGGTGAAATCCTCCGAAGACCGCCTTGACAGGGGTGCCGGGGAACGCCGATCTCGCAGCGTCGACCATGTTGAGGACGCCACTGTGCGAGCAGCCGGTCAGCACCACCATGCCGTCGTCCTCCACCACCACCATCACGAGCTCGTGGTCGAACGGATCGGGCTCGAGCCCCCGGTCGGACTCGACGTAGAGGTGCCGGTTGCCGCGAGGACGACCGTGCTCGTCGCCGATCTCGGTCAGCAGGTGACACCCGCTCGCGATCTCGCGTGCGCTCCCCACCAGCTCGATGCGCTCGCGGCCGCGATCGATCAACCCGAGGTCGAGTCCGATGCGCCGCCGCAGCACCGCGAGGCCTTTGAACCAGCGCGGCGCGAACGGCGCGTCCCGGAGGAAGACTGGCGCCCCGTCGTTGATCTCGAGAAAACCCGCGAGCCCGCCGCCGTGGTCGAAGTGGTGGTGCGAGACCACCGCCGCGTCGAGGTGCGCGAGGTCGACACCGAGGGCCGCTGCGTTGTCCGCGAAGACCTTCGACGGCCCCATGTCGAAGAGCACCCTGGCAGTAGCGGTCTCGACGAAGAGCGAAAGGCCGAAGGCAGGTACGGTGGCGTTGCGATCGGGCCCGGGGTCGTTTTCAACCAGCGTCGTGACTCGCACGTCCAGCTCCCTTCACTCAACCACATTGTGGGGCTTTCAGGTCGATGATGCCAGCTCGAGGAAGCGCGGCAGGATGGTCAGGGCGTGAGGGCTCGGCAGCGCCGTGTAGCCTTCGATCGAGCCGAACTCCTTGATGTAGGCGATACATCGCTCGCGATTGCCGCGGTCATCGAGCTCCGGGTGGAACTGGGTCGCCCACACCGGCGCCCCCGGCACCCGCACGGCCTGGTAGAAGCACCGTCGGCTGGACGCCAGGTTGGGAAAGCCATCGGGCAGCGCGGCGGCGCGATCGAAATGCCCCATCTGGGCCACGAACCGCCGCGGGAGCGGGCCGAAGAGCGGGTCCTTGATCCCCTCGTCCGTCAGCTCGACATCGAACGAGCCGAGCTCGGCGCGGCGGGGGTCGCGGACGATGGTACCGCCGAGCGCATCCACCAGCAGCTGGAACCCGAAGCAACAGCCGAAGGTGGGAAATGACGCGGCCACCAGCTCGCGCAGCAGTCCGGCCATCGGATCGAAGAAGTCCTGATCGCGCTCGACGACCGAAAAGTCGCCCGAGCCACCGATCACCGCGGCGTCGAAGCTCATCACCTCGTCCGGCGACGGAACCCTTTCCATCACGTTGTGGAAGTGCAGCTCACCGACCCGGAGCCCGGTCGCGGCAGCAAAGCACTGCTGCTCGTGCTCGAGCATCGGATCGGTCTCGAAGCGGGACTGAAGGATCAGTATCCGCATGAATGCGCGATCAAGGTCGCTGCATCATACCCGAAACGCGCGAGGTTGAGCAATCGATGCAGCAGTCACCCGACGGCGAGATCGCGCGCCGGCTCCTCGACGCCGTCGACGGTCAGCGTCTGCATCGGGAGGATCGACCGCGACAGCGAGCAGAAGCCGGCCAGTGACGAGCCGTGGAGACTCCTGGCCAGCCCCTCGAGCAGGGTCAACCACTGCTGCGGCGTCACCGCGAGCCCGTACGACCGCAGCCGATAGAACCTGGCGAGGCACTGCTCGAACAGCGCGTCGGCGATCGACGGATGGTGCACCCGGACGATCTCGGACACCAGCGCGTGGTCGGGGAAATCGGGGAAAGGGACACTGGTGGCGCGCTTGACACCTGGTGTCCCCCACTCCAATCTGTGCCCTCGGAGGTCGGCATGGCAACAGACGAGCAGAAGGTCATCTTCTCGATGGTGCGGGTGGGCAAGGCCCACGGCCGTCGCCAGGTGTTGCGAGACATCTCGCTCGGCTTCTTCTACGGCGCCAAGATCGGCGTCCTCGGCCTCAACGGCGCCGGCAAGAGCACCCTGCTCGGGATCATGGCCGGCGTCGAGGAGCCCTCCACCGGCGAGGTGGTGCGGGCCCCCGGCTTCGCGGTCGGTCTGCTCGAACAGGAGCCCGAGCTCGAGCCCGGCAGGACCGTGCGCGAGATCGTCGAGGAGGGGGCCGCCGAGGCGACCGCCCTGCTCGAGGAGTTCGAGCAGCTCGCCGACCGCTTCTCCGAGCCGATGGACGACGACGAGATGCAGCGGGTGCTCGACCGCCAGGCCGAGGTCCAGGACCGGATCGAGGCCGTCGGCGCCTGGGAGCTCGAATCGCGGCTCGAGCTGGCGATGGACGCGCTGCGCTGTCCGCCCGGCGACACCGCGGTGGACGTTCTGTCGGGCGGCGAGCGGCGGCGGGTGGCGCTGTGCCGGCTGCTGATCCAACAGCCCGAGATCCTGCTCCTCGACGAGCCCACCAACCACCTCGACGCGTTGTCGGTTGCGTGGCTCGAGCGCCACCTCAAGGAGTACCCCGGCACCGTCATCGCGGTCACCCACGACCGCTACTTTCTCGACAACGTGGCCGGCTGGATCCTCGAGCTCGACCGCGGCCACGGCATCCCGTGGAAGGGCAACTACTCGTCATGGCTGGAGCAGAAGGAGGAGCGGCTGCGGCAGGAGGAGAAGAGCGAGAGCCGCCGCCGGAAGACCCTGCAGCGCGAGCTGGAGTGGATCCGGATGGCGCCGCGCGCCCGCCACGCCAAGGGCAAGGCCCGGGTCAATGCCTATCAGGAGCTGCTGTCGCAGGAGCCCGAAGCGCTCGCCCGCGAGCTCGAGATCTTCATCCCGCCGGGCCCGCGCCTCGGCGATGTCGTGATCGAGGCCGAGGGCCTGCGCAAGGGCTTCGGGGACCACATGCTCTTCGACGACCTCGGCTTCTCGGTGCCGCCGGGGGCGGTGGTCGGCATCATCGGCGGCAACGGCGCCGGCAAGACCACCCTCTTCGAGCTCGTCACCGGGCACGAGGAGCCCGACGCCGGCAACATCCGCCTCGGCGAGACGGTCGAGCTCGGCTACGTCGACCAGAGCCGCTCGACCCTCGACCCCGAAAAATCGGTATGGGAGGTGATCTCCGAGGGTTCGGACTCGGTGTGGCTCGGACGGGTGGAGGTCAACTCGCGCGCCTACGTCGGACGCTTCAACTTCACCGGCGCCGACCAGCAGAAACCGGTCGGCATGCTCTCCGGCGGCGAGCGCAACCGCGTCCACCTGGCGCGGATGCTCAAGCAGGGCGCAAATGTGCTGCTGCTCGACGAGCCCACCAACGATCTCGATGTCAACACCCTGCGCGCCCTCGAGGAGGCGATCCTGGCGTTCGCCGGCTGCGTGCTGGTGATCTCCCACGACCGCTGGTTCCTGGACCGCATCGCCACCCACATTCTCGCCTTCGAGGGCGACTCCCATGCCGAGTGGTTCCCAGGCCCGTACTCCGACTACCTGACCGATCGCCGGCGACGTCTCGGCGACGAGGCTGACCGGCCGCATCGGGTCACATACCGCAAGCTGAAGCGGTGAGACGGACCCGCGGCCCGGTTGAACCAGTAGAGTAGAGGGGGGCGGGACTGAGCCCGCGCCCCCTCCCTCGTCGCA
>CAZSTH010000111.1:0-11650 GCA_964609835.1 uncultured Thermoanaerobaculia bacterium
TCGAGGCGGACGCGCCGCCGGTACTGGTAGAGGTCGGCGCCGACCGTCTCCTCCCACTCGTTCTCGCACGCGCCCGGCTCCGGGTTGCCGCTGCCGTCGTCCCAGATCGCGTCGTTGGGGTTGCAGCCGGGGTAGTCCTCGCCTTCGGCCTTGCCGTAGTACCAGGTCTCGGCCGAGCCCGAGACGCCCGCGTCGTAGAACGGGAACAGCCCGTCCCCGCACAGCGTCACGTCGTCCGAGTCGTCCCCCGGCGTCCCCATGTTGTCGACGTAGCAGTTGCCGAAGTAGATCGGCATCAGGTCGTAGGGCACCGGCACGACGGTGCCGTCAGGCAGGATTTCGGTGTAGCCCGACTCGAAGGCGTTGGTGGGGCCGAAGCGCTCGGTGACCGGGGTGGTCTCCGGGTCGAAGTAGAGCTTGTAGCCGATCATCTGGTTGGTGAGGATGTCGGCGGGCACGTCCAGCAGCTGGCCGGCGTGGGTCTCGGCGTAGCCCATGCGGTAGGCGTAGGTGGACTCGATCATGTGGAAGCGGTCCTGGGCGCGCGCCTCGTAGACCCAGTGCTTCTGCGGCAGCGGGTTGGAGCCGCCGGGGGGCTGCGCCTGGGCGTAGCCGGCGAGCGCGAAGTTGGCCTCGCCGACGGTCTCCAGAAAGTCGCGCAGCACCCGCTTGGCGATCCCGAGCCGCGAGTAGGGATCGTCACCGGCGCCCGGGACCGCGGCGGCGTTGACCCGCGCGCCGTCGAGCACGCCGGGCACCTCGGGGCTCCACACCATCGAGCTCGAGGAGTCGAGGATGAAGATGATGTTGGGCGGCGCCGCCACCTCGCGCAGGAAGTCGCGGTCGTCGGCACCTGATGTGGCGCACGTCCCGACCGCAACCACCAAGGCCATCCACTGCGTGAGTCGTCTGCTGCTCATGACTGCTCCCTCGACCGTCGCATCAGAAACACTCCACCACGGGCTGGAAGGACTCCTCGTCGAACGGGTTGGAGGCGACGTCCGCCTCGACAGCGGCCCGCGACACGCCCGCCAGGCTGCCGATGGTCCGAGTCGCCTCGCTGCGGAAGTGGAACCGCCGCTGGTAGTAGCCCTCCTGGAAGCCCACCATGGGCTGGGCGGGCTCGGCCTCGCAGAAGTCGGAGATGGTGACGCTGAACTGGCCCTTGAGCAGGCCGGGCAGGCCGGTGTCGTCCTCGAGCACGAAGGTGCCCGGCGCGCCCACCACCCCCATCTGGATCATCTCGATCTGCATCATGGCGCCGGCGTCGGCCGCGTACAGGGCCTTGGTGACCCAGCGGTCGGTGCCCGCGGCCTGGAGGCCGAGCGAGGTCTGCAGCAGCAGGCCCATGCCGAGAAAGACCAGCACCAGCGACACCATCAGCGCCATGAACAGCGCCGCCCCGCGCTCGGAGTCGCGGCTGCGGGGGGGGGCGGGCGGCGCGGTGTGGTGGTCCATCGTGTTTCCTCTCAGATCAGGAAGTTGCGCAGGGTCGCCGAGACCTCGATCCGGCGCCACTTGGCGCTGCGGTCGAAGTCGTCCTCGTCGCCGTCCTCGACCCGGAAGGTGGCGGCGGGCTCGACCCAGTCGGAGACCGCGAACGGGGTCCGGCCGAGCACCGCCACCCGCATGCCGATGACCTGGCGACCGGCGACCACGTCGGGGCCGGTGGGGTTGTTGTTCCAGGTGTCGATGAGCCCGTCGTCGTCGGTGTCGATGCCGAGCGCGATCTGCAGCGCGCCGATGTTGACCGCCACCGGCTGCGGGGCCACCGCCCCCCCCGACACCCGCAACCGCATCAGCCGGTGCTCGGGGTCGACGTAGAAGGTGTAGGACTCGAGGATGCCGACCCGGTGGACGCGGAAGGCCGGCGGGTAGGCGGCCATGTCCGAGTTGAGCGTCGGCCACAGGGCGTCGCCGGCCTCGTGGTTGAGGACCAGGGTGCGGTCGGGGGCCAAGCCGGAGAGGGTGCTGCCGCTCGGGATCCGGCCGACGCAGTAGAGCCCCTCGCCCATGAACATCACCCCGCGCCCGGCGAGCCCGTTGGCGGTGAGCCCGCCGAAGCTGTTGACCACCTCGGTGAGGGTGTTCTGCTCGTGGATGTCGTAGGTGCCCGCGCCGCTCTTGTTGAGGTCCTGCGGCAGGACGAAGAACGGCGGCACCTCGAAGAACCCGCGCAGGGTCAGCACGTCGCTGCCCGGGGCGACGGCGACGCTGCCGTAGCCGAGGATGTTGAAGGTGCCGCTCTGGTTGGAGGCGAGAACGCCCGACACCCAGCTGTCGCCGCCGGCCGTGGAGACCGCGAACGGCATGTCGCCGCCGCCGACCATGCGCGCGGTGCGCATCACGTGGTAGGCCGCGAAGCGCACGTTCTCCTGGGTGTCGGCGAGGGCCTTCTCGACCTCCGACAGGCGGGTCGAGGTGTCGAGAAGGTTGAGCATGCCGACCATGAAGATCGTGAAGATCAGGAACGCCACCATGATCTCGACCAGGGTGTAACCGGCCGCGCCAACGGTCCTCGCGCCCCCGGAAACTCCCGGTCCGGCGTGCGCGGCGTCACAACGGGGCAGCGGTTGGTTCATGAAGTGTACAGACCTCCATACTCAGAATGAGCACGCGGCCGACAGATTGCAAGGCCCGCACGAAAACGTTCAAACTTCTTTAACATGCGTGGTGTCCACGGATTACGACCGACATCGTTGCCTCGCAGCCGAGAAACCACGTCCAGCGACGGATTCTCGAAGCGTTCATGGCGTGTCGGCGGGGCTCGGGGTGGCCGGCGAGCGTCCGCCGGCCGGGGAGGCAGGTGGTTCCAGCAGCCACACCCGCGCCTCGAGGTCGGAGACATAGAGCCCGCGCGCCCCGGCGGCGACGCCGGACGGCACGATCCCCGACTGCGACAGGTCGATCCGGCGTGGCTGTCCGTCCTCGATCAGCCACAGGCAGCGCGACGGCAGGTCGCTCACCAGCCAGCGCGACGGCGACAGCAGCGCGACCTGCGGCCGGGAGTAGAAATCGCTCCAGGCCTCCGGCAGCTCGACGATCTCGAGCGCGCGTCCCGCGCGGTCCAGCACCTGAAGTCGCCGGTTGCCGGTGTCGCAGACCACCAGCCGCGAGTTGTCGAGCCACTCCACGCCCACCGGCTCCACCAGCTCGCCCGGGGCCTCGCCGCCGCCGCCGATGAGCTCGAGCCGCGGCGCGCCGCCGGCCGCTGTCATCAGCACGATTCGCTTGTGGCCGGTGTCGGTGACCGCCACCGTGCCGTCGGGCGCCACCGCCACCCCCCGCGGGCCGAACCAACCCTCCTCGGGCGCCGGCAACGGCCGCAGAGCGCCGCTCGAAGGGTTGAAGAGCAGCACCCGGTGGTTCCAGGTGTCGGCGATGACCAGCAGCCCGTCCGGCGTCCATGCCACCGACTCGGGCTGGTTGAGCGTTTCGGGGACGCGGATGTCCGAGAGCGTGCCGTCGGCGGCGAAGAACAGCACGTCACCGGCGCCGCCGTCGGCCACCGCGAGGGTGCCGTCAGGCCCCACCGCGAGTCCTCGCGGCTCCACCAGCCAGCCCTCGCCGAGCACGGCCGCGCGCTCGAGACCGAGCGCCCTCGCCAGGGACGGCGGCGCCTCGGCGTCGCGGGCGCCCCCCTCCGGCTCGCCGGTCTGGCGGAGGACGATGGTGTCGGTGGAGCCGACGATGCCCCACGGCCGCCGGGTGAAGAGGTAGCGCACGAACTCCGAAAGCGTCGGCCGCTGGTCCGCCATCACCCACCAGGCGCGCAGCGGAATCCGCTCGGCAGTGTAGCCCGGGCCCAGCCGGCGCCGCACCTCGACCTCCTGCTCGACGTTGCAGAAGACCAGCGGCGGCCGCATCCCAGGCGCAGGGTCCGACCACCAGACAGGGATCGATCGCAGATACCAGGTGGCCGGCCACGCCACATCGCCCCCGACCGCCGCCGCCGGATCGCGGCCCTCCGCTGCCAGTGCAACCGCCTGGTCCATCCAGGGCAGCAGGTCGGGCGAGGTCTGGACGTAGACCAGGGCCTCGACGCGGGGCAGGTTTGGGCTGATCTCGTCGAGCACGAAGTTGGCGGTCACGGTGGTGACGATGGTTGCCGCGAGGCCGAGCCCCGCGATCGATCGGCTCCACCACGCCCCGCGCGGGCCGAAGGTCCGCGCCAGCTGCAGCCCGGCCAGCGGCAGGAAGGCCCACACCTGGTGGACCCCGAGCCACGGCACCTTCTCGCCGAGGTAGCAGTACATGGCGAAGGAGAAGAGGCCGAACAGCAGCAGAGACCACTCGAGCGCGCGCATGCGGCGGCCGCGGCGCACCGCCCAGGCGACGCCGGCCACGATCGGCAGGAACTCGTAGATCGCCAGCCGCGGCAGGTGGAACCAGGGCGGGCCGGCCACCCGCTCGATGCTGTGCTGACCCCACCAGTAGGAAATCGCCCGGTAGGGGAAGAACCAGTCGGAGTTGTGGCGGAAGCCGACCGTGAACATGGGCACGGTGACGATCACGGCGGCGCCGACCGCGGCGGCCAGCCCCCAGCGGTGGCGGACCACCCAGGCGGCAAAGGCGTTCCACGCCCACAGCAGACCGCGCATAAGGACCCCGAGGGCCTCCACCGGGCGCCGCAGTGCCTCGCTGCGCCGGCTGCCCGCGAGGCCCCGCGCGAAGAGCAGGACGCCGGCCACCGCCACAACCAGCGCCGAGGTCACGAAGGCGTTCTCCTTGGTGGCGAAGGCGAGGCCGGTCCACACCCCCACCCACACCCACGCGCGCGAGCTGCCGCGCGCCGCACGCCAGGCGGCCACCGCGGCGGCCGAAGCCGTCAGCAGCTCGAGGATGTCCATGCGCAGGAAGCGCCCGTAGTAGAGGGTCAGCGGCGACAGCGTGACCAGCAGCCCGGTCCACCACGCCGCCCGGCCGCCGAGCGGGCGCCGCAGCGCCCAGGCGACGCCGACCAGCGCGATGCCCGACAGCGCGATCGGCAGCCGCGCGCTGAAGTCGGTCTCCGCGACGACGAACACCATCGCCGTCAGGTAGTAGAGCAGCGGCCCGTGGTAGGTGGGATCGTAGCGGTAGGCGCCGTCCTTGAGCAGGACGTGGGCGGCGTGGGCGTGGATCGACTCGTCGTGGTGATAGGAGCGCCCGCCGAGATCCCACAGATGAAGGCCAGCGGAGAGCAGCAGCAGCAGCAGCCAGGGTAGGTATCGGCGCAATTTCTCTCGGGAATTCGTCACCTGTCGAGCTTAACCGAGACGGCCGCGATTTCGAATTTCGGGTTTCCTTCCGCCCCCGCCGCCGCAAACACGAAGACAGGAAGAACACCAAGAAATCACGAAGAAATCTCGTGTCTTCGACCCGTGGTGCTTCGAAGGCTCTCGCACATGTCGTCGCCCCGCAGACCGAGGTCAAAGATCACTTGGTGACCGACTTCGTGTCTTTGTGTCTTCGTGGTTGTGACGTGGGAGGTCTCGGGCATCCCGAGTCACCAACGGTTGCTCCGAGACACGCGGGAGCGTGTTGGGGGAATTCACGCGTCAGGTAGCAGATCGAGCTCTTGAAGCGCGATCAGGAGATCGTCCGCGGTGGCGGCCGGCGCGAGGCGGATGGCGCCGGGTCGGGCCGGGCCGGACGCGTCGCCGCCCGCTCCGAACTCGATGACCGGGACCCGCAGCCCGTGGAGCACCGCGGCCGTGCGCGGGCCGGGATCGCCGTCCGAAACCACCACCACGGTCGGCGACCAGCCGTCCAGGATCTCCCCGATCGACTCCGCCGAGGGCGCGTGCCGCACCTCGAGGTCGTGGTCCGCGAGCCGTTCCACGATCCCTGCCGCCCGGCGCCCGTCACTCTCCACCAGCAGCAGGCGGGCGCGGGTGGCGCTCTCCGCAGCCGCTCCTTCGAGGCTTTCGATGCTCGACGCGTCACCGACCGGGAAGCGGACCACGAAGCGGGCGCCGCTGCCCGGGGTCGAACGCACATCCACCTCGCCGCCGTGGGCCGTGGCGATGCCGTACACCACCGCCAGCCCGAGGCCGGCACCACGCCCCCGGCGGCGCAGCGTGAAGAACGGCTCGAAGAGGTGCTCTCGGACCTCGGGCGGAATCCCCGGTCCGTCGTCCGCGACCTCCAGGACCGCGCGACCGGCGGTCCTCTCGACCCGCACGGTGATGGTCCCGCCGTCCGCTCCGATCGCGTCGCGGGCATTGAGCACCAGGTTGAGGAGCAGACGGCGCAGCCCGACCGCGTCGCCCACGACCGGCACCGGCTCCCGGTCGAGCTCGAGAACCAACTCGATGTCGTCGGTCAGAAGGTGACCCAGAACGCTCTCCTGCAGGCGCACCATCTCGACCAGGTCGAGGGTGCCGGGGGGGCCGCTCTCCCTGCGCGCGAAGAGCAGCAGCTCGCGCACCACCTCCGTGCCCTGGCCGGCGAGCTCCGCGATCGCCGCCGCGGTCTCGGCCGCCGCGTCGGGGCGGTGCTCGAGGAGGCGCACGTGGAGCAGGATCGCCGCCAGCAGGTTGTTGAAGTCGTGCGCGACGCCGCTCGCCAGGGTTCCGACGGCGCGCATCTTCTCGGCGTCCCGCAGCCGCTCCTCGGCATCCACCGACTCGGTGATGTCGCGGACCACCAGCACCGCGTGCTCGAGGCCTTCCGGCTCGGTCAGCGTGCAGTCGAGCAGCCGCCCCACGTTGTCGACCCGCCACGACCTCGCGCGCGGCTCCTGCAGGCGTTCCGCGAGCCCCGCGGAAACGGCATCGGCATGGGCGGCGAGCGCGCGGTTCGCAAGCGTGATGCGCCCCGAGCCGTCCACCAGGGCCACCCCGTCGACCATTGCGTCGAAGGTGCGGCGCCAGCGCTCTCCCATCCGCCGCACCCGGTCCGTGATGTCGTGGATCGCGACCAGGTATCCGTGGTCCGGCTCGTCTCCTGCCGACACGATCCTGAGCTCGACCTCGGCGACCTCGCCGCCGCCGAGCCGCCACAGGGCCTCGATCACGCTCTCCTCGGCGGGCGCCGAGCCGTCGACGGTGCGCACCACCTCATCGTGCGCCGGCCGCACCAGGTACGAAGAGAGCGAGGTGCCCACCGAGCGCGACTCGCTGCGCCCGAGGTAGGACTCGGCGGCCGGATTGGCCTCGCGCAGGGTGAGGTCGTCGCCGAGGCGGAGAAGGGGCGACGGAGAGGCCGTGAAGAGCTCGCGGAAGCGTCGTTCGGACAGCACCAACGACCGGCGCTGCTCGGCTAGGCGGCTCGCCATGTCACGGAAGGCCACGGCCAGGTCGCCGACCTCCGCAGTGGTGGCGCGGAGGTGCGGAGGATCGAGCGGCCGCTCCGGATCGAAGCCGCGCACCCACTGCGCCAGGTCCTGCAGCGGCTGGACGACGCGACCGATCAGGGCCAGCCCGGCGATCAGCGCCAGCGTCAACGCGATCCCGAGGCCCAGCAGCAGCCGCACCGCCGACATCGCGAGGTGCGAGCGCAGCCGTGCCCGCGACACCAGCAGCACCACCTCGATGGCCTCGTCACCGCGCCACGGACCGCGGGCGACATCAACCCGCCGGTCGATCCGCAGCACCCCGGGATCGAGGGCCTCCACCTCGGTGATCGACGGCCCGTACTGCCACAGCACGTGGCCGCTCGACCGCCGCACCTCGCCGGCCCGGAGGTCGGAGGTCGAGAGCATGGCGAGAACCTCGGGCGCGTCACCATCGGCAGCGGCAAAGGCGAGGCTCTGCGCGAGCAGCTCCGCCCGCGACACCAGCTCGTCCTCGAGCACCCGCGCCTCGTGCCACAGCACCAGGGCGCTGACCACCACCATGGTCACCACCAGAACCCCGAGGAGCCACAGCAAAAAGGTCCGCCCCAGGGTCAGGCTGCGGACCCGCGGTTTCGCGGCGTCCGCGGCCGAGGCCGATCGCGGTCGATCAGAAGTCGAAGAAGTCCCCCTCGAAGACATCGGAGAGCTGGCGGACGATTCCCGCCGACAGCGCCGCCGTCAACCCGGTCATAATGGTCGCGCCCTTGGTGCGGCCCACCAGGTAGCCCACGAGCCCGACGCACGCCACCGAGCCGAGCGGGTGCCGGCGAACCGTGTCCCTCCAATCGATCGTGTTCGGTACCAGGCTGTCGAGGATCGAGTCCGCATCGAGTCTGCGGGCGACGTCGAGCTCCTCGTCGTCGTCGACGGCCGCCTCGTCGACCGCGTCGTTCACGGCGTCATCCATCTGCACCCCCGCCGTCAATCGCGCGGCCGGGTCGCGTACCCGACCACGAAGCCCACCGCGAGCGCGATCAGGACCGCCTTGCCGGGGTTGGTGCGGATGTACTCGAGCACGTCGTCGCCCTTCTGCTTGAAATCGACCTCGGAGATCTTGGCCTTGGCCTTGCCGTACAGCTCCTGTGCCGACTCGGAGAGGTGCTCGTACTGCTCCCTGGCCGTGGCGTAGAGTGCCTCGGCCTGCTCGCGCGTCGAGGCCGCCATCGAGCCCATCTTCTCGCGCGCATCACCGAGGTGCTTCTTGGCCTCCTCGAGGTAGACCCTGGCGCGCTCCGCACCGGCAGCGGCATTGTCCTTGGCCTTGCCGTACACCTCCTGCATCGAGGCCCGCGCGCCTTCCATCGCGTGCTGGGCCTGGGCGAGGCTCTCCTTGACGCCGGTCAGGCCGCCGGTCGCGCGATCGGCCGTCTCTTCGATGGCCTCGTCCACGCTCTTCTTCTCTGCCATCTTGAACCTCCAGTCGAAATCCGCCCCATTCTACTGCAATTCACCGCCGGCGGCGACCGCCCGGCGGTGAATCGCGAAGGCGCAAACAACGATGGTAACAAAGCCTTCCCCGGGTTAGGATCGCCTGCGGAGGTTGCATGAAGATCACCGTCCTCGGGGCCGGACGCTGCGTCACCGGTTCCAAGTTTCTGATGTCGTGGAAGCGTTTTCACGCCCTGCTCGATTGCGGCCTGTTCCAGGGGCCCGCCGAGTACCGGCGTCTCAACTGGGAGGCGCTGCCGCATCCCCCGCACGAGCTCGACGCCGTGGTGCTGACCCACGCCCACATCGACCACTCGGGCTTCCTGCCGCGGCTCTGTCGCCGGGGCTTTTCCGGGCCTGTCTACTGCACGCCGCCGACCCGCGCTCTGCTGGGGGTGCTGCTGCCGGATGCTGCCCACATCAACGAGGAGGAGGCGCGCTACGCCAACAAGCAAGGCTACTCCAAGCACGCACCCGCGCTGCCTCTGTTTCGCATGGCGGACGCGAAGGCAGCGCTCAAGCTCCTCGAGCCGGTGCCGTTCGAGACGTGGCAGGAGCTCCACCCCGGGATCCGCTTCCGCTACCGCCGCCAGGGCCACATTCTCGGCGCGGCAGCGGTGGAGCTCGAAACCAAGGTCGCGGGCGGTGGGCGGAAGACGGTCTACTTCTCCGGAGACGTAGGACGCTACGGGGTGCCGATCCTGCGCGAGCCCGAGCCCTACCCTGGGTCGGACGTCCTCTTCATCGAGACCACCTACGGTGACCGTTTCCACCCTGAGGCCAGCCCGCGCACCGCGCTCGCGCGCGAGGTGCAGGCCGGCATCGACCGCGGCGGCGTCATCATCATCCCCGCCTTCGCCATCGACCGCACCCAGGAGCTGCTTTACATGCTGCACGAGCTGATGGTGGACGGCGACCTTCCGACCATCCCGATCTACCTCGACAGCCCGATGGGCATCGAGGCGACGACCCTCTACACCCGCTACGTCGCCGAGCACGACGCCGAGATGCGCCAGTTCTTCATCGATCAGGAGAACCCGATCCTGCCGCCCAACCTGCAGGTGACCCGCCGCTCATCCGACTCTCGCAAGCTCAACGCCATGGGCGGGCCGATGATCATCGTCTCGGCGTCGGGAATGGCCACCGGCGGCCGGATCCTCCACCACCTCAAGCTGCGCCTGCACGACCCCGCGAACACCGTGATCTTCGTCGGCTACCAGGCGGTCGGCACCAAGGGGCGGCGGCTGGTGGAGGGCGAGGACAAGGTCAAGATCCACGGCGAGTGGATCCCCGTCAAAGCCCACGTCACTCAGGTCTCCGGCCTGTCGGCGCACGCCGACGCAGGCGAACTCGTGTTGTGGCTGAGCCGGCGGGAGCGAGATCCGGAGCAGGTGGTCCTGATCCACGGCGAACACGAAGCGCAGAAGGCCTTCGCCGAGCGCCTGCGGGAGGAGCTCGGGTGGCAGTCCTGCATCCCCGACCTCGGGGACAGCATCACGGTGTAGCGATATCGATATTACAATCGGGGGTGTCCGTCCCGCGTGGGAGGTGCGCATGCGAAGCAAGACGGTATCCGGGATGCTCGCCGCTTCACTGCTGGTGGTGGCGGCCTGCGGCGGCTCCCCCGAGAGGCGGCGGCTGACCGCGACCCGGGCGGTTTCCACCCCCCACACCATGCCGACCGCGACGCCTCCGGCGGGCGGCCCCATGTCCTTCGATCCCGGGGAGCTCTTTCCAGACTACCGATTCACGCAGACCGATCGCTTCTGGGTCCAGCTCGATCACCTCACCCGGCCCGGGGTGACGATCGCGATCGGCATCGAACCGCGGATCAACAACCCGGATCTCGACGCCCTGCGGCGCGAACACGAGCGGCAGTTCGAGGCCCCGGGATCGAAGCGGCGGCCGGAGCACGGGTCGCTCGAGTCGCCGGTGCTCGGTGCCGTGGTGTGGACGCGGGCAGGTCTCGGTGGCGAGGACGAGACCTTGCAGCAGATCGCTGTGTTCGCCATCCATCCGCGGGACCAGACCCTGGTGGTCGCGCGCTCCGAGTTCCCGGAGGACAGTGCAGACCCCCAGGCCAAGCTCGACGAGCTGGTCGCGACGGCCGAGATCGTCGCGCCGGTCCTGTGAGGCTCACGGGATGGGCCGCAGCCGCGCACCGAACCCGGTGACCATCACCACACGACGGGAGCAGATCATGAAGAATGCCTGGACCACGACCGCACTTCTCGGATTCGTTTTCGCGCTCGCCGCGTGCGGCGGCGACGGCACCGGTGAAGCGCCCGAGGTCGTGATGGACGCGCCCGAGATCGCGCCGCCCGCCGAGCTGCGCGTGCACGAGCCGGCCGGGCCGTCCGGCTACCACTTCGCCGGCCTGCCGAACGGCTGGATCCAGGCGTCACGAACCGGAGATCGCGTCATGCTGACGCCGTCGAGCGGCGAGGACGCCTGGATCGTGGCGGCCGTCGAACCCGACATCCTCGGCCGCGAGCTCGAGCGTGCCGTCGCCACACAACTGGCGGACGTGGAGCGATCGGAGGGCGGCGAGCACCTGGGCACCGGGACCGTCGACACAGCCAACCTCGGGACCGCGGCCTGGTCGCTGGCGCGCTTCGCCGAGGACGAGGAGGTGCGCGACGAGCTCGTGCTCTTTGTCAGTCACCCCAGCGAGTACGCCTCGATCTCGCTGCGCTACATCTACCCGGCCTCGGACGATCCCTCGAGCCGGCTGATCCAGCTGGTGGCGGTTGCCAACACGATCGCGCCGGGGGTGTGACCGAAGACCGTGACAGGCTCCCGAAATTTCGCCAGGTAGTGGTCGTCGGCGGTGGCGGTGATCGGTGGCGGTGGCGGTCGGCGGACGCGGCCCCGGTCGCGGTCCCGGCCCCGGACGCGGAT
>CAZSTH010000112.1:0-11616 GCA_964609835.1 uncultured Thermoanaerobaculia bacterium
CACGGCCCCCGTGGACTGCCACCGTCACCGTCACCGCCACCGTCAACCGCCGCCGCCACCGTCAACCGGACGCGGACCCCGATCGGCTACAATCCTCGGTGAGGCGTCGCCGCATCCAGGAGGTGCCCAATGCCCAAGCTGTCCGCCAAGTCGTCTACCCTCCAGGCATCACCGATCCGCAAGCTGGCGCCACACGCGCGGGCCGCGGCGGCCCGCGGCACCGACGTCATTTACCTCAACATCGGGCAGCCGGACATGCCGACACCGCCGGCGATGATCGCCGAGCTGCACGGCCTGTCGTTGGCGACGCTCGCCTACGCGCCGAGCGAGGGCCTGGAAGTGGCCCGGGAGGCATGGAGCGCCTTCTTCTCGAGCTGGGGCATCACCTTCGCGCCCGACGAGATCATCGTCACCTCCGGGGCGAGCGAGGCCATCACCTTCATCCTCTCGGTGGTCGCGGGATCATTAAAAAAAAAACTGGTCTTCGAGCCGTGCTACACCAACTACCTGAGCTTCGCCGCCCAGGCCGACGTCACCATGGTTCCGGTCACGCTTCGCGTCGAGGATGGCTACCACTTCGGTTCGATCGACCGCCTGCAGGCCTGCGTGACGCCGAAGACACGGGCGATCCTGCTCTGCAACCCGTCCAACCCGACCGGCACCGTCTACACCCGGGACGAGCTCGAGGCGGTGGCGCGGGTGGCGGAGAGGCACGACCTGTTCGTGATCTGCGATGAGGTCTACCGTGAGTTCGTCTTCGACGGCGGTGAGGTGCGGAGCTTCACGCAGTTCGGCGACCTGGCGCAGCGAATCATCGTCGTCGACAGTGTCTCCAAGCGATTCAACGCGTGCGGCGTCCGCATCGGCTGCCTCGCGACCCACAACCGCGAGGTCCTCGACGTGGTGCTGCGCTACTGCCAGGCGCGGCTTTCCGTTCCCACCGCCGAACAGCTGATGGTGATTCCCATGCTGCGGGACGGCCGAGCGTACTCCGAGGGCCTTCGCGGCGAGTATGAGCTGCGGCGCGACGCGGTCTTTGCCGGGCTGTCGGCAATCCCCGGCGTCAGCCCGCATCTCTCGGAGGGCTCGTTCTACACCATGACCCGGCTGCCCATCGACAGCTGCGAGGAGTTCGCGGTCTTCCTACTCCGCGACTTCGAACTCGCCGGCGAGACCGTCTGTCTGGCCCCGGGCGAGGGCTTCTACGTGACGCCGGGCCTGGGAATCGACGAGGTCCGGATTGCCTTCATGTACGGCGCCGCCACCCTCCGGCGGGCGATGACGATCCTCGATGCCGCGGTCGCAGCCTATCCCGGCAGGCTGGCTGCCGCCGCCGCCGGGACGGCGTGACGATCCGGTTTCGAGAGAGTTCTCGAGCCACGAATGAGCGAAGTCACAAAGGACCAGACGATCGCGTGTGCAGGATGCCGCTGTGCCCGCTCGGTGTCTTGGTGGCTCAACCGCCCAGGCGCAGCCGCTCCTCGACGCGGTCGACGATTGCCCGCGCGATGACCGTGACGTTCGGGTCGAGCTGGCGGGCGAGAAGGATCGAGCGCTCGACGAACTTCAGCCGCCCGGCGTCCACGGCGGCATCGCACATCGAGCGCGGCTGCTGGCTTCCGCGCCCGAGGCCTCGGATTCGAGATCGGTAGAAGAGCTACAAAAGGTCGAGCATCTCGGGCGAGTGGCGGTCGGCGTGCTCGCCGTGGGTCTGAAGGCCCTCGGCAGACACGACAAAGGTCGCGCGCTCGCCCGCCGTACGCGAAAAAAACAGGCGGTGGCGGACACCCTGGGTGGCCATGTCGAGGGCGCAGAGCTCGGGCGCGATCTCGGAGAAGAGGTTCTGGCCGCAGACCGGGCAGTGAAAGTCCCACGTCGAACCCTCCTCCATCGCGAAGCCCGGGGGCAGGTAGGCGCGGTAGCTCCCGGGCTGCGGGTGGAAGCCGACCAGGATGCGACGCGATCCGCACTCGCCGACGAGGACGACCGTTTCGTCGGGGTTGAGCATGGCCCGGCACTTCGGGCACGAGTAGGTCCACCGCATGGCCACCTCCCGCGATGACGTCACTGCTGTTTGAATTCAATATGGGTTGGGCGTCAGAGAAAACCAAGGGCGGCCTTCAATTCTCAATTTTCAGTTCTCGATGACGAGAGCCTGGAGGGCCTCCAGAAGTTCCGTCGCACTCGGAGAACCAATCGAGAATTGACAGCTGAAAACTGAGAACTCAGCGGTCCTCCTCCGCTTCGTGATACAGCCTCAGGATCTCCTGCATGTCGACCGTCGGCTCGGGGAAGCGCATGCCGAGTCCCTCCATCGCCTCGGCGACGATGGTGGCGATGGCGTAGTTGCGCGCCCACTTGCGGTTGGCAGGAATCACGAACCATGGTGCGGCGTCCGTGCTGCAGCGCGACAGCGCGTCCTCGTAGGCCCGCGTGTACTCGGACCACAGCGGCCTCTCCGAGTAGTCGGCGTCGCTGATCTTCCAGTTCTTCGTCGGGTTGTCGATGCGCTTTTTGAAGCGCTCGAGCTGCTCGGCCGGGTCGATCTGGAGGAAGAACTTGAGGATCGTGGTGCCGCTGTCGGTGAGCAGCCGCTCGAAGGCGTTGATGTGCTCGTAGCGTCGAGACCACACGTCTTCAGGGACCAGGCCGTGGACCCGGACCACGAGCACGTCCTCGTAGTGCGAGCGGTTGAAGATGCCGACGCGGCCGCGCCGCGGCGCCGCCAGGTGGCAGCGCCACAGGAAGTCGTGCGACGCCTCGAGCGTCGACGGGACCTTGAAGCTGGTGACGCGGCAACCCTGCGGGTTCATCGGCCCGAAGACGTGGCGGATGGTGCCGTCCTTGCCGGCGGCGTCGCGCCCCTGGAGAACCACCAGCAGCGAGCGCCTGTCCTCGGCGTACATCAGGCGCTGGAGACCGCGGAGGCGGTCCGTGAGATCTTCGAACGCCTCCTCGGCCTGGTCGCGGTCGAGCCCCGCGGGCTTCCAGTCGGCGTCGATCTCGTTGAGGTCGAGGGCGGCGCCGGGACGGACCCGAAACGTGTCTGCGAGCGTCATGAAAGACCTCTCATAATGGGATTCGATCGAGAAGATTGTAGTCAATCCCCGCTCTCGCCATCCGGCGCCGTCATTCAACCGATGACGCCGGAGGGCGAGATCGGGGCGAGTATGATGTTCGAAGCGGCAAAGGACGTAACCCATGGTGGAAGCGGAAGGCAGGACGTACCCGTTCGACGGTGTCGAGGGGCTGACGCCGGAGGTCCTCGAGACCTTCCCCTACGAGTACCCGGAGCGCGAGGCCCTGGTCGAGATCTCGACCGACGAGTGGAGCTGCGTCTGCCCGTTTTCTGGGCTGCCGGACTTCGGCACCCTGACGGTGCGCTACGTCCCGTCGGACGAGTGTATCGAGCTGAAATCGCTCAAGTACTACCTCACCAGCTATCGCAACGTCGGCATCTACCAGGAGCACGCGGCCAATCGCGTGCTCGACGACCTCGTTGCCTGCTGCTCGCCGAGGTGGATGGAGGTCGTGCTCGACTACCGGCTGCGAGGCGGCCTGCACACCGTGGTGACGGTGGAGCACGGAGGCGACGAGGGCTGAGGCGGAGCGTGGTCGAATCCCAGTCGCGGGACGCGGGTCACCGGCTACGGGATCCGAGGGGTCAGGCGACTGGCGCCGCTCGCCGGCGCGACCCCGCCCAGGCGTTGATGGCAGTGGCGGCGATGATGACGGCGCCTCCGAGGAGGGCCCGCCCTGACGGTTGTTCGCCGTGCACCAGCCACGTCCAGACCGGGTTGAGTACCGGCTCTAAAAGCAGCAGCAGCGAGATTTCGAGGGCGCCGACCCCGCGCACGCCGCGAACCATGAAGGCATAGGCGATGGCGATCTGGAAGATGCCGAGGAAGGTGACCGTGCCCCAGTCGACCGCGGTCACTCGCGCGATGGGCAGCGCCAGCGGCGCCGTGGCGACGGCGGCCAGAGTGTTGCCCCACAACGTCGCGGATGCCGCGGAGTTCACGGTGGGGTCGATGCCGGGACGGCCCAGCCAGCGCAGACCGATGATGGTCAGCGCCCAGCTCAGGCCGGCGACCCCCGCGACCAGATTGCCGCGCAGCGGGTCGGGCGCGGTCGCCAGCTCCGGCTGTGGGCCTCCGAAGATCAGGTACATGCCGGCGGCGAGCACGGCCATGAACAGCAGATGGCGCCGGCGGATCGGTTCGCCGAGCAGCACGGGCCCGAGCAGGAGTACGTAGAACGGCGCAGTGCTCTGCAGAAAGATGGCGTTGGCTGCCGTGGTCAGCTTGTTGGCGACGACGTAGGCGATCATGGTCAGGGCGTACGCGCCGCCGACTAGGAGCGTTCGCCAGGACCAGCCGCGCCGCGCTGCCGGCAGCATCAGCGCCAGCGCCAGCGCTGCGATCCCCGACCGCAGGCACGCGACCTGCCAGGCTGACAGCGTGCACAGCTTGATGGCGGCGCCGCCCGTGGAGAACAGCAGCGCCGCGGCCAGTATCATCGTGCGGTCGGTGGAGCGCGGCGTCACGTCGGTCACGGGTGAATCATAGCCGCAATCGTCCTATGCCCGTTTCCGTGTCGGGGTGGCGGTGGCTCCGGAACACGGAAACGGAAACGGAAACGGGCACGGCTGCGGATTGCCGTTGTACCTCCATGCCGGGGCAAGTCACGCTGTGCTACCATTTCTCGGATGCACGACCGAGCGGCTGTGTTTCGCGCACCCAGGGCTTCCCGGACGGGGAGTCTTTTTCGTGCGCGGGGAGACAGCGGTCGGTGAGCCCGAACGGGACGCCTCGCACCGTGCTGCGCGAGATCCTCGACGAGGCCGCGATGGAGCGCACCATCAGTCGCATGGCCGCCGAGATTCTGGAGAACGACGGCGGAGAGGTGATGCTGGTGGGGATCCACACCCGGGGAGTGCCGCTCGCCGATCGGCTCGCCCGCGAGCTCGAGCGAGCCACCGGCTCGAGGGTCACTGTTGGGCGTCTCGATATCACCCTCTACCGCGACGACGTCGGGCCGTGGCGGCCCGCCCACAAGCAGCCGGTGCTCAAGAAGACGGTCCTGCCGGACTCGATCGACGGCCGGGTCATCTATCTCGTAGACGACGTGCTCTTCACCGGGCGCACCGTTCGGGCCGCCCTCGATACCCTCGTCGACTGGGGACGCCCGCTGGCCGTGCGCCTGGCGGTGCTGATCGATCGTGGCCACCGGGAGCTGCCGATCGCGGCGGATGTTGTCGGCAAGCTGGTGAACACACTCCGCGAGGAGGATGTCCAGGTCCGTTTCGAAGAGGTCGACCACAGGAACGGCGTCTGGATCGGCACCGAGGTGACGGATGGCGGATGAAACCGTTGCCGCCCTGTCCCGCAAGGACCTGACCGGGATCCACCCGCTGGAGGCAGCGGAGATCCAGCTCATCCTCGACACCGCGGAGGAGCTGCTCGAGGTGGCGCGTCGCCCGATCAAGAAGGTGCCGACCCTGCGCGGATCCACGGTCGTCAACCTGTTCATGGAGCCTTCGACGCGCACCCGCTTCAGCTTCGAGGTGGCGGAGAAACGGCTGTCGGCGGACACCCTCAACTTTTCGGCGTCGGTGTCGTCGGTGAGCAAGGGCGAGACCCTCTTCGACACCGCCCGCAACCTGATGGCGATGGCGCCTGACTTCATCGTCATCCGCCACCCGCACGCGGGCGCCCCCCACCGCCTCGCCGACATCGTCAACGCGTCGGTGATCAACGCCGGCGACGGCATCAACGAGCACCCGACGCAGGCCCTGCTCGACGCCTTCACCATGCGGCAGCGGTTCGCCCGCCTCGAGGGTCTCAAGGTGGTCATCGCCGGCGACATCCGTCACTCGAGGGTGGCGCGATCGAATGCCTTCCTGCTGTCGAAGATGGGGGCGGAGGTGCGGTTCGTTGCGCCGGCCTCGCTGATGCCGGTGGAGATCGAGAGCCTCGGTGTCGAAGCCTTCCACCGCATCGAGCCTGCCATCGAGGGTGCGGACGTGGTGATGATGCTCCGTATCCAGCTCGAGCGACAGAAGAAGCTCAACTTTCCCTCGCTGCGCGAGTACTACGATTTCTTCGCGTTGACGCCGGATCGGCTGCGGCTGGCTGCCGACCACGCGGTGGTGATGCACCCGGGGCCGATGAACCGCGGAGTCGAGATCGACTCGATGGTGGCCGACGGCGGCCAGTCGGTCATCCTGGACCAGGTCACCAACGGCGTCGCCATCCGCATGGCGATTCTGTACCTGCTCGCTGGAGGACGCAGTGAAGCGGCTGCTGATTCGTAACGGCCGCGTGGTGGACCCGTCGCAGAGCCTCGACCAGGGCATGGACGTCCTGGTGGAGGACGGGGTCGTCGCTGGCCTCTGCGAGCGGATCGACGCCCCATCCTCGACCAGGGTTTTGGATGCGGCGGGGCTCGTCGTGGCGCCCGGTTTCATTGACCTCCACACCCATCTTTGCGAGCCCGGCTACGAGTACAAGGAGACTATCGCCAGCGGTTGCCACGCCGCGGTGGCGGGCGGCTTCACCGCCGTCTGCGCCATGGCCGACACCCTCCCGGTGAATGACGACCCTGCGGTCACCGCTCACATCCTGGGCAAGGCCGAGGGCGTGGGTCTCGCCCGTGTCTACCCGGTAGGGGCGGTGTCGAAGGGCCTGGAAGGGCAGGAGCTGGCCGAGATCGGGGAGCTGGCCGCCGCCGGGGTGGTGGCGGTCTCCGACGCGCCCCGCCCAATCCGCAATGCGCTCCTGGCGCGGCGGGCGATGGAGTACGCGCGGGGCTTCGACCTTCCGGTGGCGGTGCACGCCGAGGATGTGGATCTCTCCGACGGCGGCTTCATGCACGAAGGCCCGGTGTCGACCCGGATCGGCCTGCGCGGGATGCCGTCGGCGGCGGAGCAGGTGATGGTGGCGCGCGACGTGCTGATCGCCGAGCTCACCCGCGGCCGCCTCCACCTCTGCCACCTCTCGACGCCGACCTCGCTCGACCTGGTTCGGGTGGCGAAGCAGCGGCGCCTCGATGTCACGTGCGATGTCGCGGCCCATCAGTTCGTGTTGACCGACGAGGACGTGGCCGGCGCCAAATACGATCCGAACTGGAAGACCAACCCCCCGCTACGGCGCCCCGCCGAGGTGGAAGCCATCCTGCAGGCGATCTACGACGGCACTGTCGACGCGATCACCTCCAACCACGAGCCCCACCACGCCGACGAAAAGGAGTTCGACTTCGCGGTCGCCCCGTTCGGCGTCATCGGCCTCGAGACGGCAGTGCCCCTGGCCCTCGATCGGCTCGTCCACGCGCGGGTCATCGGCCTCGCGCAGGCGGTACGGCTGCTGTCGACGGGCCCCGCGCAGGCCTTCGGCTTGCCTGGCGGCACGCTGCGCGAGGGCGCACCGGCCGACATCACGGTGCTCGACCTGCAGGCGCTGCGCACCGTCGATCCCGGCCTCTTCCGCTCCAAAGCGCGCAACACCCCGTTCGCCGGCATGCGCCTGAAGGGCTGGCCCGCCGCCACCATCGTCGGCGGCAGGATCGTGTGGCAATCCGGCTGACGCCGGACCGGAGATTTCGGACTTTTCCCGGCCGCCGACATCACAACCACGAAGACTCAAAGACACGAAGACACACAGGATGTTCAACAGCCGCGCGAGGCGCGGCCCGAACCCGGCCTTCGTGTCTCCGTGCCTCTCTCGGGTGGATGGGTGGCCGGCATTCCAAATTCCGAACTTCGAATTCCGAATTCACTTGTGCTATCCTCCATATTCCCGTGTGCACCGCGGGAATTCCGCCAGCGAGGCCCGCCATGACCAATGGACCCAACACGATGAGTGATTTCGAACAGGCACTCCGAGAGAGCCTCGATGCCGAGGAGCACAAGCCTGGCGATCTGATCCAGGGCACGATCGTCGCCATCAAGGGCGACGTGGCGCTGGTCGATGTGTCGGGGAAATCCGAGGCCATGCTCGACCGCTCCGAGATTGACGATCTCGGCACCGGTGATCCGGTGGAGGTCGTGGTGGTGTCGGCGGGAGAAGAAGTTCGGGTGTCCCGCCGAATGGCCTTGGAAGTCAAGCTGAAGGAGAAGCTCAACGAGGCCGTCGTTTCCGGCGATCCGGTCGAGGGCAAGGTGATGGGTCGCCGCAAGGGCGGCTTCGACGTGACGGTGTCGGGCGTCCGCGGATTCTGCCCGATCTCCCACATCTCAGACCTGCGCTCCGAGGATCTCGACAGCCACCTCGGCCAGACCTACACCTTCAAGATCCTCGAGTACGAGCCCGACGGGTCGCAGCTCGTGGTGTCGCGGGCCGCCCTCCTGCGGGAGCAGAAGGAGCGCCTGCGCGAGCAGGCGTGGGCGACTCTGGAGTCCGGCGCGGAGGTGGAGGGCCGGGTGCGGTCGCTGACCGACTTCGGGGCCTTCGTGGACCTCGGCGGCGTCGACGGCCTGGTGCACGTCACCGAGATCGCCCACCACCGCGTCGGCCATCCGCGCGACGTCCTGCGAGAGGGCGACGAGGTCCGCGTCAAGGTGCTGGACCTCGACCGCGAGCACGACCGCATCTCGTTGAGCATCAAGGCGCTTCAGGACGACCCGTGGACCGATTTCGAAGAGCGTTTTCCGGTCAAGGGTCCGTTCGAAGGCACGGTCGTCCGCAAGACTGAATTCGGAGCCTTCGTCGAGCTCGAGCCGGGGATGGACGGGCTTCTGCACGTCAGTCAGCTGCCGCCGGGTATGGAGTACGACGGGCTCGAGCTCGGGCAGGCCGTCAGGGGCTGGGTGCGCGACCTCGACCTCGAGAATCGGCGCATCGGGCTGACCATGCGGCAGATGCCCGACCGCGATCCCTGGGAGCGGATCGAGATGCGCTACCAGGAGGGCCAGATCATCGAGGGCACGGTCGAGAACGGCGCCGACTTCGGGGTGTTCGTGGAGCTCGAACCCGGGCTCAGCGGCTTGATTCCGATCTCGGAGCTGGGTATCGAGCGGGGCGCTGATCCGAGAAGCGTCTTTCAGCCGGGCGAGAAGGTACGGCTCAAGCTGATGGCCGTGGATCCCGAACGGCGTCGAATCAGCCTGTCGGTTCGCGCGGTCAAGCGCGACGCGGAGCGCCAGGAGTACCTCAAGCACATGGATGCTGACGCCCGCTCCGAGCCCGGGATGACCGGCTTCGGCGCTCAGCTTCAGGCGGCGTTGGAGAAGAAGAAGTAATCCCCGTTCTCGCCGCCGGCCCCGGTCGCCCCGGTCGGCAATGGACACGAGAGGGTTACAATCCTCCTCCATCGCCAGTGGGGGAGGATCCATGACCGACCCGGCCGATCCGCTCGAGCTGCCTGATAACGCCTACCGCGAGCTCGCCGAGGGCGAGGTCTACCGCCCCGTCATCCACCAGGAGCGGGGTGTGCTCGAGGTCACGCTGCGTTCGGTGGTGATCGGCTTCGGGATGGCGGTGCTGTTCTCGGCGGCAGCCGCCTACATCGCTCTCAAGCTCGGCCAGGGCATCGAGTCGGCGATTCCGATCTCGATCCTGGCAATCGGAATCTCGGCGGTGCTGGCGCGGAAGTCGACCCTGCTCGAGAACGTCAACATCCTCGCCATCGGCGCCACGTCGGGCATCCTGGTCGGCGGCTCGGTCTTCACGATGCCGGCGATCTTCGTACTCGGACTCGAGGACCGCACCTCGTTCTTCCAGATCTTCATCGTGCCGTTTCTCGGCGCCTGCCTCGGCGTCCTGTTCCTGATCCCGTTCCGGCGTTACTTCACGCACGAGATGCACGGCAGGTTGCCGTTCCCGGAGGGCACCGCGATCACCGAGATTCTGATGACCGGAGAACGTGGCGGCCAACAGGCCAAGGTGCTGGTGTCGGCGATGGGCCTCGGCTTCGCCTTCGACTTCGTGGCCCTGACCTTCACCGCCTGGCGCGACGTCTTCACCACCTCGATGGTCGGCGCCCTCGACGGGCTGACCCACAGGGTCAAGGCGGTCTTCGCCATCAATACGTCGGCAGCGGTGCTCGGCCTCGGCTACATCATCGGCGTGCGCTACGCCTCCATCATCTGTGCCGGCTCGTTCCTCGGCTACTTCGTGCTGATTCCGCTGGTGGCGTGGTTCGGGAATCACATCCCGGGCCCGATCACCGACGGTCTGCCGCCGATCTCGGCGATGTCGGCGGAGGACATCTTCACCCACTATGTCCGCTTCATCGGCATCGGCGGTATCTTCATGGCCGGTGTCATCTCGATCGTCAAGATGTCGCCGGTGATGGTGCAGGCCACCGGCAAGGCCTTCGCCGAGATCCGCAAGCTGGCCTCGGGCGGGCTCGAGCGGACGGCCCACCGCAACGACTCGGACATTCCGATGGGCGTGGTGGCGTTGCTGACGGTGGTGGTGGCGGCGGCGATCTGGGTGTACTTCCGGTACTCGGTGCTGACGGGGCTCGAGGGCGCGACCCGGCTCGCGACCCTCAGCCTGATCTTGACGCTCGTCATCACCTTCCTGTTTGCAGCGGTGTCGGCGTGGGCGGTGGCCATGATCTCGATCACGCCGATATCGGGGATGACGCTGACCACCCTGATCGTGGCGGCGGTTGTGCTCGCGAAGCTCGGGCTGTCAGGACCGGAGGGCATGCTGGCGACGCTCCTGATCGGCGGCGTGGTGTGCACCGCGCTGTCGATGACGGGCTCGCTGGTGACCGAGTTCAAGATCTCCTACTGGCTGGGTGCGACGCCGCGCCGCATCCAGTGGTCGAATATCCTGGCGGCGGCGGTAGCGTCGATCACCGTCACCGGCGCGATCATGCTCTTCGCCTCCACCAAGGGCTACGTGGTGTCGGCGGCCCACCCCGAGCCGATGCCGGCGCCGCAGGCCAACGCGATGGCGGCTGTGATTCAGAGCGTGATGGCGAGCGCCGAGGCGCCGTGGCTGCTGTATGGCGCGGGCGCGGCGATCGCGCTGATCGTCGAGATGCTGGGGATCTCTGCCCTGGCCTTCGCGCTCGGCATGTACCTGCCGATCGAGCTCAACACGCCGATCCTGGCCGGCGCGCTGGTGGCCGAGTACGTGCGCCGGCGGTCGCCGTCGGAGGCCGACCGCAAGGCGCGCAACAACCGCGGCACCCTGATCGCCTCGGGATTGATCGCGGGCGGAGCGTTGGCCGGGGTCTTCGACGGCATCCTGAGCTGGATCGCCGACGCGCGCGGCGCGGAGCTGCCGCGCTTCGGCAACACGGGCGTGCTCGGCAACTGGCTCGGGCTCGTAATGTTCGCCCTGCTCGCCGCGTTCGTGATCTGGGACACCTCGCGCGCCAGACCGGAGGAGGGTGCGGGCCCCGAGATCTCGATGTAGAGTCCCGATCCCGAACCCGATCCCGATCCCGATGGCGGTCATCCGCGTGAGCGTCCGTCATCAGCGGTCAGCGACGGTGATCAGCCGGCGGGGTGCAGCAGCCGCCAGTTCATGGCGCGGATGCGGTCCCCGGACGCGGCCCCTGCAGCTGCAGTTGACACTCAACCTCCGGGTTGGTAGATTAGCGCTCCGCTGAGCGGGAGTAACTCAGTGGTAGAGTGCAACCTTGCCAAGGTTGACGTCG
>CAZSTH010000113.1:0-11550 GCA_964609835.1 uncultured Thermoanaerobaculia bacterium
GCTCTACGCCCCCAAAGGAGTCGGAGCGCTCGCCGTGCGCGAAGGCGTCGAGCTGGCGCCCCAGATCCGCGGTGCCGGCCACGAGCGCGGCCTGCGGGCGGGCACCGAGAGCGTGCTGCTCGCCTGCGGTCTCGGCACGGCGTGCGAGCTTGCTGCCGCCGAGGTGGCGATGGAATCGCGGCGATTGGATGAGCTTCGCGGCCGCCTGGCGGCCGGGCTGCGCGGCGGGTGCCCGGGCCTGGTGGTCCACGGGCATCCCGGACAACGCCTGCCCAATACCCTGAGCGCCGCCATTCCCGGGATCGATGCGAGCTCCTTTCTCGAGAGCCACTCCGAGCGTCTGGCGGCATCGACCGGCGCCGCCTGCCACGCCGGCACAGCCACCGTCTCGCACGTCCTGCAGGCGATGGGCGTGGAGCGTGATCTCGCTGCCGCCACCATGCGGCTGTCGATCGGCCGTTTCACCACCGAGGAGGAGGTGGACCTCGCTGTCGAGCTGATCCTGGCTGCATGCGCGCCCTGAGTTCTTCGTTTCTCGCGACAGACATCGAATTTCCGGCGTTTCGAATTCGTATACTCTGCGGGTGAAGATATGTCCGTGGTGTCTGGAGGCGGTGCCGCGAGAGTTCGCGGGCACCGAGTGCCCGCGGTGCGGGCGCGGACTCGGCGCGGAGGCCGAACCGCGAGCCCTCGATCTGCGTTGCCAAAGGGTGGCTGCGGACCAACAACGGAGATTCCGCCGCATGCTGGTGGTCGGGACGCCGGTCGTCGCGGTCGTCGGGCTGCTGATGCCACTGCTGCATGCCGGCGCGCTGGTGCTGGTGCCACTTGTGTTGGCTTCCCACCTCGTGGTGGCAAGGGTCGCTCTGGTGCGCGAGGCGCAGCGGATGCTCGGCCCGGTGCGGAGGATGCTCAACAGGTGGCTCGCGAGATTCTCGTTTCTGTGGATCGGCCTGCCGGGCTACGGAGCGATGGCGGTGCCCTTCGTCGGCGCCCTGGTCGGCGCCGGCACCTTCGCCTTCCTGACCTCGGCGGTGCACGTGTCGACCCTGGTCAGCCTCGACCGGGAGCGTTCCGGTCGCGATCTGGCGGGCTGGGAGAAGCTGCTGCCGGTCGGTCTGGCGGTGCTCAGCATCGCGGCGCTGGTGCTGCTGCTGGTGGCGGCCGGGCTCTTCGGCTGGTCGGTGATGGCCATCGTGGAGCGCTTGCGGACCTCGTGAACGGAGGCAACGAATTATGGAAACGCTGACGAGTTACATGGCGGCATTCGGGCTCGCGGCAGGGGCCGGCGCCAAGGCCTTCATCCCGATCCTCGGCCTCGGCGCCTTCAGCCACACCCCGTACTTCGAGCTCTCGGACCGTTTCGCATGGATTGCCGATCCGCTGGTCATGGTCGTGCTCGGGGTGCTGGTGGTGGCCGAGATCGTGGTCGACGCCCATCCCGACCTCGGCCGCTTCTCCGACGTCGTGTCCTATCTACCGAAGGTGGTGGCCGGCTTCCTCGCGTTCGCGGCGGTGACCGGGAGGCTCGACAGCGACCTCGCGCACCTCAGCGCCTCCGGCGTACTGGGCGGCGGCACCGCGGCCGGCGTGCACTGGCTCCGGAACCAGGTCCGCAGGCCATTCCGCGACCTCGCCGAGGATGCCCACGAGTCGGTCGGCAAGTTCGCCTCGCTGGGTGAGGCCGGGGCATCGGCGACCCTCGCTGGAACCGCCCTGGTGGCTCCGCCACTGTCGATGGTGGCGCTCGGCGGCCTGGTGGCTGCCGGGGTGGTCACGGCCCGCCGATTCGAAAGCCCCAACCGCACGTGCCCGCACTGCGGCGGTGCGGTCCGCAACCGCGCCCTCGCCTGTCCACATTGCAGAGCGGAGATCGACGGTCCCGGGAACGGACCTTCCGGAGGTGGCTGAGCCGCGCACGACGAGGGCGGCCCGCGGCGTGTGGCCGGGGCTGCAAGGCGCCGCATCCGGGGGATATCGCCCGCGGTCCGTGGTACTCTTGGGCGTTCCAGAAAGGGGCGGGCGTGCGGTTCAAGGTCGGCGACAAGGTCGTGTATCCGAGCCAGGGCGTGTCCGTCGTGGAGGAGATCTCGAAGGAGGTCCTGGGCGGCGCCGAGATGAACTGCTACCACCTGCGGCTGGTCGGTTCCGACTCGAAGGTCATGGTGCCGGTGAACAACTGCGAACGGGTCGGCCTGCGACCGCTGTCGGCGAAGAAGCTCGTCCGCCATGCGATGAAGCGCCTCAAGGCCTCCGAGGGCGAGGCGACCGACGACTGGAAGGACCGCTACCGCGCCAACCTCGACCGCATCAAGACCGGCGACCTGGACGAGATCGTCGACGTGCTGCTCTGCCTCGCCGAGGTGGCCGGGCGCAAGACCCTCAGCTTCCGCGAACGCAAAATGTACGACCACGCCCGCCAGCTTCTGGTGAACGAGGTGGCAGAGGTCGAGGGCCGTGAAGCGGGGCAGGTGGAGCTGCAGGTGGAGGATGCCCTCGGCCACGTGGTCGAGCCGCTCGAGGACGAATAGCTGGTAGCCGTGAGCGATGAACAGTTGGCCTTGAGCCTCCACGCCCACCCGGTAGAGTCCTCAAAAGTTTTCGAGGAGCGGCCGATTCTCGATCATTCGCAGTGCTCCGAGATGATCGGATGGATGGTCTTCCGACGGGGTCGTGGTTCCAATTGCGGGCCAACGGATAACTGCTCATAACCAACAGCCAAGAGCGAACAACTGGCCCGCATATTTCACCAGCTTCCTGCTGCGGCCGCCGATGCACCGCACCCGGCAGTGCTTTCTCATCTCCGGGTGCTCGACGTACTGTCGAGTACGCCTGCGCGCCCGTCGAATGGAAACCCAACCGGGCACAGCACCTCGGCGACCTCGCGACGAAACCCGGTGAGATATGCGGGCTAACAGCTTCCAGCGCCAATGGTATCCTCGGCGGCGTCGCTGTCGACGGAGGATGAATGGTTGATTCCGGTGCCAACTCGCAGCCCTGGTTTCTCAAGCTCCACTGGCAGGTTCTGATTGCCCTGGTGGCGGGCGTCGGCTTCGGCTGGTTGGCTCCGGTGGCCGCAGGACGGATCGGATTCATTGGCGATCTCTTTTTGAGGCTGCTGAAGATGATCATCATTCCGCTCATCTTCACCTCGCTCGTGAGTGGGATCGCCAGCCTCGGCAGCGCACGGTCGGTCGGTCGGGTCGGCATCCGGACCATGATCTACTACACCGTGTCCACCACCCTCGCCATCACCGTCGGTCTGACCCTGGTCAACATCTTCCAGCCCGGGAAGTACCTGGACCTGGCCGGCACGAGCGAGCTGCCCGAGGGCTTCTCCACGAGCACCCAGACCCTGCCTGAGTTTCTACTGCGCATGGTGCCCGACAACGTGATCGCCGCCATGACTGCCGGCGAGGTGCTGCCGGTGATCGTCTTCGCGATTCTCTTCGGGCTGTTTTTGACTCGGCTCAACGGTCCCAACGTCGATGCCGTACAACGGGTTGTGGATGGCGTTCTCGAGGTTATTCAGGCGCTGACCCTGGCGATCGTGAAGCTGGCGCCGGTGGGGATCTTCGCGCTGCTGGCGCGAGAGGTGGCCCGCAGCGGCCCGGGCATCATCTGGGACCTCCGCTACTACTTCGTCACGGTCGGCCTCGGTCTCGCCATTCACGCCGTGGTGACCTTGCCACTGATATTGTTGGTTCTTGCCCGGCGTCAGCCCCTCCTCTACGCCCGTACCATGGCGCCGGCCGTCGTGACCGCATTCTCGACGGCGTCGTCTTCGGCGACGTTGCCCTTGAGCCTCGACCGTTCGGACAAGGCCGGCAACCGGCGGGGCGTCTCCAGCTTCGTGCTGCCGTTGGGCGCCACAGTCAACATGGACGGCACCGCCCTCTACGAGGCGGTGGCGGCGCTGACCATCGCACAGATGTACGGAGTCGGCCTGGACGTGCCGCAGCAGGCACTGGTCCTGCTGACCGCGCTGCTGGCCTCGGTCGGCGCCGCCGGGATTCCGATGGCGGGCCTCGTGATGCTGGTGGTGGTGCTGCAGGCGGTCGGCCTGCCGCTGCAGGGCATCGGGACCATCATCGCGGTCGACCGCGTGCTCGACATGATGCGGACAGCCACCAACGTCTGGAGCGATCTCGTCGGAACTTCGGTGGTGAATCGATTCGAGGGCATGGGGGACGAGTCATGAAACGAGCCGCTCTGCTGTTCGCCATGGCCGCGCTGCTGCTGCCGTCGGCCGTCGGCGCCCAGGTAGTGGATGGGCTGCGCGAGCAGTCGAGGATCCGGGAGAACGTCCGCCAGGGGCAGCTGCGAGACCTTGCTGAGGCATTCCGCGAGCTGCGGGAGGCCTGGGCGGGCCTCGAGGAGCAAACCGGGAACCTCCTGCGGGCGCCCAACCAGAGAGGCCTCACGGTTGACGATCTGCGTCTCCGCGACGAGGAGTTGCGGCGGCTCGAAAGCTCGATCCTCGACGGCCTTCTCGAGGCCCAGCAGCTGCGGCGGGCGCTGCTCGAGAACTCGACCATGCTGGCCGCTCTCGAGGAAGAGATCGAGCGCCTTTCGGGCGGCGCCGAGATCGCGACCGCTCCGTTGACGGGGACCTGGGATCTCGTGGTGGAACCTGGTCAGGAAGGCGTCGCGTACCTCCAGCAGCAGGGCACCCTGGTCACCGGTACCTATGCGCTGTCGGGTGGCTTCTCGGGCTCCTTCCGCGGGACCTTCGTCGCCAACAAGGTGCGGCTCGAGCGCATCGACTCCCAGATCGGCTTTGCCGCGCTCTTCTACGGCCGGCTCGCGGGCTCGGGGCCCAATCGGCGGCTGCAGGGCAACTGGGAGGCGACCCAGCTCGCCAGTGGCCTGCCGTCGGCCGGGAACTGGACGGCGCGGATCATGGTCGGGGAGGGCGAGTAGCGGGAGCGCCTCCGGGGCGCGCTGCGAATTCCGTGGTACCGTTCCCCTTCGCGCGTTCCGCGAAATTGCGAGGAGGTTTCATCGATGGTGCGCAACCCGTGGTTCACGCTCGTCATCGGACTGATGGTGGGGTTGGCGGTCGGCTACGTTCTCGCCGAGCGGCAGCCGGTTCCACCCGCCAAGGCGATCCAGACGTCATCGGCGTCGTCTGCCGGCGGTGCGCTGCCGCAGGGCCACCCGCCGATCGACGACCAGTCGGCGGCCGTCAACCAGCGGCTGCAGCAGCAGGTTTCCGAGATCCAGGGCCTGCTCGCGTCCAGCCCGGACGATCCCGGCCTGCTCGCTGCCATGGGCAACGCCTACTTCGATGCCGAACGGTGGGAGGACGCGCGCGGGTGGTACGAACGCGCCCTGCAGACGGCGGGCGGCGATCCCAATGTGATGACCGATCTCGCGGTGGTCTACCGGAATCTGTCCCAGCCGCAGCGAGCGGTCGAGCTCCTCGAGCGGGTGGGGGCCTCGCATCCCGGCCACTGGCAGGCGCTGTACAACAAGGTGGTGATCCTTCACTTCGACCTCCACCGGCACGACGAGGCGGAGGCGGCATTGCGTCGACTGCAGTCCCTCAAGCAGCAGGACTCTTCGATCCCCGACCTCTCGGGCCTTGCGGCGGAGGTCCTTGGCGGCTAGGAGGCTGCACCGCATAGACCCTCGACGAGAGCAAGGGTCTATCGGTAGGGTTTCTGCCGAGGGTCTTTTCGGCACAAGCTCCGAGGGCTTCGAACTTTCCGAATTTTGAATTTTCCGTTGACGTATACTCGTTGTTTCTGACGAGGGAGTGATCCGATGCAACGGATGCTGATCATCATCGTTGTGCTGCTGGTGGCGTGGCGGCTGCTCGCCGCCATCGGCAAGCGCCTGTCCGAACGGTCTCCTGGAGCCGACAGCTTCAGCCGTTTTTCGCCCGAAGCACGCCGCCGACGTGGCACGTCCGAAAAATGGGGAGGGACGGCCGTCGAGGACCTTGTCGAGTGCGCGATGTGCGGGGTCTTCGTTCCGTCCACCCGGGCACTCACGTCGGGAGAGGGTGCGATGTTCTGCAGCGACATCTGTCGGCACCGCGCCGCGGCAGGTGTCGAGTCGGGGAAGTGAGGCCGCTCCACAGCCCCGCTTGAGCTCGTAGGAGGCATGGGACAGACGACGCTCTTCCCCGAGGACCCCGCGGTTGGGCCGCTCGCCGATCGGATGCGGCCGCGGACGCTCGACGAGGTGGTCGGACAGCAGGCCCTGGTCGGCGAAGGCGGCGTCATACGCTCGCTGGTCAAACGCGGCGAGTTGCCCTCGATGGTCTTCTGGGGCCCCCCGGGGAGCGGCAAGACCACTCTGGCGCGCCTGCTCGCAGAATCCTGTGACGCCGGGATCGTGACCTTTTCCGCGGTCCTGTCGGGGGTCAGGGAGGCGCGCTCCGTGATGACCGAAGCACGCGCCCGATGGCGCGGCGAAGGCCGGCGGACAGTGCTCTTCGTGGACGAGATCCACCGCTTCAACAAGGCCCAGCAGGATGCGTTCCTGCCGTTTGTCGAGGCGGGCGATATCGTCCTCTTCGGAGCCACCACCGAAAATCCTTCCTTCGAACTCAATCGGGCGCTGCTCTCCAGGCTCAAGGTCTATATCCTGCAGCCGTTGTCGCCTGAGGACCTTGGCGCGATCTTGAGGACCGCGCTCGAGGACACCGATCGTGGCCTCGCGGACACAGCTTTGGAGTGCGAGCCTTCCGCGCTCGAGCTGATCGCGGCAATGGCGGCCGGGGACGCCCGCCAGGCCCTCAACCTGCTCGAGCTCGCGGTCTTCGTTGCCCGCTCCGACGGCGTCCGCACCGTGAATCCGACGCTCGTCGAACGGGCGTCGCAGCGGGTGGTGGCGGTCTACGACAAGCAAGGGGAGGAGCACTACAACCTGATTTCGGCGCTCCACAAGTCGGTCCGAAACTCCGACGTCGATGCCTCCCTCTACTGGCTCGGACGCATGCTCGAGGGCGGCGCCGATCCGCGCTTCGTGGTTCGGCGGATGCTCCGCATGGCGTCGGAGGACATCGGCATGGCAGACCCGCGCGCCCTCGAGCAGGTGGCGGCAGCGGCGCAGGCGGTGGAGCACGTCGGGATGCCAGAGTGTCAGCTGGCGCTCGCGCAGGCGGCGGTCTACCTGGCGCTGGCCGCCAAATCGAACTCGCTCTACACCGCCTACGGCCGGGTCAAGCGGGAGATTCGGCAGCGGCCGGGCCTGGCGATTCCGATGGCCATCCGCAACGCACCCACCGCGCTCATGAAGGGGGCCGGGTATGGCGAGGGCTACCGCTACGCCCACGACGACGAGGGCGCTGTCTCGGACCTCGAGTGCCTCCCGCCGGAGCTTCTCGGCTCGCGGTTTTACCGACCCACTCAGCACGGATGGGAGCGGAAGATCCGGGAGCGGATGACGGAAATCAGGCGGCTCCGTCAGAGCACGAGCCGAGACCGCTGAGCGTCCGTGCCGAGTGAGGGCGCGGCGGGCAAACGGCCTCAGCTGGACACGAGCCGGGCGTCGAGGCCGATGTCCTCTATCGCGGCCAATGCCTTCGACACCGGGCAGCCGGCCTTGGTCTGCTCTGCGATCTCGAGGAACGCCGCCTCGTCGATATCGTCGGCATCCACCTCGGTGTCGAGGTGGATGGCAGTGATCGCGAAGCCTCCGTCCCTTCTCTCGAGGGTGACCTCGGCCGAGGTGCTGATGGACCTCGGCGCCGCACCGCCCTGCTCGAGGCCGAGGGACAACGCCATCGAGTAGCAGCCGGCGAGGGCGGCGCCGATCACCTCCTCGGGGTTGCTGCCCTGCTGGCCTTCGAAGCGGGTGCCCATGCTGAAAGGGATCTCCGCCGCGTGGGCGGGCTTCATTGTGCCGCTGCCGGCCTTCAGGGTTCCGTTCCAGGTCGCGGTTGCTGAGCTCTTCGACATCTTGTCCTCCTCGTGGTTTCGATTCAGGTGCCCGCGCAGCGGGCCTTGTCGGCATTCGGTTGCTCGGTATGGGCGGTGCGCTGCCGCCGCTGGGCCAGACCGAGCTGAACCTCGTCCTTGGCGAAGAAAAAATCGAGCGTCCAGTCCATGGCGACCCTCAGCTTACGCGTCCTCCCGGGCATTTTGAACAGGTACACGGTCCGCCACAGGAACCAGGCAGGGAAGCCCGAGAGCTTGACGCCGAAGACCTTGGCAACGCCGGTGCGGCAGCCGAGCGCGGCCAGCGAGCCGCGCGTCCGGATCTCACGCGGGCGAGCGGGCTCGCCGCGGAGGACGCGCGCGAGGTTGCGGGCGAGCGCCTCGCCCTGCTGGACCGCGTACGCTTCAGGAACAGCCGGGTCGACACCACCGCGTGGCGCGGCTCGAGGCTGCCGGTGCCGGCCTCCACCAGCAGCGGGGTGCCGTCCTCGACGTAGCGCATGGTCGCGTCGTAGATCGATACCACCTCGTCCTCAAGCGCCGCCGCCAGCATCCGACGAGCTCCCTCCAAAGCAAGCTCGTCCAATGTGACTGCTCCCTCGGTGGCCTCGCGCCCCTCTCTATTTTCGACTATGCTCAGCATAGGTGGCGTCCCTTCCCCCTGGTCCTTTCCAGGGAATCGCGTTTGGTCACGCGGAAGGATACGCCGCCTTTCTCATTCAACTCATCCACAACTTTCGGTTATACCTTTAGATGTAGTCCTCCACCAGCTTTTTGACCGGGACCTCCCGCGGCACCACCACAGGGTCCTCCTTCATGAAGCGGCGGACCGGCTCGCCCTCCAGCTCGCGCCGCAGCAGCAGCTGACGGTACGAGCCCTTCGCCCCCTGGCGCACGAAGAGGCCGATCAGTATCCACCACAGCCCGCCGACGAGATTGCCGAGCAGCAGGCTGATCAGCCCGAGGCCTACCAGGACCGCACCGAAGGCGGCGCCGACGCTGCTCGAAACCCGGGTCGCCCAGCGGATGTTCTCCTTCCAGCTCCAGAGGGCGGCGCGCAGGACGCGGCCGCCGTCGAGGGGGAAGGCGGGCATCATGTTGAAGACCACCAGGACCAGATTGATCAACCCGAGGTAGCCGATCACCGTCACCGCGGCCTGCGGCAGGCCCGAGAGGCTCCCGATCGCCGCCACCCCGTAGCAGAGCGCTGCCACCGCGATGCTCGCGGCAGGACCGGCGACCGCCATCCAGAACTCGGCCTTGGGGCTCGGCGGCTCGTCGCTCATCTCGGCAACGCCGCCGAAGATGAACAGCGTGATGCCCTTCATGGGCAGTCCGTAGCGCCTCGCCACAAGCGAGTGGGCGAACTCGTGGACGATGATCGACACGAAGAGCCCGATCGCGCCACCGATCCCCATCACCCAGTGGAGGGTCGTGGACCATTCCGGGTGCATGGCAGGGAAGACGCTGGTCGCCAGCGACCACGAGATCAGGAACGCGATTACCAGCCAGCTGACGTCGACCTTGACGCTGAAGCCGAAGAGCTTGAAGAGCTCGAGTTGCGCGCCGAACATCACGCCGCCAGGTGGGCCGCGGCTGCTGCCGGCGCCGCTGACTCCAACACCCGGGGATCGGTCGGCTCGCGCCGACAGGCGCAGGCCGTCAGCAAGATTGCCGCTGTGATCAGGATCGCCAGCTGTCGGTTGATGGTGGTTGGGCGTCTCATGCGTTCCTCCAGGTTCGCCGCCGAACTCCGATGGTCGTTTCTTGAGGAAATGCAGATCCCGTGCCGGAACCGCCCCCGCCCCGCGAGCGCCGGACCGAGGTGCAGGGGGCAAGGTGTGCAATTGCTTCAACGCCAGCGGGCATTTTCTTCAACGACTCGACCGTGCCGCGAGGCGGCGGAGCTTCTCTCCGGTGGGGAGATCGTGTGCCCGCAGTCGTCGGACATGACTTCGAGGGTCTGCGGGCGAGTTGGCACGAGGCTCGCATCGAGCGGGGTCGGGAAACCTGTGCGTGCGGTGTCCGGGCGTGCCGGCACCGCCGACCTGAAGACCCGTCACGAAAGGGGAGGACCATGATTCCGTTCACCAAGATTCTCGCGCCGACCGACTTCAGCGATCGCTCACGGCCCGCCATCGATGCCGCGGTGGAGCTCGCCCGGCACTTCGGGTCCGAGCTCGTGCTCGCCCACGTGTTGACACCGATCGCGACCGCAGGCCCTGCTGTGGGCGGCCACAGCCCCATCAACTTCGAGGCCTACCGAGAGACCCTGGTCGACGATGCCAAGCAGACGCTACAGGACATGATCGACAGCCAGGTTCCGGACGAGGTGGCCTGCCGCTACGAGGTTCGCTGGGGAAGCCCGGCCGAGACCGTGGTCGAGATGGCGGAGCGCGAGGGCAGCGACGTGATCGTCATCTGCACCCGCGGCGCCACCGGGCTGTCGCGTTTCGTGACCGGATCGGTCACGGAGAAGGTGGTCCGGCTCGCCGGAATACCGGTGCTGACCGTTCAGTCCGAGGATAACGGCTGAGATCCTCGACCGCGCGCACTCCAAGGAGTTCGGCGAATCGGCGTATGTCTTCGAGGTGGTGTACTACGTGCTCGATCCCGACTGCACGCTCTACTTGGACTGCCAGCAGGCCATCAACCTCGGTGCCGGCGATTGGAGGAGCTGAGTGTCGAGTTCTCCTACCCCCAAACGCACCGTCCACGTGGCACCGAGAACCGGGCCGGCGCAGGCCGTGGTCGAGAAGGCCGCCGGCCGGGACGGGTCGTCGGCGGCGGCCGGGGCACCGTGAGTCACCTGGTCGCGCGATGCCAGTCGGCGAGCACCTCATGGTAGAGAGAACGGTCGTTCGTGGTGGCTCCGCGGATGTTGCAGACGCGGGCAGCGAAGTCGAGCGCCTTGGCCAGGGTCGTCGTCGCCATCCAGCCCCGCAGCAAGCCGGCGATCCACACCGCGCTGAAGGCGTCACCCGCGCCGACGGTATCGACCACGGAGCCCGCAGGATCGGGAGCGCCCTCGAAGGTCGCGTCCGCGGTCACGACCAGCGCACCGCCCTCGCCCCGGGTGATGACGATCTGCTCGGCGCCGGTGTTCCGGCGAAGCTCGCGGGCCATTGCCACCGCACCGCCGCCGTCCCCGGAGACCGCCTCGAGCTCGTCGAGGTTGAGCTTGATCCAGGTCGATCCGTTGAGCTGCAGACCCACGCTGTCGCGAGTCCACCACGGGGCGCGCAGGTTGAGGTCCACGAAGATGCCGCAGTGGACGAGGTCACGCAGCGCTTGGATCGATCGCTGCGAGGCCTCGGCCCTCGCCGCGAGGGTGCCGTGGTAGAGCAGGGACGCCTGGGTGCTGCGAACAACCGCGCGCGCCTCGTCCGCCGAGATGCGGTCGAACGCCTGATCGGCAACGATCTCGTAACGTGGTTCGCCGTCAGTGACAACGACCTCCACGCGTCCGGTCGGCGCCTCCGGATCGACCTGTACACCGCGCCGGTCCATGCCCCAGTCCGCCATGCGTTCCAGGACCTCGCGTCCGGCGTCGTCGTCGCCGATGCGAGTCACCATGATCGGTGCGTGCCCGAAGGCGTGGAGGTGCCAGGCGACGTTGAACGGCGCACCTCCGAGGACCTGGCTGCCGTCGGGGAAG
>CAZSTH010000114.1:0-11446 GCA_964609835.1 uncultured Thermoanaerobaculia bacterium
GCTGGCACCCACAGCCATACTCGCGTCGTCTTTTATTTATAGGACCTCCACGTTCGGGATTGTCCACGCCTGGGCATCGGGGTCCCAGTTGCCCCGGATGCCGCCACGGCGTCCGTACTCGTGCCAGATGTTGAAGGTGTCGAATCGATACTGCAGCGAGGGCCTGATGAACGAGTCGACGTCCGGCGCCCACGGCGAGTTGTAGCAGTACTCGTATGGCAGGTACTCATCGAATGGGTTGCACTCCACCGCTTTCTCGCAGTCAGGCAGCGTCGTGGTGAGGAAGTCCTCACCCTCGTAGGAGTAGGCAGTCAGCTCCAGCCTCGGCTCGAGCGGGCTGAAAAAGCCGCCGAACTGCAGGTCCCGTTCATAGAGAATTGGCTCGAAGGTGATGCGCCCGTCCTCCACAGCGGTTCGGAACACCCCCAAGAAATCCCTACCCTCGGGTGTCAGGTGCCCCGACTCGACGCGCATGACGTGGCCGGCCGGAGCGAAGGCCACGTAGGTCTCGTATGAACGCGACGGCACCTCGACCGAGCGGGTCACCACCTCCGGCTCCCCCTCCGGCGTTGTCGTGAACGTGGTTCTGAAGGACGAAACGAGATCGTCGTCGAGTTCGAGCGGGCGGAACAGCACGCTCGTCCGGCCCTCGTATGAGCTGAATGCCTCCGAGTTGGCGGCCTTCGAGGTGATCAGCTCGCGAACCGGAATCACGCGGGTCGCGGGGTCGAAGACGTAGCCCGCATCGAAAACGGCGAGGGCGATCTCCTGCGCCCAGCCGACGGTCTCTTCGGTCACGCAATGCCGCTGCCACTCATCGAGATCCGGGCCGATCGGAGCTGAAAATGCGCTGCGCAGGTGCGGCGCGGCCGCCACCGGCCGGAAAACCTGCCTGCCGCTGAGGTCGAACACGTAGGCCCAGAGATCCGACGTGACTACGACGTGCCTCCCAACGAATCTCGACTCGGTCGGAGAGCAGTCGTCCGGATCGATCAGCGTTCGGATCCTCTCGAAGTTCTCGGTCGCATGCTGTCGCACCTCGAAGGCAACCTGCTCCTCACCGCAAGGCGTCTGCATGTCGGGAGGAACCCTCCGGGCAAACTGGCTGCGGATGCACGCAGCGCACGCCCCCGAGATCACTCCGTTTCGTTTCTCCGCATTGAGGAATTCGTTGATTGCCTTCATGAGCTGCCCGTGGTTCACGAACGGCCCACGCTCGTCCACGAGGACGAAAACCTCGAGTTGGACGAGCCGGCACTCAACCGATCCGACATCGCCCAGCTCCAGAGCCCCGACAGGTGCGGCGAACCACGTCATGAGAACTGCCCAAATGAGCGTTAAGCCCCTCATCTCCACAGCTGCCTTCTCGATGTGTTGTGCGGATCAACATCAACCGACTCCCGCACGACACTTTTCGCAAGTCTCCAGGCGACTGTGAGCCAATATCCGAACCCATCCGTGTGCCACGGATCCTTTCGTGGCACCCATTACGCCGATAAAAAAGCCCCATAAACCCAATATCCCTCAGTACCACGTCGCCCTTGCCGATGGTGAGCTTGCCGTCGAGGTCGAAGATCGTCACGTCGCCGAGCGCGCGCTTGGTGATTTCCATGTCTTTCTCCCGGGGCTCGCGCTACGGGCGGGCCCGCGCCGGGCATTGAAGATTCAAGGCCTTATTGCACAATAGTCGCAAAATACCAGCGTGCGCCATCGTCCAGAGCCCGCATTCATCATGAGGGTTCGCCCGGGCGCGGCCGCGAGGGCGGCTCACGTCGAGCGCTTGCCGGCCCCGAGCCTGTCCGCCGCCGCCGACTCCACCGAACGCAGGTGAAGGTCGCGCTGCGGAAACGGGATCTCGATGCCCGCCTCGGCGAGCGCCTGGTTGATGGCGACCCGAAGCTCGCTCGGAATGACCACGATGTCCCCGGTCGTCCAGGCGCGGAGCTCGAAATCGAGCGAGCTGTCGCCGAAGCCGGTGAACAGGGCCACCGGCTCGGGATCTTCGAGCACCCCGGTGTGGGCACGGGCGACGCCCAGCAGCAGCTCGAGAACCACCTCGGGGACGATCCCGTAGGCCACGCCGACCGGAATCTCCATCCGGCGGCGGTCGTCGGACAGCGTCCAGTTGATGACCTCCGACGAGATCAGGTTCGCATTGGGGACGATGACCTCGGCGCCCTGCCAGGTGCGGACGACGCTGGCCCGGATGCCGATCCGCTCCACCGTTCCGGAAAGCTGGCTGCTGAGCTCGACCCGGTCGCCGATGCGGATGGGCCGCTCGAAGAGCAGGATGAGGCCCGACACGAAGTTGTTGACGATGTTCTGCAGCCCGAAGCCGATGCCGACGCCGAGCGCACCGACCACCAGGGTGAGGCGACTGAAATCGACCCCGGCGGCGCTCGCGGCGATCATCACACCGACCACCAGGACGACGTAGTGGGTGAGACGGTTGATCGCACCCGGGACTCCGCGCGGAAGGGCGAACCTCGGGTAGACATCAGAATCGAGCGAGATGCGGATCAGCTGCGACAGCTTGAACGAGATCCAGACCACGAAAGCGAACAGGAGGATGTCGCCCGGGACGATGGTGATCTCGCCGAGGCGGAGCTCGGTTTCCAGTGTCCGCCGCAGCCAGGAGGCGCCCGGCGCCAGCAGCCCGATCCCGTCCAGGACGATCACGAACCAGCTGACGACGGCGGCACCGTCCACGAGGCGGAACACGGCGCGCCGCACCTCGTCGGCGTGCAGTCGCACGAGTCCGAACCGGCGCGCGGCCCCGGTGAGCATGACGACCCGGACCACGGCGTGCACGACGACGGCCGAAATCCAGAGAATGACGGCCGCGAAGAGAGCGGTCATGGTCGCCATCGCCAGCGCCGAGGCGAACCCGACCGCGCCGATCACGTTGGCCGCCAGTGAGGCGACGAAGAGCGCCATCGCCAGCCGCGAGCCGAGCCGGATGACCCGGTACCAACCGCGCGTGATGGGCGGCGGCGTGCGGGTCACCTGCCGGTCGACCCAGCCCGCCGTACAAGCGCCGACCACCGCGGCCAACAGCAGCAACAGGCGGTCGATCAAATTACCGTCCGGCGCGAGCTCGGTCGCGATCTGCAGGACGAGCAGCAGTGCGAGAGAGTAGGCGAGCGGCCGCAGCGTCGCGCCGGCCAACAGCGGAAAGAGCCGCAGGGCGGCGAGCGCCAGCACCAGCCCGAGGAGGTTGATCCACGCCAGCGGCGCCTCGGGGTGGAACAGGTCGCGCAACAGGATCGAAACGATCAGCGCCGCCGCCAGCGGCCGCTCGAGCACCCCCACGGTGCGTTCCAGCGACCGGTCCTGCTGCACCCAGAGCTGCGCCTTGCCGCGGGCCACCATCAGGAGGGCGACCAGGGCGAGTAGAAACAGCAAGTGCCGCAGCAATTTGGAAGCCTGCTCGACCATGTAGGAGCGGATGCTTTCGGCGTTCTTCCGCCACATCGCCGTCAGCTGCTGCGACGGGCTGCCGTCAACTCCCGGCACCGTGAACGCCCGCCACAGCGGCGGGCTGTCGACGCCGAGGACGACCCGTCTGCGGCGGGCGATCTCCTCACGTTGCCTGACCAATATCTCCTCTGCCGCCACCCTGGTTTTCGAGATCCGCGCCTGAAGCTCCAAAACCCGGTCGCGGATCGTGCGGACCTCACCGGCCGCGGAGTCGATGGCGGCCACGGTGTCCTCGATTTCCTGCAGCACCGTCGGCGGCAGCTCTTCCTCTCTGGCGCCCTCGCGGGTCAGCTGCCACAAATCCCGCTCGGCCTCGAGGCTCCGCAGCTCGGCGTCGAACCTGGACACGTGCCCTTTTAAAATCAGCAGCCAGCGGTCAAGCCGCGCCAGCAGGCGGGTCCATTCCTTCTCGGTCTCTACGATGACCGAAGCCGGCCCCTGGACCGCCAATCGACGCTCCGTGTCCTCGATGAGTGTCTCGAGCTGCTGTTTTCCGCGTTCGAAATCCCCGGCGATCTGCTCGAGCTCGCGGCTGACGTCGTCGTGCGATCTTCCGCTCTGCAGCATGACCCGGGTTGTCGCCGCCCGCTCCGCGATCTCGGCTGCCTCGAGCGGCGCCGGACCCGGCGGCGCGGTCGGCACCGGGGTCGCTTCTGTCAGCGACGCCCCCTGTGCCCCGACGACGGAACCGCACCACAAGGCGGCGGCAACCAGCCCCGAGATAACCCCGGCCCGGCGCCGCCGGGCCCGGTGTGCGCGCTCCAGATGCCAGCTCATATTCGACCTCACGTCATGTCCTCCGGTGCACCCCGATCGCAGCAAACAGCAGCCCCGGCTGGACCATTGCCACGGCCAGGGGGACGATCTCGATCCGTTCGATGCAGATGAACGCGATGACCGCCGCCGGTGACCTCGGAGTGGACGAACCACTCGAACGTCGTGCGGATTCCGCCCCGCCTCAATCTTCCTTCGCTCAGATCCACACGTCCGAATCTGCAGGAGATCATAGCCTGAAATTCGCGGCTGATCTTGCTACTGTAACAACCGAGACGATCGATCACGGCCATCGTCTGCTTCATGGCGGCATTCGGTCTGCGAGCGGCCGGCGCCGACCGGAACGACGAGCCCGGCATGAACGCCGCGGCATTCAAGGGCCTCGAGCTGCGCGGTCCCTCTTTCCCCATCTTGCAGAATCAATGAATCCCTGAGAAGGATTGAGAGATGATGGTCTTTCTCTCGAACCTGGAGCCGACAATTACAATCTTGATTGTTCTGTGTATTGGTATATACGCTTCTGGAGGGGCGTTACTATTTTCGCGTTTGAAAAGTCTGGGAGTAAAGAGGGTCGGTGACATCCGTGTTGGTAGGTTTGCTGGCACGTTCTCAGACAACGTTTATCAAGTCATACTCCAGCAGGGTCCAGGTGAATTCGGTTCGCAGGTAGGTGATTCGAGAGCGCAGAGGATCCACGCCGTTGCGTTTCTTGCAGCGCGTGTGCTGATAGCCGCTATTGCATTGTTAATGGTAATCCGCTTCATTGGATCTGACCCGTGAGAACATTCGGCCCAGGCCACCACTGGGGCCGCTGGATTGACGACCTGGCGGTGGAGGAGGTGGACTCCGACGGCGACGGTGTCCTCGACCGCACGCTGTGGCCGGTCACGGATCTCCTCGGCAGCGTGCAGCTGCTGACCGACGCCGACGGCCGCATCGTAGAGCGCATCGAGTACGCCACCGACGGCCCCCCGCGCTTCTTTGCCGAGGACGCGACGCCGCCCACGGCCACCCGTGTCGCGTGGACGGGTGGGGGCCTTAAAACGTAAAACGTGCCGGGCACCAAGGTATTGAGGTTATGATTCCGGCACTGAACTTGATGGAGAGAGGGCATGGGTCGTTATCCCTCCAGCAGGCCGCTGGTAACCACGGCAGAAAACCAGGCCAAAGTGTCAAAAGTGTCGGCCCTGGCACTGATGCACTGATGGGCACTGATGCGACATCCGGTCGGCGCTCTTCGTGACCTTTCGGCCGTTCGTCCCCTCACCCGAGCTCGGCCGCTTCACCGTCCTCGGCACCTCGCACGCCTACACGGTGCGGCTGCTGGAGTTCGAAGAGAGGCCTGCCGCCTCCGTCGCCGACGCTCGCCAATCCTCGTCGAACGGCCGGCCGAAGTAGGCCTCGACGATGGCGCGGGCGATGTTCTCGGCCAGCAGCTCATAGCCGAGGCTGGTCATGTGGCCGAAGTCGATCGCGAAGCGGTCGATGAAGTAGGTGTCGTAGCCGTCGCGCTCGACGAGCTCCTCGATGAAGGCGTTGTCCACGTAGCGGGGCCGCGGGTCGTGGTCGAGCAGGCGGTGGAGGCTCTCGACGCGCCGGGTGGGATACTGGGCCGCCACGTGGGCGATGCCGCGCGACTCGAGGATTTCGGTCAGCCGCAGGTAGTTGCGGCGCGTCATCGGGTTGACGTACTGGTGGCGGATCCGGAGCTGCAGCTCGCGGTAGCGTGTTGCATCCTCGGGACGATTGTGACGTCGGTAGAACTCGATCAGCGCCTCGAGAGCACCGTCGTCGCCGGGACTCAGCTGTTCTGCAATCTCGAGCAGGCACGCCTCGGCGTCGTCCAGACGTCCTGCCTGCTCATAGGTGCTGGCCATGGCGCTCGCGAAATGACCGTGCGCCTCGAAGTCCTCGGCGCCGAGATACTCGCGCCGGATCTCGATCAGGGTCGCGATCGACCGCTCCCACTGCTCGAGATTCCGGTACGAGATCGCTAGTGCCTCCAACAGCCCCACGGACGGTTTCTCGATCTCCGCCTCCCGCTGCAGCAGCACTTCGTGCGCCCGCCGGAGCTCACCGATCTTCGTGAGGTGTTGGAAGAGCTCGACCACCGGCGCGTCGTGGCCAGGAGACTCGGCCAGCAGTTCCCGCAGAACAGCTTCGGCTTCCTCCGGCCTCCCACTCTCGCGCAGTTCCGTCGCCGCGGCGATTCGCTCCATCATCGTCCGGTTGATTTGCGGGTCGTGGGCGCCGCGTATGGACTCCGTGACCCCGTCGAGCCCGAGGCTCGGCTCGACCTGCGCGATGTCCTCAGCCACCACCAGCTCGCCGTCGTCAGCCAACCCGAGCTTGCGCTCGAACGCCACCCGCAGCACGCGGTAGAGTTTGTAGACGCGCAGCTCGCCGTACCAGTGCCCCTCGCCCGGCGCGATGATCGAACCGTAGGCGTGGGTCTTGCCCCGGTCGTTGATCCCCATCATGGTGACGACCATGTGCGGCCGGTAGCGGCCGAGGTTGGCCTCCAGCTCGCCCAGGATCTCGTCGCTGCGGGTGCCGCCCTTGCCGCCGTTGATCACCGTCACCTGCACGCCGAGTGGCTGCGCGTTGAGGATCCTCTGCAGAGCCTCGGGGTAGCGGAGGTGCCAGGGATCCCCTTCGGTCATCGACTCCCCGAGGCACAGTATGCGCAGCTCGTTGCTCGCCGCCAGCTGGCGCTCCATCCGTTGCTGTCGCGACCGCTCGAAGGCCCACCCCACGCTGCGCATCCCGAGCTCCAGCAGCACCACCGCCAGCACCACGCCCAGCAGCACCAGCACGACGCGGAAGATCGCGGGACGAGACGGCCTCACGTCCCCAATTATAGGGGCTGGAGCGAGAGCCCATTCCTTGACTCGGCAGAAGCGCGCAGGCCCCTCACCTGCGCCGTGGCGCCGCTGGTCTGCTCGAGCCGTCCCTCTCCGCTACAATGACGGTGTTCTCCGCCGGCTGTCCGGCGGGGCCGTCAACGAGGCGACCGTGCAACCGAGAGCCCTCCTTCTGCAGGCGCGCGACGCCGACGACCCGATGGCCGGCCACGAGTACCGGTGCTTCACCGAACGCACCGGGCTGCCGGCCGACCGGGTCGTTGTCCACGACGTCTGCGGCGGTCCACCAGCCGAGGATCCACGTTAAAGTGCCAGACACTCACTTATGACCTTATTGTGCTGGCATTTTTTCCCTCTCCAGTCATACCTGGTTCGTCGTGGAGGAAACATCACAAGTGGGTGTCTGGCACCATTACCATTACTCTCCAGTCATACCTGGTTCGTCGTGGAGGAAACATCACAAGTGGGTGTCTGGCACCATTACGGTTCTTCCAACCGGCCCGGTTCGCGAGCGCGACCGGCGTTCTCCGGACAGGCCGCGGCGCCATTGCGCCTCGGCGAACACGAACTCGAATCCGCGAGGCAGATGGAAAAAGGCCACCCTCGACGGAGGGTGGCCTGGATGCGGCGTTCGACCGCGGATCAGAACCGGCGCAGCGCGGCGATCCCGAGCGACAGGCCGACCAGCAGCAGGCCGAGCAGGCCGGCGGCAGGCAGCGAGCTGGCGGTGTGCGGCAGCGCAGCCGGCATCGGCGCCGGCTTCGGCGCCGGAGCGGGCTTCGCCATCGCGGGCTTGTCGTGCGGGTCCGGGGTGTCGGCAACCGTCGCCACCTCGTGCTCCTCGATGTAGACCAACGCCGGCGGGGCCACCGTCTCGTAGTGGTAGGCGCACGCGTGCATGCCCTCCTGCAGGTCGTACACCGAGCCCTCGCCGTCCTCGAAGATGAAGACAATGTCGGGCGAGACATCGCGGAAGACCCGGATCTTGTTGGTCTCGTCCACCCGCACGGCGACGGTGTTGCCGATCACCTTGAGAATCTCACCACAGCCGTCCTTGACCCTGATCTTCTCCTGCGCATCGGCGCTCTGCGCCGGCACGAGAAGACCGAGAACCGCCATCGCGACCACGAGCACACTCAGCTTCTTCATCTCTACCCCCTGTGTTGTCGATTCACAGCGGCGCACGGCTCCCGCGCGCACCTTGCTGTTCGGATTTTCGAAGATCGAGGAAGTGCTGCGGCCCAACTGCCGCCCGGCACTTCGAGGGAGCCTCTCGTCGCCACATCTCCGTCTCTGCTCCGCAGCCGGCGTCGAGCCTGCTCCGGATATTCCTCCGATCCATCCGGTCCCGACAGCCTCTCGTCGGAATGGCCCTGTCTTATAGGCGCAGGCTCCATCGGCGTCAACCTGTCAGTTTTGTCAGGTCCTCGTTGCCGTCACGGTGGCGCTCCGGAGGAAGGCTGCAGCGTAAATGTGCCAGACACTCACTTATGATCTTATTGTGCTGGCATTTTTTCCCTCTCCAGTCATACCTGGTTCGTCGTGGAGGAAACATCACAAGTGGGTGTCTGGCACCATTATGGCACCATTACCTTAACCGCATCGCGGCCGTGAGCAGAGACGACCCGCCGCGCCGCCCCACCCGGGCCCGACGCCGAAATATGGCGCTGTCCGAAACGGCTGTATCACGCCGATCAGGGCTTGCCGTATCTGTTCAGGGCTTCTATATTATACTTATAAGCATGTGCATACTTATAAGAGGAGCTTTATGACTGCGAGCAAACGCGCCCAGATCTTGATGGAGCCGGAGGACTACCGGCGCCTCGAGGAGATCGCCCGCCGCAAGAATGCGTCGGTTGCCGAGCTCATCCGCACCGCCGTACGGGAACGATACCTCGGGGCCGGCGTCGAGAACGCCGCGGTCGTGGAGTCGATCTGCTCCATGAATCTGCCGACCCTCCCCTGGGCTGAAATCGAGGCCGAAATCGCGGAGGCGCACGGTGACCTTCTTCCTTGACACCAACGTCTTCCTCTACGCCGCCGGCGGCGCCCACCCGCAGCGCGGCCCGTGCCAGGATCTCCTACGGCGCGTCGCCGAGGGTCATCTCAAGGCCACCACGAGCTCCGAAGTTGTGCAGGAGATCCTCTACGTACTCACGCGGCGCGGCCTCCGCCTCGAGGCATTGCAGCTGGCACGAAGTGTCCTGCAGCTCTTTCCCGGGATGCTCGAGGTCGGAGCGCGCGAAATGGGCACGGCCTGCGACCTTCTCGAGGCAACGCCCGGCCTTCCTCCGCGCGACGCCGTACATGCTGCGACGATGCTGACGCACGACCTATCCGCCATCATCACTGCCGACGAGCACTTCGAGCAGCTGTCGCAGCTGAAGAGAGTTGCGCCGGACAACAGCTGAGGTCGACTGCGGCCGACCACGACAGACCCGCGGCGGCTCCGGATCGTGTCAGCTCCGGAACCGCAGCAGTTAGCCCGCACTTCCCACAGGGTTTCGTTGCGAGGATGGCGAAGCACAAGTATCCGTTGGGTTAGTCGTGAATTGAGCGACGCAGTCGTAGTTGCACTGCGTCGAGGAGCGCAATGTGCGACAAGCACGACGGGACCGTGATTCGCCGTCCGCAGTAGACACCCTGTGAGAAGTGCGGGTTAGGCGGCCGCAGCGCAGATCATGACCACGACGACGCCGTACCGTCGAATCAGCGCCTGGTGTAGACCATCTCCATCATCTTCATCTCGGCGCCGTCACGGCCGGGACCGTACATCGCGAAGTACTCCTCGTCCGGCGACATCTGCTTCGTCACGAAGCGGCTGGTCACCGGGCCGCCCTTGATGGGGTCGTTGTACGTGCCGACGAACGTGCAGCTGTGTTTCTCGTCGCACTCACCCGTGGAGACCATGATCCCGGTGGACATGCTGTCGGTCCACGTCGACCACCACGTGCCGGACACGTTGTCGTAGCCGCTGCGCGACAGTCCGGTGAACGGGGTGCCCATCATGTCGCCCTGGAACTCCTCGTGCATGACCCTGCCGCCCATGTGCAAGGTCCTGATCGCCACACCCTTCGATTCGATAGGCGGCGCCGCAGGGTCCATCCAGCTCTTGATCGCCACGTCGAAAGTGCCGACCTGCTCGGCCATCAGCGCGTGCTGCGGCCCGAGGGCGCCGGCTTTCATGTACGCTTCCATCTCCGCCTGTTGCTCCGGGGTCATCTGCGGCATCTCGCCCTCCTGGGCGACCGCCGTCACCGCGAGCCCGACCGCAACGACACAGATCCAAACGAACGTCCTGATTCTCATGGAACCTCCTCTCATCATGGCTGCCTCCCGTGGCATGTTTTGTTGGTACCGAGACTGAGTCTAATCGAATTATCCGCCGAGCGCCAGATCCACCGGCTGGGTTCCCGGCCCGCGGTTCCGTCGTTGTGCGCCGTCCCTGCGGAGCTCCATCGGTGCCTCGTCCCTCATGTGTTGCACCGCTGCTCAATCTGCGTGGCGGAGTATGGTGTCCAGGGAGGACGAATGCCGACACATCAACGCGAGCTGCTGCCCGAGGTCAAACGAATCGCCCTGATCGCCCACGACAATCGCAAGCAGGACCTGCTGGAGTGGGCGAAGTACAACCGGGGCACCCTCGCCTCGCACCAGCTCTTCGGGACGGGGACCACCGGGAGTCTCCTCCAGGAGGAGCTGGAGTTCGACGTCTTCTGCTTCCGGTCGGGCCCGCTGGGGGGCGACCAGCAGATCGGCGCGAAGATCGCCGAGGGCGAGATCGACCTCGTGATCTTCTTCTGGGACCCGCTCGAGCCCCACCCGCACGACGTCGATGTCAAGGCCCTGCTGAGGCTCTCGGTGGTCTACAACATCCCGACGGCGTGCAACCGGGCCACCGCCGACTTCCTGATCTCGAGCCCCCTGCTGCACAGCGAGTACGAACGCCGGCTGGTGGACTACGCGGCGAAGATCAAGCGCCCTGCGGACGCGTCGCCAGTGGATTGATTCGGCGCATCCGCAATCGGGCGGACGGGGTTCGACGCTGTCCCGCGGTTCTCAGGGGAATTTTGACCACGGTGCCGGCCACCGCGCCATCCTGAGATGATCTCTCACCCGCCAGCTGACGAAGGAGCGTGGGTCCCGAACCGCCGTCTCTGATGAAGCGAGCCTTCCTCCGCACGACCATCAGGTCGGCTTCGTCGACTGTCCTGTCGATCGGTTCTTCCTACGCAGCCCTACCGGCCGGCACCAGCACCGTCGGCAGTCGTGGTCTGGTGCTCCCCGAGCGTTGACGGCTTGACCTGAGGCCCTGAGATGGTCGAGAG
>CAZSTH010000115.1:0-11422 GCA_964609835.1 uncultured Thermoanaerobaculia bacterium
TCGCGGATCGCGGTGGCGGTCCCGGTCGCGGATCGCGGTCGCGGATCGCGGTGGCGGTCGCGGTCGCGGTCCCGGTCGCGGATCGCGGTCGCGGTCCCGGTCGCGGTCGCGGTCGCGGTCGCGGTCCCGGATCGCGGTCCCGGTCCCGGTCCCCGTCGCGGATCACATGGGATACAGGCCCGAATCCCTGGTCGGCGGCGCACCGGACAACCCGCCGCCCCCGTCGAGGTCGCCCATCTCCTCCTCGAGGGCGTCGCCGAGCTCCTCCTCCACCCTGTCCGGATCCTCGCCCGCCTCGAGGCGTCGGATCATCTCCTCCATGGCCGGCGTCACCTCCTCGCCGGCGATCTCGGTCATGCGCCGCACTGCCTTCGCCATCGCGCGGGGATCGTTCTCGTCCATGTTCTCGAGCTCGGCGGCGAAGCGCATCATCTCCCGCTCGACCCGCGGGTCGTCGAAATCGCCGTCGCCGCCGTCGTCGCCGGCGGAGGCCTTCGACGACGCGGCGACGCCGAACCTCGACGGCACGCGGTGGAGGTCGCCGGAGCCGCACTTCGGGCACACGGGCACCTTGTCCGTCGCCACCTTGAAGGAGTGGAAGCTGAAAATCCGGTTGCACGGCCGGCACAGGAACTCATAGATCGGCATGAACACCTCCATCAGCCGGGAATCCGCCGTCCCCCCATGAGGGTACGCGGTACTCCAAGAGACCGGTCTCGTCCAGTCGCTTGGCATCGACGCGCATCGCCAGCTCGACCGAGCCCTGACCGAACCGGCGGGCGATCTGGTGCGGCAGCGACACCGCCCGTCGCACCATTTCCGGCTCCTCCAGCGGCACCCGGAGAATCGCCACCCCGGGCCCCGACAGCAGTTCGCGGCGGATCGCCGACCTCAGCACGCCGAGGCCCTCGCCGGTGGCCGCCGAAACCGACAGCGCGCCGCCGCGACGGCCGCCGCCTGCGAGATCGATCTTGTTGTGGACGACCATGCTCCGCTCGCGGTCGACGCCGAGCTCCTCGAGGACCTCACGTCCGACCCGCAGGTGGTCGTCCGAGGCCGGGTGGGAGACGTCGACGACGTGCAACACGAGATCGGCGAAGACCGCCTCCTCCAGCGTCGACTGAAAGGGCGCCACCAGATCGTGCGGCAGCTTGCGGATGAAGCCCACCGTGTCGATGAGGACGGCCGCGACCTCCTCGCCGAGCGCGACGCGGCGGGCGCGGGGGTCGAGGGTCGCGAACAGACGGTCCTCCACCAGGACGTCGGCCCGGGTCAGCCGGCGGAACAGGGACGACTTGCCGGCGTTGGTGTAGCCGACGATCGCAACCGTCGGCGTGTCGGAACGGCGCTCCCGCCGCAGGCGCCGATCGCGCTCGATCACCTCCAGCTTGCTCCGCAGCTGTGCCATGCGACGGTTGATGAGACGGCGATCGATCTCGAGCTGGGTCTCGCCGACCCCGCGGGTCCCGATGCCGCCCGCCTGCCGCGACAGGTGTCGCCAGCGCCGCGTCAGGCGCGGCAGCAGGTAGCCGAGCTGGGCGAGCTCGACCTGGGTCTGGGCCTCGCGGCTGCGCGCGTGCTGGGCGAAGATGTCGAGGATCACGGCGGCTCGATCGAGGACCTTGACCGATCGCGGAACCTCGCGTTCGATATTGCGGACCTGCGAGGCCGTCAGGTCCTCGTCGAAGACCAGCGCGTCGAGCGCATCCTCCTCGCACCGCGCCGCCAGCCGGTGGAGAAAGCCCTTTCCGACCACGGTCGCGGGATTGCGCTGCTTGAGCTCCTGGATCTCCCGCCACACGACCTCACCGCCGGCGGTGTCCACGAGCCGCTCCAGCTCGTCGATGTGCTCCTCGACGACCGGGCGCGGCAAACCGGGAAGAGACAGCCCGACCAATCCCGTGCGCTCTTCGGGGCGGCTCGTCGGCTCGTACATCTCGGTCGGGGCCATCGGCTAGGGCATGTCCTCCTGGTGCAGCTTGAGGAGGACCTTCTCGAAGGCGGCCAGGGTCTGATCCACGTCCTTGGCGCCGTGGGTACTGGACACGAAGGCCGCGCGGCCCGGCTTCTGCGGCAGCAGGACGCCCTGCTCGCGAAGCGCAAGAACCATCCTGCGGTAGAGATCGCCGTCGGCCAGCTTCCTACCGAGCCGGTCGGCGACCCGGTCACCGGTGAAGTAGAGCGCGAAGACCGAGCCGACGCGGTTGATGGCCAGCGGCCGCTCGAACCGCGCGGCGAGGGCAAGCAGGCCGTCCACCAGCTGCGCGGTCCTCTTCTCGAGGTGCTCGTACACCGAGTCGTTCCTCAAGATCGACAGCACCGCCTCGGCGGCCGCCAGCGAGGCCGGGTGCGGCGTCGGCAGCGGGTCGTAGAGGTCGAGGCGCGCCTTCTCGTCACGGAACGCTGCGACCCCGATCGGAAATCCGGCACCGAGGGCGGCACCGTAGATGGCGACGTCGGGCACGATTCCCTCGAGCTCGGCGAATCCGCCGCGCGCAACCCGAAAGCCAGAAACACGCTCGTCCAGAACCAGCGGCACGTTGTTGAGCCGACAGGCCTCGGCAATATCCAGCAGCACGCCGCTCGGCGGCGGGACGACCCCGAAGCGGCCCATCAGGGGGTCGACGATCATTCCCGCAAGCTTGGGGCCGCCGCTGGTGATGGCCGCGATGATCTTCGACACGTCCCACCCGGTCACCTCGCGGATCGGGTTTGCGGGATCGATCGACAGCTCCGCCGGCGCGCCGACCCGCAGCGGCGCTCCTCCATCGAGCACCAGGAAGCGCCGGTTGCCGGTCTTCTGGCGCAACCAGTCGAGGACGTGGCGGAAAGCTTCATCCTGGCTGCGGCAGAACCACCAGCTGCCGACCCATGGCAGGAAACGGTGCAGGCTGTCCGAGAGATCGATTTCTTGGGGAACGTGGAACCCCTCCGGGATTCCTGCGGCCAGCACCTTTCGGACCGCGTCAAGCACGAACTGGTTGGCGAAGCCAACGATCGCCGAACCACCGGCGCCGATGTAGTCGAGGTAGCCGACGTTGTCGACGTCGAAGACCCTCGGCCCCTCGGCCTTCTGGGCCACCAGCAGGCGGTCCGCGCCCGCACGCAGGAACGGCACGGCGGTCGCCCGGGCCATCAGCTCGTCGTATCGCTGACCCATTGCCGTCAGTCGCCCTCGCCTTCCTCGTCGTCGTCGCCCCAGAAGAAGAACCCTTTGCACCGGGTGGAGCAGAAGGTTCGACCGAAGTCGAGCACCGCGCAGTAGGGGCAGAGCAGCCGGTGGCAGATCGAGCACGACGCCAGCTCACCCTCCGCAATCCTCACACCGCACGAGGGGCAAGGCACGACCTGGTCCTCCGGCAGCTCAAATGCCATTCTTCAAAGTATACCCTGCGGTTCCGGCACCGTCGGCGCCGGTGCCGCAGGGTGGTGAATCCATCGTCAGGCCGAATACGATGTGATCGCTCCAGATCACGACGCGCGCGGACCGGCGGTGGTGGCGGTGGGTGGACTTGAACCACCGACACAGGGCTTATGAGACCCCTGCTCTACCCCTGAGCTACACCGCCCGGCCGAGAACTATACCTCCGGCGCTCGCGAGAGTCCACCTCTGCCAATTCGGGAGGCCGGCCCGGTCGAACCCACGGCTCGGGTTGGCGAACCCCGCATTCTCCGCGGGGCTTCCGCGCCGGGCGCCGAAGCCGCGCAAAGAATGCGGGTAAGATGAACCCATGCCCCTCGACACGTTCAGCGAACACTTCGCCGCCGCCTTTCCCGACCTGACCCGCGAGAAGGTTCTGGTGGCGCTGTCCGGGGGCGCGGACTCGGTGGCCCTGCTGCACCTGATGCATGGAATCACCCCCGCGCTGCGGGTCGAGGCGGCGCACGTCCACCACGGCATCCGCGGCGACGAGGCCGACCAGGACGCCCGCTTCTGTGCCGAGCTGGCGGCGGCCCTCGATGTCCCGTTCCACCTGCTCCGCATCCACCCCCCCGATCCCGCGCCATCGGGACGTGAAGCGACCTGGCGCGAGCTCCGCTACCGGGCGCTGATCGAGCTGAAGGCTCGAATCGGCGCGGCGGCGTTGGCCACCGCCCACCACCGAGATGACGTTGCCGAGGGCGTTCTCGTCCAGCTCCTGCGCGGCGGGGGCCCGCGCGCACTCTCCGGGATCGCGGAACGCACGGCAGGCGGCGTGATCCGGCCCCTGCTGCCGTGGTCCCGATGCGAGCTTCGCAGCTGGCTCCGCTGCCGCGGGCTGCCGTGGTGCGACGACAGCAGCAACTTGTCGCCGGACCATCTGCGCAACCGGGTACGCCTCGAGCTGCTGCCCCACATGGCCGAGCTCAGCCCCTCGATCCGCGACCACCTGGTCGAGCTGGCCGGCGCTCTGGCGGCCGCCGAGGACCACCTCGCAGACGAGCTGATCGCGGCCGCACTGTGGATCGAGCCGTGGGACCCTGACGGCGGCGTCGAGCGAAGCCGCGTCGCCTCGCTGTCGCCCGCCCTGCGCGCGCGCTGGCTGCACGCGCAGGCCGCGCGGGTCGGCATCCGGCGGGTCACGCGATCGCAGAGCGGGCTCTTTGCCGCCATGCTCGAGGACAGCACGCCGCGTGCCGTGACCCTCGAGCGGCGCTGGGTCCTGCGGCTGGTCCGCGGTCGCCTGTGGCTCGAGCCGCCGCAGAAGATTCCGCCCTGGGAGATCGTACTCGCGCCGGGCGAGACCCGGCCGCTGCCGCTACCGGGGTGGCAGATCAGGGTCGGCGCGGCGGTCGCGGGCGACCGCCGGTGGTGCCACGCCCCGCGCGCTGGGCGCAAACTGTCGGTGCGGTCTCCCCGTCCCGGGGACCGCATCGAGGGCGTCGGCCGGGCAGGCGATGTGGCCGCGGCCCTGTCCCGCCGTCTGCCCCGGCACCTGCGCCGCGCGTGGCCCGTATTCTGCGAAGATGATAGAATTTGTTGGATTCCAGGGGTGTGGCAACCTCGAGCGGACGTCCGCCGCGGGAGCCATGTGGTGGAGGTGACACGTCGTGAGTGAGTTGAGGGTGATCTACAGCGCCGACCGGATCCGCGAGCGCGTCGAGGAGGTCGCCCTCGCCATCGCCGACGACTACATGGACCGCGAGCTCATCCTGGTCGGTATGCTCAAGGGCGCTGCGTTCTTCCTCGCCGATCTGGCACGCTTCATTCCGCGGCCGGTGGACTACGAGTTCGTTGCGGTCACCTCCTCGATCGGCGCGCACGGCGAGGTGGTGAGCCTCACGTTCGCGACCCAGGTCGACGTCGGCGGGCGCCACGTGCTGGTGCTCAAGGACGTCTTTCACTCCGGAGTCACCGAGAACTACCTCATCACCCATCTGAGCCAGCAGAACCCGGCCACGATCGAGGTTGTGGCCCTGGTCGACAAGCCGCAGCTGCGAAGCGTCAATCTCAATGCGCGCTACGCCGTGTTCGACGACGCACCCGACGGATTCCTGGTCGGCTACGGCCTCGGACCCGGGCATGGCGAGCACACCAACCGGCCGGATCTGTGCATCCTGGACGAGGGCTGAGAGCCTGAAGCGAAGGGGAACAATCCCAGTGCGAGGCGGGTTCTCCCTGAGCGCCAGAACCTGAGATTCCGGGCGCCGGAGGGTAGCGAATCGTGAACCAGACCGTACGAACCGTGCTGATGTGGGTCGTCATCCTCGTCGGCGTCCTCCTGATCCTGCAGGTGCTGCGGGGATACAACTCGACCAGCCGCGAGATCGCCTTCTCGGAGTTTCTCGACCGGGTCGGCGGCGGCGACGTTCAGCGCGTTCTGATCAAGGGCGAGGAAATCTTCATCCGCACCGACCGGGCGGCCGAAGAGACCGCGGCTGCACCCCGCTACGACCTCAAAACCTACAATCCCGGGTATGACGAGCTGATCGGCGAGCTCCGCGAGGCGGGCGTCGAGATCAAGGTCGAGAAAGCGACTGACGGCCGCATGCTGACCGCGCTGCTGTCGTGGGCCCCGCTGCTGATCCTGGTCGCGTTGTGGTTTTTCTTCTTCCGCCAGATGCAGGCCGGAGGGACCAAGGCGATGTCCTTCGGCAAGTCCAAGGCACGGCTGCTCAACCCGGACCAGAAGAAGGTCACCTTCGCCGACGTCGCGGGCGTCAACGAGGCCAAGGAGGAGCTCGAGGAGATCATCGAGTTCCTCAAGGACCCCAAGAAGTTCCAGCGCCTCGGTGGCAAGATCCCCAAGGGCGTGCTCCTGATGGGCTCGCCCGGAACCGGGAAGACCCTGCTCGCCAAGGCCGTGGCCGGCGAGGCAGGCGCGCCGTTCTTCTCCATCTCCGGCTCCGACTTCGTCGAGATGTTCGTCGGCGTCGGCGCGTCGCGCGTGCGAGACCTCTTCGAACAGGGCAAGAAAAATGCACCCTGCATCATCTTCATCGACGAGATCGACGCCGTCGGCCGCCACCGCGGCGCTGGCCTCGGCGGCGGCCACGACGAGCGCGAGCAGACCCTCAACCAGCTGCTGGTCGAGATGGACGGCTTCGAGTCCAACGAGGGCGTGATCCTGATCTCGGCCACCAACCGTCCGGACGTGCTCGACCCGGCACTGCTGCGGCCCGGCCGCTTCGACCGCCGCATCGTCGTCAACCCTCCCGACGTCAAGGGCCGCGAGGGCATCCTCAAGGTCCACACGCGCGAGATCCCGCTCTCCAGCGACGTTGACATGGCAGTCATCGCGCGCTCGACGCCCGGTTTCTCGGGCGCCGACATCGCCAACCTGGTCAACGAGGCCGCCCTTCGTGCCGCCCGCTTCAACAAGATGAAGGTGGACATGGCGGACTTCGAGTTTGCCAAGGACAAGGTAATGATGGGCTCCGAGCGGCGGTCGCTGGTGATGTCTGAGGAGGAGAAGCGGCTGACCGCTTACCACGAGGCCGGCCATGCACTGGTTGCGGCGCTGGTGCCGGAGGCCGACCCGCTCCACAAGGTCACCATCATTCCGCGCGGCATGGCCCTCGGCCTGACCCAGCAGCTGCCGTTGGAGGACCGCTACACCTACTCGCGCACCTACCTCGAGGCGAACCTGATGGTGCTGATGGGCGGCCGCCTGGCCGAAGAGCTGATCTTCGGCCCCGATCACATGACGACCGGTGCCGGCAACGACCTCGAGCGCGCCACCGAGCTGGCCCGCAAGATGGTCTGCGAGTGGGGCATGAGCAAGTCCATGGGCCCGCTGACCTTCGGCAAGCGCGAGGAGTCGATCTTTCTCGGCAAGGAGTTCGCGCGGCACCAGGACTATTCAGAGGCCACTGCCGTCCGCATCGACGACGAGATCCGCGGTTTCATCAGCGCGTCCTACGGAGGCGCCGAGAGCCTGCTCAAGGACAACCTGGCGACCCTCGAGGCGATCGCGGGCGCCCTCCTCGAGCACGAGGTCCTGGACGGCGAAGAGGTCTACAATCTGCTCGAGGAGCACTCGGACATCGACGTCGAGCGCATCAAACGTCAGAAGCAGCGAGCCGAAGTGGAGGTGAGGGGATCAGCCTGAGCGGGGACACCGGGCGCCATCGTCTGCGCCTCGAAGCGGTCTGGCCGCGGACGCGGCCGGCGGTCATGGGCATCCTCAACTGCACCCCGGACTCCTTCTCCGACGGCGGGCGCTTCGTCGACCCCGGCGCCGCCGTCGCCCACGGCGAGCGCATGCTCGACGACGGCGCCGAGATCATCGACATCGGAGGGGAGTCGACCCGACCCGGAGCCGAGCCGGTGGCGGCCGCGCAGGAGCTCGAGCGCACGATCCCGGTGATCGCGGAGATCCGGCGGCGGCGCCCCGAGGCGGTGCTGTCCATCGACACCTCCAAGGCGGCGGTGGCTCGCGCGGCGCTGGCCGCCGGCGCCGACCTCGTCAACGATGTCACCGCCGGCGCCGACCCGGAGATCTTCGACGCCGTGGCCGCCGCGGAAGGAGCGGCCCTCGTGCTGATGCACATGCGCGGCTCGCCCCGCACCATGCAGGACGACACCGGCTACACCCACGTCGTCGCCGAGGTTCACCACTTTCTGCGCGAGCGGGCCCGCGCCGCCACGGCCGCGGGCCTCGCGCGGGACGCGGTCTGGCTCGACCCCGGCATCGGCTTCGGCAAGGACGCGCGCGGCAACCACGCCCTGCTGGCGGCCGCCAGCGACCTCGCGTGCCTCGGCCACCCGATCGTCATCGGCGCCTCCAACAAGTCCTTCATCGGCCGCGCCACGGGCGCTCCGGTCGACCGGCGGCTGCCGGGCTCGCTGGCGGCCCTGATCCCCGTACTCGGCATCCCCCGCGCGGCGGTCCGGGTCCACGATGTGGCTGCCACGGTCCAGTTCCTCGAGCTGGCGGCTGCAGCCGGGGAGGCGAGCGCGTGAACTGGCTGCTCGGCGTGCTGCGGGAGCTGACCGACATCCAGGTCTCATTCGCCGATGTCGCCGACATCCTGTCGGTGGCAATCCTGATCTACGTCCTGCTGGTGCTGCTCAAGGGCACCCGCGCCATGCAGATGCTGTGGGGGATCGTCTTCATCGTCGGCCTCCAGGTGACCGCGCTCGCCCTGCAGCTCAAGACCCTCGGCACCATCCTCACCATGCTGCTCGGCTTCCTGCCGATCGCAATCATCGTCCTCTACCAGCAGGAGATCCGACGCATGCTGACGGCCCTCGGCTCGACCGCGATCTTCCGGTGGGGCCGCCGCCCCGAGGAAGGGCCGGTCATGCTCAACGAGCTCGCGCTGGCCGCGCAGGCGCTGGCGTCACGGCGCATCGGCGCGCTGATCGCCATCGAGCGCCGCGACTCGCTGGTTGCTTGGGCCGACACCGGCATCCCGCTCGAGGCCCGCTTCTCCTACGACCTGCTGCTCAACATCTTCATCCCCGGCACGCCGCTGCACGACGGCGCGATCATCATCCGCGGCGGCCAGATCCTGGCCGCGTCGTGCTTCCTGCCGCTGACCACCCGCCACGAGCTGTCGACCGAGCTCGGCACCCGCCACCGCGCCGCCATCGGCCTGTCGGAGGAGACCGACGCGCTGGTGGTGGTGGTGTCGGAGGAGACCGGGACGATTTCGCTGGCAGTGGAGAACCAGCTGCTGCGGCCGCTCGACGAGACCACCCTCCGCAACGCCCTCGCCGAGCACCTGCTCCAGCTCCGCCCCCCCGAGGAACCCAGGTCGTGATGCTCAAGCCCCGCCACCCGTTGCTGTTCCTGGCCGCCCTGATCGCCGCCTTTCTGCTGTGGTACGTCCTCGCGGCACAGCGGGCGCAGACGATCTCCGTGCGCGGCGTCAAGGCCCGGTTGACGCTGGTCAACATCCCGCGCGATGTGGTGCTGACCTCGAGCGTCCCCGACACCGTCTCGCTGCAGCTGCGCGGCCCGCTCAACCGCGCCCTCGACTCCTCGGCCCCGCCGGAGGTGCTGCTCGACCTCTCCGATGCACGGCCGGGCATCAACTCCTATCCCATCAACGACAGCGACATTCCGCTGCCGGTCAATGTCGAGGTGGTGAGCGTGGATCCGCCCGCCATCACCCTCGAGCTCGAGCGGCAGGAGGCGCGCCTGGTGCCGATCCGGCCGTCCATCGAGGGCGTGCCGGCGGAGGGCTTCGTGATCCGGGACATCGTGGTCTCCCCGACCCACTTCACGGTGCAGGGCCCAGAGAGCCGGATCACCGCCACGGAGTACCTCGACACCCGCCCAATCTCGATCGAGGGCGCGACCGGTCCGGTGGAAGCGATCGCGCAGCCGCTGCTGCCCGATCCGCTGCTGCGTGCGCTCGGCATCGGACCGATCCAGGTGACGGTGGACATCGCCTTCGAGGAGCCGCCCGCCGACGCGCGAAACGGCGAGGAGGGTTGACGTTCGCCCATGATCATGGGAACCTCCCCCCCGTGCGTCGCGCCGCCGCCGACACCGGCAGCCACGGCCTCGCACGTCGATCGGCACATCCATGACGAGACTGTTCGGGACTGACGGCATTCGTGGGCGGGCATTCGCGCCGCCGCTTGACGAGGACACGGTGCGGCGGCTCGGCGCAGCGCTGGCCGCCGAGCTGCGCTCAGACGGCGGCGCCCCCGAGATCCTGCTCGCCGGCGACACCCGGGCGTCGACACCGGCTATCGCCGGCTGGCTGGCATCGGCGTTCCAGGCTGCCGGCGGCCACGTCACCTGGGCCGGAATCCTGCCGACGCCCGCCGTCTCGCACCTGCTGCGCGCCAGGTCGTGGAACGCCGGGGTCGTGATCTCGGCATCCCACAACCCGGCCCCCGACAACGGTATCAAGGTGCTCGGGGCCCGCGGCGAGAAGATCGCCGACGACCGCGAGCGGCGGATCGAGGCGCGCATGGCGTCAATGGACGCCGGCGCCGGCGGCGCCCTGCCCGCAGCCGACCCCGTCCTGCGCGCTGACTACGCCGCCTTCCTGCGCTCCACCCACGGCGGAGACCATCCGCTGGCCGGCCTTCGGGTCGTGGTGGACGCGGCCAACGGCGCCGCATCGGGGCTCGCGGCCGAGCTCCTCGAGCAGCTCGGCGCCGAGGTCGAGGCGATCGCCTCCGAACCCGACGGCACCAACATCAACGACGGCTGCGGGGCGACCTCGCCGCAGCGCCTGGCGGACCGGGTGCTGGCGTCGGCCGCCGATGCCGGCCTCGCCCTCGACGGCGATGCGGACCGCGCGATCCTGGTCGACGAGCAGGGCCGCATCTTCGACGGCGACGACATCCTGCTGGCGTGGGCCCGCCACCTCGACCGCCACGACCGCCTACCCCACCGAAAGGTGGTGGCGACCGTCATGAGCAACTTCGGCCTCGAGCAGGAGCTGCTCGGCGAGGGCATGGAGATGGTGCGCTGCGCGGTCGGCGATCGCGCGGTCTGGCTGACGATGAAGGAGCACAACTCCGCCCTCGGCGGCGAGCAGTCGGGGCACGTGATCTGCCGCCATCACGGGGTGTCGGGCGATGGTCTCCTCACCGGCACGCACCTGCTCGCGATCGCTGCCGAAAGCGCCACCGCGTTGTCCGACCTTTCCGGGTTCCAGCGCCTGCCGCAGGTGATGCTCAACGTTCCCGTGACCCGCAAGCTGCCCTTCGACGACCTGCCGGGGATCATCCGCGAGCTCAGGGACGCCACCCGCTGTCTCGAACGGCGCGGCCGCGTGCTGCTCCGCTACTCCGGAACCGAACCGCTGGCTCGGCTCATGCTCGAGGGCGAGGACGCCGCCGAGATCGGCGAGCTGGCCGAACGGCTGGCGGCGTCGATTCGCACCGAGCTGGGATAGAGGCCGCCCACAAACCGCGCTGATCGAGCTTGTCGGGCACGCGCCTCGCGTGCCGGGCGGGCGGCGGTAGACGGTGGCGGTGAACGGTGGCGGTGGCGGTGGCGGTGGCGGTGAACGGTGGCGGTGGCGGTGG
>CAZSTH010000116.1:0-11306 GCA_964609835.1 uncultured Thermoanaerobaculia bacterium
CTGCCACGGCGAGGACACGAAGACATCTAAATCGAAACATACTCTCTACCTCCTTGGCTCCAGTTGAATCCCTCAACTCATTCGGGTTTATCGGACGAAATACCGGAAAAACACAATGCCGCTAGCACGACAACCCTAGCTTTTGCAAGTCCCATGCCCGATTCCATCTCTCTGCCACGACCGGTTTCCCCGCGGCGCATCCGGGAAATCGGATGAATCATCCGGATTTCCGACTGCAATTCCCCGTTGCAGCATCCTGTTAGACTCAGTGCGACGTTTCGGGGGCCCGGATTCGGCAGTCGCATGCCGCCTCGGACCCCGCGAGCGATGATCACTCTGGGAGCCGAGGATGCCACGAACGGCCGCACTCTGCATCGTCCTTTCGCTGATTTCAATCACGTGGACCGGCGCCGCCGGCCGAGCCCTCCATTCCCCTGCGCCCCGCCTCCAGATCTTCGACGGAGCGCCGGCTCGAATCGAGCTGCACCCAGCCACCGGCACCCCGACGCTCGTTCACTTCCCGGGTGCCGCACCGAAGCGGGCTGGCGAGGTGCCCGAGCGGGCGGCACGATCCTATTTCGAGCGCCACGCCGGGCTCTACGGCATCGCCTCGCCCGCCGACGACCTCGAGCTGGTCGCAGAACGGTGGGACCGTTTCGGCAGGCTCCACCTCGGCTTCGCGCAGCGCCACCGTGGGCTCCCCGTCTTCGGCGCCGTGGTGCGCGTCCACTTCACCGAGGACGGCGCGCTGAAGACCGTCAACGGCGTCACGGTGCCCGCCATCGATGTCGACACCGAGGCGAAGGTCTCGCCGGAGGAGGCGGCGGAGATCGGCCGTGCGGCGGCGGGCAAGCGGCACGGCATCCCGGCCGGACGGCTCTCGGCCGCGCATTCGAAACTGCTGGTCTTCCGCTCCGGCCTGGTGCGGGGCGTCTCGGGCAGGAACCACCTGGCATGGCGGATCGAGATCGGCGACGGCGGTACGGTTCGCGAGGCGCTCTTCATCGACGCCATCGACGGCCGCGTGCTCGACCGGATCTCGTTGCTTCACGAGATCGACCGCGCCGTCCACGGCCGGCGCTATCCAAACCCTGTCTGGACCGAGGGCGACACTCTGCCGTTCTCCGGGTTCGACGACGAGGGCCTCGATCAGGAGGCCAACCAACTCATCGAGTCGTCCCTCGAGACCTACGGGCTGTTCATGAACCTGTCGGGCGGTGAGTTCGACTCGTTCGACGGACGCGGCGCCACCATGCACGGTGTCATCGATTGGGACTTCGACGAGTGCCCCAACGCGGCCTGGAACGGCGTCGCCACCAACTACTGCAGCGGCCTCGCCGTCGATGACGTGATCGCCCACGAGTGGACCCACGCCTACACCGACAACACCCACGACCTGATCTACCAGTGGCAGCCGGGAGCCCTCAACGAGGCCTACTCGGACATCTTCGGCGAGGTCGTCGACCTGCTCAACGGCACCGGACGCGACACCCCGAACCGCCGGCGCAGCGACAACGGCTGCTCGACCTTCTTCGGCAGCACCGGCGCCACCGTCGAGGTTCTCTCGCCCACTTCGATCGCCGGCTTCTTGGAGGTGCGCGAGGGCACCTTCAGCCCCGCGCCGCCGTGGTCGGTGACAGCTCCGGTCGAGCTTGCGGACGACGGCACCGGAGCCACTGCCGACGCCTGCCAGCCCCTGCTCCGCTTCACCTCCGGCAACATCGCCGTGATCGACCGCGGCGAGTGCGACTTCACGGACAAGGCGGAGAACGCCGCGGCCGCGGGTGCGGCCGGCATCATCATCGTCAACAACCAGGGCGACGCCCTGATCAACATGGGCGGCGCTCCGTCCGGCGGTTACGAGACGCCCGCCGTGTTCATGGGCCAAAGCAACGGCGAGACGATCAAGGCCGCGCTCGCCGCCGGTGTCGAGGCCACGATGGCCCACGCCCTGCCCAGCGACAGCTCGGTGCGCTGGCTGATCGGCGAGGACGCCGACGGCGGGGCCCTCCGCGATATGTGGAACCCGGCGTGCCTCGGCGACCCGGCCAAAGTCTCCGACTCTCGATACTGGTGTTTCGATCCCGACAACGGCGGCGTCCACATCAACAACGGCGTCCCGAACCGGGCCTTCGCGCTGCTGGTGGACGGCGGCCGCGATGTTCAGCCCATCGGCCTCACCAAGGCCGCCCACGTCTACTGGCACGCCATGGTCATCTATCAGGTGCCGACGACGGCCTTCGGCGAGCACGCGGACCTCCTCGAGCTGAGCTGCGAAGACCTCGTGGGCCAGCAGCTCACCGACCTCGTGACCGGCGAGATCTCGAACGCGGTCGTCGACTCCTTCGACTGCCAACAGGTCGCGAACGCCATGCTCGCGGTGGAGATGCGGCTCGACCCGTCCCAGTGCAACTTCCAACCCGTCCTCGCCGCGCCCGCGCCGGCGGTGGCGCTCCCCTACCCGGCGTTCTCGGAGGACTTCGAGACCGACCCCGCCGGACGCTGGATCCTCTCCAACGACGGCGTCTTCGAGGAGTACCGCCCACGCGACTGGCAATGGACGAAGATCCCTCCGGGCGACCGCACCGGCGGCGTCCTGCGGGCCGTCAACAGCAGCTTCATCGGCAACTGCACCACCGACGACCAGTCGGGCGTGCTGCGCGCCGAGAGCCCGGGCATCACCCTTCCCGCCTGGGCGACCACCACGATGCTGGTCTTCGACCATTACGTCGCGCTCGAGGAGCAGTGGGACGGCGGCAACCTCAAGATCAGCGTCAACGGCGGCGACTTCCAGCTGGTGGAGCCCGGGAGCTTCGTGTTCAACCCCTACAACGGGGCGGTCATCGACGTCACCACGATCGAGAACGAGGACGGCGACGAGGAAGAGGTGGCAAACGCCAACCCGCTCGCCGGTGAGGCCGCGTGGACCGGCGCCGACGAGGGCCGCGTCGAGGGCAGCTGGGGACAGTCCCAGGTCGACCTCTCCGCCTACGCATCGGGTGGCGACACCATCCGGTTGCGCTTCGAGATGGGCCAGGACGGATGCACCGGCATCGAGGGCTGGTTCCTCGATGACGTCAAGGTCATGACCGACGGCCCCGGCACGCTGCAGGTGCTGCGCCCCTCCGGCCGCCGCATGCCGTAGGGATCTCAGGGCGGGCGTCCCACCCGCCCGTCACCACGTCCCGGCGCCCACGTACGGGCCGGAGGACCGCTCCGCCACGGCGCTGATGTTGGCCGCCGGCTCTGTTTCCGATCACGTTTCGCTTCCTGGCGATCGGAGCCTGATGACAGTGACGGTCAACGGTGGGAGTGACGGTGGCGGTGAGCGGTGGCGGTGACGGTGGCGGTGACGGTGAGCGGTGACGGTGGCGGTGACGGTGGCGGTCGGCGGACTCGGAAGCGGTCGCGGTCCCGGTCGCGGTCGCGGTTCCGGTTGCGGATCGCGGATTACGGACGCGGTCGCGGCCCCGGATCACGCCAGGCCTCAGCCGGGGGATGCAGCAGCCGACAGCAGCCGCAGGTGCGCATCGACCTCCCTCGCTGAAGCGTAGGCGATGCGCCAGTGGTGCATCCAATCCTGCCCACAACTGGTGGTTGCTGCCCCCGGCGGGTCGATGATCGGCCGCCGGCTCTGTTTCCGATCACGTTTCGCTTCCTGGCGATCGGAGCCTGATGACAGTGACGGTCGACGGTGACGGTCGACGGTGGGAGTGGCGGTGACCGTGGCGGTGAGCGGTGGCGGTCGGCGGTGAACAGTCCGTCCCAGCCTGGGACAGCCGGCGCGTTCGGAACCCGTGCCCGATACTGGCACGGAGCTTGCTGATTCTCCGGCCGAGGAGCGAAGAGGGCGAGACAAGGGCAGGGACGGATCATGAGCAACCCAACAGAGTTCCCAAGCGATCATCACATCGAGTTCGAGGACATGCGGGACACCTCCACCGCCACGGAAATGGTGCATGTGGTCGTGTCGACCCGCGAAGAGGAGCTGCTGTGGGCGGTTTTCGACGGATTCTCCGAGCTGCCCACCGTCCGCGTCACGGGCTGCTCGACCCTGCCGCAGACCCGCCAGATCTGCGCTGCCGATCCCCCGAGCTATCTGATCATCGACATGACCCTGCTCGACCACGAGCCGATGGACCTCATCACCCTCGCGAATCTGAGCTCGCGGCGGACCCACATCGTGGCGCTCACCGACCATCCGGTGTTCGAGATCGGGGCCCGCTTCGGAAAGGCGCGGTTGACCTTTCTGCAGAAGCCGGTGTCGGCCCACGACCTGCTGCTGCTGCTCAGGCTCCGGATCGGCGATGGATGCGAACAACTCGCCGGGGTCTGTTGAGCCCGGATGAAGCAAGCGACTCACCCGCTGATTGCTACTGAATTCATATAGAGAATTGCGGGAAGCTGCAGCTCGCAAGCTCGAATACCCGGAGCCCGTGGTCACATCGGCCCTCGATTGACCCGACCTACCCCAGCGTCCCGCCTGTAATCCGACCTACCGACCCACCTTGAACGCGGGCTCCCGACGAGCTGTCTCGATCCGCTCCGGTCTCCACAGGCCGGGAGCACATCGGGGTTGAACGAACCATTTCTCTCACCCAACGTACCCGGTCCCGATGCGGAATCCGGCTTCACCGCGCAAGGTTGCCCTGAACGCCATGGGTTGCCGACTTCGCCCGTTCATCGCGCCGCTGCTCGGCATCGCCCTGATCTTTGCCTCGCAATCGACCGTCGCCGGCGCCGACCTCCCCGGAACCAGGCACGACTGGATCGAGCTCACCACCACCAACTTCCGTTTCTTCTCGAACGCCGGACGCGGCGAGACCCGCCGCGTCGCCATGGACCTCGAAGAGCTTCGCGCCGTGCTCGCCGAGCTCACGGACTACCGGCTCAGTTCCCCGGTGCCGACCGTCATCTACGTCTTCCGCCACCGGCGTTCGTTCGCACCCTTCAGAATTCTCGCCGACGGCGCGCCCGCTGACGTTGCCGGTTACTTCCTCAGGCGTCCCCTCGGCAACTACATCGCCGTCAACGCCGACCGGCCTCGGGTCTCGGGCATCATCTTCCACGAGTACGTCCACTACGTGACGGGCAACAGCCTCGGCGAACTGCCGGTGTGGCTCAGCGAGGGGCTCGCGGAGTTCTACCGGACCTTCGAGATCGACGGCGATGACACCACCATCGGGCTGCCCGTCATCTCCCACCTCGCGTGGCTTCGGGGCAGGCTCCCCATCCCCCTCGCCGAGCTGCTCGAGGTGGACCACGACTCACCGCTCTACAACGAATCGAGCCGCCGCGGCGATCTTTACGCCCAGTCGTGGGCGCTCACCCACTACCTGATGGTCGGCGACGAGGACCGGCGCCGGCAGCTCGGCCGGTACCTCGCCATGCTGCAGCAGGGCCGGGATTTCACCGCGGCCTTCACGGCGGCATTCGGCGACGATCTCCCGGCTCTCGAGCGAGAGCTGCGCCGCTACCTCCGGAGCCCCCGGGCCTTGCCGCACGTCCGCGCCACTGTCGACATTCATCTCGACACGTCGTTGGAGGTGCGCGAGCTCGCGCGATCCGAGGTCTACTTCCGCCTCGGCGACCTCGTCGCCAACATCGACGGCCGTGACAGCCTCGAGTACTTCAGGGCGGCGGTGGCGGCAGATCCCGCCAACGGTCCCGCTCTGTCGGCGCTGGCGGTGGCGGCCGAGGGCCGGGCCGACTGGCGGCGTGCCGGAAAGCTCCACCACGAGGCCCTCGCGGCGAGCCCCAACGATCCCCTGGTGCTGTTCCGGTGGGGCGAGTACCTGGCCGCCCGCGGCCACGACCCCGGTGCCGCGACTTCGGTGCTCGAGCGCAGCACCCGGCTCGATCCCGCCTTCGGCCCGGCCTGGGCCGCCCTCACCCGCCGCTATCTGGAGGCGGGGCTGTCGGGCGGAGAGGTCCTCGCTGCTGCCGAGACCGCCCACCGGCTGCAGCCGACCGACACCGCCGTGATTCGCAACCTGCTCGTCCTCTACCTTCGCGACGACCGACGGCGGCAGGCCGTCGAGCTCGTCGAGCGCTCGCTGCGCAGCCACGCGGACCTTCAGGCCGAGTCCTGGTCGCTGATCGTGCACAACGACCTCCGTCGGGCTCGGGAGCTGCTCCAGGACGGCGCGGCCGACCGTGCGGAGCGGCGGCTCGAAGTCGCCGAGCCCGCCCTGCCCCGCACGGGCAGTCCGATCGTTCTCGGCAGCAGGATGGAAATGACCCGCGCCGCGGTCGCCCATCACCGCGCGGCGGTGCTGTGCCGCGATGCCGAGCAGCTGCTCGACTCCGGCAGCCGCGAGGCCGCCCGCGCGGCCCTCGACGAGGCGCTTTCGCGTGTCGGCGACGGACCGCTGGCGGCCTCCTGCCGCCGCCTCAGGGACATCATCGACGGGCCGGCCGGCAGCCCGCCCATCACCGTCTCGAGGGCCTCTCCGCCACCCGCCCCGACCCGGCAGGACATCGACCGCCTCAACGCCCTCCTCGCTGAGCACGATCTCGAGGGGGCGCACCGCCTGCTCGCGGAGCTGCGCCCGGCCGCCCGCGGCGCCTCCCTGGAGTGGATCGACGACTGGATCCTCGAGGTCGAGGCGAAGATGCGCTACAACCGGGCCATCGAGGAGTACAACCGGGCCGTCGACCTCTACAACGCCGGGCGCTACGCCGAGACCGCCGAGATTCTGGAGGCGCTGATCGCGACCCTGCCCGACTACCGGCAGGCCGATCTGGCGCGCGCGCTGCTCGGAGACGCTCGGAAAGCGATGGAAGACTGACTCCGCGATTCTCGAGCCGCGAGATCGGGGGTCGCGGCTCGAGAATCGCGATACAGCCGATCGGTCACGGTCGATCGGCGCTGCTGCACCACTCGATGAGGTACTGCTCGCAGTTTCCGTCGAACTCCACGAACCGCAGCGCGAACCCCATCACCCGCTCACGGCGGGGCCGCGCGTGGCGCACCACCATGGCGCGGCCGCGCACCGGGCGGCCGTTGGGGAGCTCGAGCTCGAAGTCGCACTCCGCTCCCACCGGCATCATCGGTGCCTCGGTGACCAGCATGCCCGAGGCTGACAGGTTGACGACGCGCCCGACGCTGGCCTCCCCCCCGTCGATGCTGGCCTGCAGCCGGGTGGTGATCCGCGGCGCGCACCGCGGGGCCACCTGCAGCAGGTGCGCCGCACCCTCGCCCAGCGAGCCGACCGGCTCCTGGCCCGAGAAGACCAGGAACGGGCCGCCGATCGCGCCCTGCCGCGCCTCCGTGGTCATCTCCGGTATGGTCAGCAGCATCAACGAGCAGCCGCGGCTGGCGCTGGCGCCGTCCCGCAGGGCCGCCACGAAGTCCCGCAGCTTCATGTCCGGCAGCGGGTAGCGGCAGATCACGAGATCACGACGGCCGTGCCGTGCCATGTCCAGCGCCTGCGCCGCCTCGCTCACCCGCTCCACGGTCATGCCCTCTCGGTCGAGAACCGGGGACACGCGGTCCGATGTCTCACCGTCGAGCGCGACGGTGAGGATCGACCGCCGTGCAGCCTTCGTCATGCCCCACCCGTCATCCAACCAGTGTAGCGCCACACGGCGCCGGGGCCGAGCGGTGAGAGCCGGCTGCGGCGCCGCGATGCCGCAGGCAGGGTTATACTCGCGGGGCTTGCCCCGGAGGTGGCGATGATCACGGTCGAGCGGCTGCGCAAGAGCTTCGATTCCCTGGTGGCGGTCGACGATATCTCCTTCGAGGTCCGGGATGGTGAGATCTTCGGGCTGCTGGGTCCCAACGGCGCGGGCAAAACAACCACCATCAACATGATCTGCGGCGTGCTCAAGCCGGACGGCGGCCGGGTGGTGATCGGCGGCCGCGACATCTGGCTCGAGCCCAAGGCGGTCAAGCGCGGGCTCGGCGTCGTGCCCCAGGAGATCGCCGTCTACGAGGACCTGACCGCGAGGGACAACCTCGCGTTCTGGGGGTCGCTCTACGGTCTCTCGGGCCGCCGGCTCCGGCAGCGGGTCGACGAGTCGCTGACGATGGTCGGCCTCTCCGACCGCGCGGGCGACCGGGTCGAGGGCTTCTCCGGCGGCATGAAGCGCCGCCTCAACCTGTGCATGGGGCTGCTCCACCGCCCGAGCCTGCTGCTGCTCGACGAGCCGACCGTCGGCATCGATCCGCAGGCACGCCTCAATATCCTGGAGGTGGTGGGCCGGGTGGCTGCCGCCGGCACGACCGTCCTCTACACCACCCACTACATGGAGGAGGCCGAGGAGCTCTGCGACCGCATCGCGATCATCGACCACGGCAGGGTCCTCAGCCTCGGCACCCTCGACGAGCTGACGCGGCTCGCCGGCGAGGCCGAGGTGCTGCGCCTCACCGGGAGCTTCGAGGATCCCGCACACCGCGAGCGGCTGGCCGCCATCGAAGGCGTCCGCGTGCTCACGAGCGACGACCGGCTCGCTGTGCTGTCGATTGACGCGGACGGCCCGGGGCTGATGGCCGTCCTGCCGAGGGTTCTCGCCGCCGGCCTCGAGGTCGACGACGTCTCGATCCAGCAACCCAACCTGCAGAGCGTGTTCATCAGCCTCACCGGCAAGGAGCTGCGCGACTGATGGCCGCCCTGCGGATCCTGCGCCGCGACCTCGTCCGCTACTGGCGCAATCCGGTGAGGACCGCGCTGCTGTTCGCACTGCCGCTGGTGATGGCCGCGGTCTTCGCGCTGGTTTTCGGCACCGGGGGCGGCGGCGACCAGATCACAATCACCATCCTCCTCCACGACGAGGACGAGAGCCTACTGTCGCTGCTGCTTGAGAACGCCGGCGGCGCGTCGCAGGCGGATCAGAACCTCGACATCGTCCCGGTCGGCGAGGAGGGCTACGAGATGATGGAGCGAGGCGATGCCTCGGCCCTGATCCACCTGCCCGAGGGATTCACCGAGGACTTTCTGGCCGGTCGCCCGGCCGTCATCGGGCTCATCAAGAACCCGGCCGAGCGTTTCCTGCCGATGATCGTCGAGGAGGGCGCGCGCATCGGCGCGGTGGGTTTGTCGGAGGTGTCGCGGCTGTTCCGCGACGAGCTCGAGCAGATCGGCGCGTTCGCTGACAGCGAGGACTTTCCGGCCGATCTCGCGGTCGGTGCGCTCGCCGCCGACTTCAACCGCAAGCTGGGCTCCCTCGAGGATGTGCTGTTGCCCCCGGTGGTGACCGTCGAGACCACCACGCTCGAGCCCGACGGAGCCGCCGGCGAGCGGCGCGACATCAGCATCTTCGCCTACTTCCTGCCCGGCTTCTCGATCCTCGGCGTTCTCTTCCTGGCGCAGTCCGCCACCCGCGACATTCTGCGCGACCGAGAGGCGGGGTTGCTGCGCCACCTTCTGACCTCGCCGGTGACCCCCGCCCAGTACCTGGCCGGCAAATGCCTGTCGGTCTTCGTGGTGGCGGCGCTCGGGTTCGCGCTGCTGGTGGGCATCGGAATCGCTGCCGGCGTCGATTGGGGGCCGCCGGCCGCGGTGGCGGCGCTGGTCCTGGCGTCCGCGCTGGCCGCCGGCGGGCTGCTGCTGCTGCTCATGAGCTTCGTCAACAGTGAGCGCCAGGGCGACTCGCTGACCACGATCGTGATCATCGTCTCGTCGCTGGTGGGCGGCGCCTTTCTCCCGGTGTCGCAGATGCCCGACTTCCTGCGCCCGGTGTCCGCGGCCACAATCGTCTACTGGGCCACCGAAGGCTTTGGCAAGCTCATCGTCGAAGGGCTCGGAGCGGCCTCCGTGCTGCTCAACGTGGCGGTCCTGGCATCTACCGGGGCGGTGTGTATGGCGGCCGGTGCCGTCATTCTTCGCCGCAAGATGGCGCGGGGGGCAGTGTGATGCGATCGATCCTCGCCATCGCCCGCCACGACCTGCGCCTGACCTTCGCCGACCGCGGCGCAATGGTGTGGCTGTTCCTGCTGCCGGTCGTCTTCGCCACCTTCTTCGGCCTCGTCTTCGGCGGCAGCTCCGCGCCGGCTTCCGCCACCGCATCACTGGCGGTGGTGGACCTCGACCGCAGCAACGCTTCGCGCGCCCTTGTCGAGCACCTCGAGGGCGAGGGCGTCAGCCTCATCCAGCTCGACCCCGACGAACGCTCCCGAGCCGAGAACCTGGTCCGGACGCTGGTGATCCCTGAAGGCTTCGCTGCGGGCATCGATGCCGGCGAGCAGCAGGTCCTGCGGCTCGAGAAGAAGCCCGGCGCCTCCCAGGAAGCGGCGCTGGTGGCCCAGGCGCGGATCTGGACCGCCGTCGTGCGGGTTCTCGGCGGGCTGGTGGAGGCCCGCCAGCCGCCTGAGGGGGGCGCACTCCCGCAGACCGAGGGCGAGCGGCCACCCGACATGGTGACCTTGGAGAGCTCGGTTGCCGGCACCGCCACGGTGGTTCCCAGCGGCTTCGCGCAGTCGATCCCCGGCAACGGCGTCATGTTCGCCCTGCTGGTCGCCCTGACCTACGGCGCGGCGTCGGTCTCCGCCGAGCGGCGCTCCGGCAGCCTTCGACGGCTGGTGACCGCGCCGGTCGGCAAGGGCGAGATCATCGTCGGCAAGATCCTCGGCCGCTTCGTGATCTCGGCCACGCAGATCACCGTGCTGGTGCTGACCGCGGTCGCCGGCAGCACGCTGTTCGGCCTCTTCATCGGCGACCGCCCCTTCCAGATGTGGGGGGTGCTGCTGCTCTTCGGGGCGGTGGTGTCCCCGCTGGGCGTCGCGATCGGCGGCTGGATCTCCGACCCGGACCGGGCGGCCTCGGTCGGCGTCCTCGTGGCCCTCGTGATGGCCGCCCTCGGCGGCTGCTGGTGGCCGCTCGAAGTTGTCTCGAAGCCGCTCCAGACCCTCGCGCTCGCATTTCCCACCGGCTGGGCGATGGAGGCGCTACACGGGCTGATCTCGTTCGGGAGGAGCCTCCCCGACCTCGGCCTCGAGCTCGCCGTGCTCGTCGGCTTCGGCGTCGTCTTCGCCGCCATCGCCTGGCGCTCCCTGCGCGTGGAGTGAGGGCGAGCGGCGCCTGCTCCCTCGGAACTTCGTCGGCGGGGACCTACAGCAACTCGCGACACGAACGACCTCGCTCTTCCCAGCAGGCTTGAGCACCCTGTCATCCTGAGCACCGCCAGCCTGGCAGCGACGTTCACGCACGGATTGACAGAACTGCCCACCCACCCTCCACCTTTCCACAGCGCTTGGAAAACCCTCCGGGTTTCCCACACCTTCACAGTCACGACGACGAGGACGATCACCACATGAGGGAGTTGACAAGACATAGAGGCACGCGAGACGCGTGCCCCACAAGCGC
>CAZSTH010000117.1:0-11238 GCA_964609835.1 uncultured Thermoanaerobaculia bacterium
GGCTGCTGCATCCCGCGGGCTGAGGCGTGGCGTGATCCGGGGCCGCGATCCGCGACCGCGACCGCGACCGTGGACCGCAGACCGCGACCGCGATTCGCGACCGCCACCGCAGACCGCGACCGTGGGCCGCGACCGCCACCGCTGACCGCCACGGCCACCGTCCACCGTCACCGCCACCGTTGACCGCCACCGTCACCGCCACCGCTGACTGCCACCGCCACCGTCACCGTGGACGCGAACCCCGCTACCGGCTCCCCTCGAGATACCTCAGGAAATCACCGTCGGTGGACAGCATCAGGATCGTGTCCTCGTCCATGGTCTCGGTGAAGACCTCCATGGTCTTGAGGAAACGGTAGAAGTCCGGGTCCCGGTTGTAGGCGGCGGCATAGATGTCGGCCGCCTCGGCGTCGGCCCGGCCCTTGATCTCCTGCGCCTGACGGTAGGCCTCGGATGTGATCTCCTTGAGATCACGGTCCTTGTTGCCGATGATGCTGGCAGCCTCGCCGGCGCCCTCGGATCTGTACTCCTCGGCGATCCGCTTGCGCTCCGAGATCATCCGCTCGTAGACCTTGGGGCGGTCGACGTCGGCGTAGTTGGTGCGCTTGAACTGGAAGTCGAGGATCTCGATCCCGAGCACCACGGTGCGGGTGGATGCGTTCTTCAGAACCTGCTGCTCGAGGACCGTGCGGCCGTCCGTGATCTGGCGCACCTGTTCACCTTCGATGGCCGAGCTGACCTCGAACTCGCGGTTGGTCGACCGCACCACCTCGATCAGATCGTGATTGGCGATGGTGGTGCGGGTCTCGCCGTCGAGGATGTCGTCGAGGCGGGATTGGGCACCGCGCTCGTCGCGCAGCCGCTGGAAGAAGAGCAGCGGATCGGTGATCTGCCAGCGCGCATAGGTGTCGACGAAGATGAAGCGCTTGTCCTTGGTCGGCACCTCGTTGGGCTCGCCGTCCCACTCCAGGAACCGCTTGTCGAAGTAATTGGCCTTCTGGATGAAGGGGATCTTGACCTTGAGGCCGGGCGTCGTGATGGGCTCGCCGACCGGCTTACCGAACTGGGTGAGGATGACCTGCTGGGCCTCGTTGACGATGAAGAAGGCGCCGCCGACCGCGGCCACCACGAGCAAGATGACGATCACGATGAGCAGGGCGGAGATCTGCTTCATGGCTTCACCTCCGTCCCGTCCAGCTGGAGCAGGGGCAGCACCCCCTCGAGGTTGCGGTCAAGCAGCAACTTGCGCTGCACGGCCGGGTAGATGGTCTGCATGGTCTCGAGGAAGATACGCTGGCGGGTGACCTCCGGGGCCCGCCGGTAGGCCGCGTAGACCTCCTCGAAGAGCACTGCATCGCCCTTGGCGCGATTGACGCGGTCGATGGCGTAACCGCGCGCCTGCTCGATCACCTGCTCGGCCTCGCCGCGCGCCCGCGGGATGACGCGGTTATACTCGGACCGCGCGTCGTTGATGGCCCGTTCGCGCTCCTGCTCGGCCTGGTTGACCTCGTTGAAGGACGGCCTGACTGGGTCCGGCGGATTGACGTTCTGGAGCACGATCTGATCGACCACGATGCCGGTCTCGTAGCGGTCGCACAGCTCCTGCAGCCTGATCTTGACCTGGTCCTCGATCTGCAGCCGGCCGATGGTGATGACCTCGTCCACCGAGCGGTCGCCGACGACTGCCCGCACCACCGCCTCGTTCATGTCACGAAAGGTCGTGGTGACGTTGCGGACCCTGAACAAATACTTGAAGGGGTCGGCGACCCGGTACTGTGCGATCCACTCAACGGTGGCGACGTTGAGGTCGCCGGTGAGCATGGCCGACTCGGCTTCGAACTCGTCCTGGGAGTACCGGGTTTTGACGTCAGCCTCGTCGGTGCGGAATCCGAACTCCTGCTTGAGCTGGCGCTGCACCGGAACCTTGAGCACCTGTTCCAGGGGTGTCGGCAACTTGAAGTTGAGTCCGGGATCCGCTGTCCGCGTGTACTCGCCGAAGCGCAGCACCACGCCCACCTGCTCGGGCTGGATGGTGAAGACCATGCTGAAGACCAGCACGACCGCCACCAGTAGCAGCACGCCGAGCGCGATCAGCTGAAACGGCGGCTTGCCGGGACGGAAATCTCCGATGTCGATCGTTCGGGGGCGTTCGTTGTCCATGAGCTCAATCCCTTCACTGCTGTTGTGCCGGCGCCGTTAACACGATTGTGACGTCGCAGGCGTTCGTACCGGTGGGACCGGTGCGGATTGCGTCGCCTACTGCGGCGAGCGCGGTTCCGCTGTCGTTCTGTGTCAACACCCGGTCGGCGTCGAACCCTTCCGCCGACAGGCGGTCAATGGTGGTCGCATCGACGACGGCGCCCGCATTTTCGGACAGCCCGTCAACGCCGTCGGTGCCTCCGGCCAGGACGACGATCGCGCGGCCACCCGCGATCTCCTGTGCGGCCGCGAGCGCCAGCTCCTGGTTGCGGCCGCCGCTGCCGGAGCCGGCGACGGTCACGGTGGTCTCGCCTCCGTAGACGAGGGCCGTCGGTTCCTCGACCCCGGCTTCGAGTGCTCGCGCTGCGAGCTCGTGGCCGCGCTCACGGGCCTCGCCGACGAGGTGCCCGGTCTCGACGATCGCGCGATAGCCGCGCCGGCCGAGCTCGGCGGCTGCCGCCTCGACGGCGGTGCGGTTGTTGCCGATCACGCGGGTGGCGGCCGTGGCCGACCATGCGAGGTCGTCGGCAGGTGACCGTGCCGAATCCTGGAGCCAGTCGACCACGGCGGCAGGGATGCGTTCCCTGAGCGCCAGCCGGTCGATGATCCCGAGGGCGTCGATGGCGGTGGAAGAAGAGGGCACGGTCGGGCCCGAGGCGATGTCGGCGAGCGGGTCGCCGAGCACGTCCGATAGGATCAGAGTCTGGACGAGAGCGGGTGCCGCGGTCCTGGCGAGGCCGCCGCCGGCCGCGGCCAGCAGCTGCCGGCGCACGGTGTTGACCTCGGTGATGGCCGCGCCCGCCTCGAGCAGCGCCTTGGTGGTTGCGCGGAGGTCATCCAGCGCCAGCCCCTCCTCCGGGGCCGCCATCAGTGCCGAGCCGCCGCCCGACAGCAGCACCAGCAGGCAGTCATGGGCGCCGAGGCCGGCGGCAATGCCGAGAAGGGTCCGGGTCGACCGCTCGCCGTGTCCGTCCGGGTAAGGGTGCGCCCCGCGGAGGACCGAACCGGCAGACGCCACCTGGTCGGGAACGGGCACGCCGTGCGGGGTCAGGACGAAGAGCTCGTCGGTCCATGCCGGGGCGGCCTCGAGCCACGCCGCGGCGAGGCCGCCCGCGGCCTTGCCGATGGAGAACACGACCTTGCGGCCGGCCACCTCGGGCAGGGTTTCGCCGCAGATCCGGATCGCGCTTCCGTAGCGCTCGACCTCGGCCGGCACGAGTTGGCCTGGCTGCACGGCGGCGACCGCCGCGTCGAAGGCCGCACGGGCGTCGTCGCGCATCTGCTCGATAGACACCATGGTCGGCAGTGTACCGGAACCGACCAGAGAACCGAAGGTGAGGCGAGCGTTTCAGCTGACCGCGGTCTCTCGTGCTGTCGAAGTTGGCCTCAGCACCAGCTCGCCGTTCTCCACGTCCAGCTCGATCGTGGTCCCGGGCCCGATCTCGCCGGCCAGCACCTGGTTGGCGAGCGGGTCCTGCACCAGCCGCTGGATGGTGCGCTTGAGCGGCCTCGCCCCGAACTCGGGGTCGAAGCCGTGGCGCGCGAGCAGTGCGGCGGCCTCGTCGGTGGCGACCACGGCGAGCCCCTGGCCGGCGAGCAGTCGATTGAACTGCGCGAGCTGGATGTGGACGATCTGCTGCACGTCCTCCTCGGACAGGCGGTGAAAAACGAGGATCTCATCGATGCGGTTCAGGAATTCGGGCCGGAAGTGCTTCTTGAGCTCGGCCTCGACCAGCGTCGTCATGCGCTCCCGCTCGCTCTCGGGTAGCTCGCGGATCACCGACGACGCGATGTTCGAGGTCATGATCACGACCGTGTTCCGGAAGTCGACGGTGCGGCCCTTGCCGTCGGTGAGGTGGCCCTCGTCGAGGACCTGAAGCAGCACGTTGAAGACGTCGGGGTGGGCCTTCTCGATCTCGTCGAAGAGCACGACCGAGTAGGGCCGGCGGCGGATCGCCTCGGTAAGCTGCCCGCCCTCCTCGTGGCCGACATAGCCGGGAGGGGCGCCGATCATGCGCGCCACCGCGTGCTTCTCCATGTACTCCGACATGTCGATGCGGACCATCGCCCGCGGGTCGTCGAAGAGGAACGCCGCGAGCGCCCGCGCGACCTCGGTCTTGCCGACGCCGGTGGGTCCGAGAAAGAGGAAGGAACCGATCGGCCGCAGCGGGTCCTTGAGGCCGGCGCGCGCCCGACGCACGGCGGCCGCTACCGCACGAACCGCGTCCTCCTGGCCTACGACGCGCTCGGCGATCCGGTCCTCCATCTTGAGCAGCTTCTCCTTTTCCCCCTCCAGCAGCCGCGACACTGGGATCCCGGTCCACTCGGAGACCGTTCGCGCGATGTCCTCCTCCCCGACCTCCTCGGCGAGCATCGTTCCGTGGTCGCGCTGGTGGCCCTTGAGGGCGGCCGATGCCTCCTCGAGCTGCTGGTTGAGCTTGACCAGCTCGCCGTAGCGGAGCTGGGCGGCGCGCTCGAGATCGCCGTCGCGCTCGGCGCGGTCGGCGGCCTCGCGGGTCCCCTCGATCCGCTCCTTGAGCTCTTGCAGCGTCGAGATCAGCTCCTTCTCCCGCTGCCACTGGCCCTTGAGGGCCGAGATCTCTTCCTTGAGCTCGGCCAGCTCCTCCTCGATCACCTGCCGGCGCTCCTTGGATGGGGCGTCTTTTTCCTTTGCCAGCGCCCGCTTCTCGATCTCGAGCTGCAGCGACCGGCGCTCGAGCTGGTCGATCTCGGTCGGCATCGAGTCGATCTCGATCCGCAGCCGCGACGCCGCCTCGTCCACCAGGTCGATGGCCTTGTCGGGCAGGAAGCGGTCGGTGATGTAGCGGTCCGAGAGCGCCGCCGCCGCCACCAGCGCGGCGTCGGCGATGCGCACGCCGTGGTGCACCTCGTACTTCTCCTTGAGCCCGCGCAGGATGGCCACGGTCTCCTCGAGGGTCGGCTCCGGGAGCAGGACCGGCTGGAAGCGGCGTTCGAGGGCCGCATCCTTCTCGACGTACTTGCGGTACTCGGCGAGCGTCGTTGCGCCGATGGCCCGCAACTCTCCCCTGGCAAGGGCCGGTTTGAGGATGTTCGCGGCGTCCATGGCGCCCTCCGCGGCACCGGCGCCGACCAGCGTGTGGAGCTCGTCGATGAACAGAATGACCTCGCCATCCGAGTCAACGACCTCCTTGACCACGGCCTTCAATCGGTCCTCGAACTCGCCCCGGTACTTCGCGCCGGCGATCATGGCGCCCATGTCGAGGGCGACGATGCGCCGGTGCTTGAGGATCTCGGGCACGTCGCCCGACGCGATGCGTTGGGCGAGGCCTTCGGCGACGGCGGTCTTGCCGACGCCCGGCTCGCCGATCAGGACGGGGTTGTTCTTCGTGCGTCGGGTCAGGACCTGCATGACGCGGCGGATCTCCTCGTCCCGTCCGATCACGGGGTCGAGCTTGCCGGCGTCGGCGAGGGCCGTGAGGTCGCGTCCGTAGTTGGCGAGCGCCTCGTACTTGTCCTCGGGGTTGGCATCGGTGACCCGGTGCGAGCCGCGCAGCTCCTGGATCGCCGCCAGCAGCGACTGCTGGGTGACGCCGTGGACGGCGAGCGCGCGCGCGGCCGCCGACTCCGGCACCGACACGAGAGCCATCAGCAGGTGCTCCACCGAGACGTACTGGTCCTGGAACTGCGGCGCGATCTTCCGCGCCTGCTCGAGGGCCTGGCGGAGGCTCCGCGACGGCTGCGGCTCGGCAGCGCCGGCGGCCGAGGGCAGGCGCCCGATGGCCTCCTCGAGCTCGCCGGCGAACTGCCGCGACGGCACCCCGACCTTCGCCAACAGGCGGGGCGCGATGCCCCCTTCCTGCTGCATCAGGGCCATCAACAGGTGGGTGGGGGTCGCCTCTGGATTGCCGCGGGCGGCAGCCAGCTTGAGCGCATCCTGGAGCGCCTCGGACGCTTTGACGGTGTAGTCGCTTTTCCCATTCACGGGTTGTCGCCTCCATGTTCAGATCGGCCCGAAGGCCTGCCGAAAGCATAAGATCTTAGCTTTCTATTGTCAAGTGTCATTATCTTAGATTTGATAACGAATCCATAAGATCTTCGACGGCCCCGTGGACTCCGGTTTCCGGCAGCGCCGGCCGGCATCCGACGGCCGCCAGATCGGGAACCACGAGCGCTCCGCCTGGAGTGCTGCGCGAGGTACAATACCGCTCAACGCATCTCCCGAGGAGCTTTTCCGACGATGGGTGAACAGGACGTGCGGCAGCGATCGGATGCGGAGGAGATTCGCGTCTTCCTGCGCCATCTCCTGAAGGACGTCCAGGCCTTCGAGAGGATGCTCGAGGAGGAGCGCTTCGAGACGGGCGTGCGCCGGATCGGGGCCGAGCAGGAGCTCTTCCTCGTCGACGGGTTCTGGCGGCCGGCACCGATCGCGACCGAGGTCTTGGAGGCGGTCGACGACCCACATTTCACCACCGAGCTCGCGCGCTTCAATCTCGAGTTCAACCTCGACCCACACATCTTCGGCGGGACCTGCCTCCGCGATATGGAGTGGCAGCTCGGCGAGCTGTTGGGCAAGGCGCGAGCTGCCGCCCAGGCGTGCGGTGGCGATGCGCTCCTGACCGGCATCCTGCCGACCCTGAAGAAGACCGATCTCGAGATGATCAACATGACGCCGAACCCTCGCTACTATGCCCTCAACGAGGCCATGAACCGGCTCAAGGGCGGGGCCTACGAGTTCTTTCTGCAGGGCATGGACGAGCTCCACCTGCACCACGACTCGATTCTCGTCGAGGCTGCCAACACCAGCTTCCAGGTCCACTTCCAGGTCTCGCCGCACGAGTTCGCACGCCTCTACAATGCCGCCCAGGCCGTCGCCGGGCCGCTGCTCGCGGCGGCGGTCAACTCGCCGATGCTGTTCGGTAAGCGGCTGTGGGCGGAGACCCGGATCGGCCTCTTTCAGCAGTCCATCGATACCCGCCGCACCACGCCGCACCTCCGCGAGCAGACGCCGCGCGTCAGCTTCGGTCGGCGGTGGATCGAGTCCTCGGCGCTCGAGATTTTCAAGGAGGACATCGCTCGCTTCCGGGCGCTGCTGTCGACCGACGTCGAGGACGACCCCTTCGAGGAGCTGGCGAGGGGGCGCGCCCCCAGCCTCAAGGCGCTACGCCTCCACAACAGCACGGTCTACCGGTGGAACCGGGTCTGCTATGGCATCCACGGCGGTCTGCCCCACCTCCGCATCGAGAACCGCATCCTGCCTGCGGGACCGTCGCCGCGTGACGAGGTCGCCAACGCCGCATTCTGGTTCGGGCTCATCAGCGGCACGCTGGAGCGCCATGGCAACATCGCCGACCACATGAGCTTCGACGACGCCCGCAAGAACTTCCTGGCCGCGGCCCGCCACGGTCTCGACACGCAGATGAGCTGGGCCGGCGGCTCGCCGACTCCGGCCGATCGCCTGATCCTCGACGAGCTGGTGCCGTTGGCGAAGGAGGGCCTCGAGGCCGCCGGGCTCGAGGGTGAGAACGTCGATCTCTACCTCGGCACGATCGAGGAGCGCGTGCGCTCCCGCCGTACCGGTGCCCAGTGGCAGCTGGACTCCATGAACGGGATGGCCGACCAGGGCCCGATGCCCGAGCGGCTGTCGGCGCTCACCGCCGCGATCGCCGCCAGGCAGCGCGACGGCCAGCCGGTCCACCTCTGGGAGCCCGCCCGCCTGGACGAGGGCGCCGGCTGGAAACAGAGCTACCTGACCGTCGAGCACTGCATGGACACCGACATCGTCACCGTCAACCAGCACGAGCCGGTGGAGCTGGTGGCGAAGCTGATGGTCTGGAACAACATCCGCCACGTGATGGTGGAGGACGACAACAACTGTTTGGTGGGCCTGGTGTCGCAGCGCAAGCTGCTGACGCTGGTCGGCTCCTACCATCCGGAGGAGCGCGACGACCCGATGCCCGTCAGCGAGATCATGCAGCACGACCCGGTCACGGTCTCGCCGTCGACCTCGACGGTGGAGGCCATCGACCTCATGCGCGCCAACGGCTGGGCCTGCGTCCCGGTGGTCAAGGGCGGCCACCTGGTCGGGGTCCTGACCGAGAGCCATCTGATGTTCATCGCCGGCCAACTGTTGGAGGAGAAGCTGCGCGAGTAGTCGCGCCCCGCGTTTTCGGCACGAGCCGTCGGCGACGGCTCGTGCCGAAAACGCCGGGTCTTTCCCATTTCGCGCGAGCGCCGAGGAGGGAGCCTCGGCGCCCGCGCGAAATCGGCTACACTCTTGACGCCACAAGCCAGGGGGAGGGTCGATGTCGGAGAAGAAGTTCGTCCCGTACGTGCCGGCCGAGACGTCGATGCCGGAGCTCACGGTCAAGGCTCTGCTGCTCGGAGTCGTGATGGCGATCGTCCTCGGGGCAGCCAACGCCTATCTCGGCATGAAGGTCGGGCTGACGGTCGCCGCCACCTTCCCGGCCGCGGTGGTGGCGATGGCGGCGCTTCGGGTTCTCGGCGGCAACATCCTCGAGGAGAACCTGGCGCGGACCACGGCCTCGGTCGGAGAGTCGCTGGTCGCGGGGGCGATCTTCACGATCCCCGCATTCGTGATTGCGGGCGCCTGGCCGGTGTTCAACCTCCGCGACGCGATGCTGATCATGGGGATCGGCGGGGTCCTGGGCGTGCTGTTCGTGATCATCCTCCGTCGTCCGCTGGTGGTAGAGGCCGAACTGCCGTTTCCCGAGAGCGTGGCGGCGTCGGAGATCGTGAAGGCAGGCCAGAAGGGTCAGACCGGCGCCGGTCTGGTGTTCGGGGCGATGGGTGTCGCGGCCCTCTGGGAGCTGCTCAAGAATGATGCCGGGATCAAGGTGATCCAGGACAAGGCGTCACACTTCCTCCACTTCGGCCAGTCCACCATCGAGCTGCTGGGCCGCCGCATCGACTACGCGGGCGGCATGCTGCTGTCGACGCCCGAGGCCTCGCCGATGGTGATGGGTGTCGGGTTCATCGTCGGCCTGCGGATCTCCGCAGTGCTGTTCTGCGGTGCCGTCACCGGCTGGTTGCTGTTGGTGCCGTTGGCGATCTTCCTCAACCCCGAGCTCACCGCCTACGGCGCCGAGGTCGGGTTCGCCGACCTCGCGGTCGAGGTCTGGTTCAAGCAGATCCGGCCGCTCGCGGTGGGCACCATGATCGTGTCGGCCTTCTACACCCTCTACTCCCTGCGCGGCTCGCTGATCAACGGCATTCAGAAGGCGACCGCCGCTCTCCGCGCTGGCGACGCCAGCGACGCAGTCGAGCGCACAGAGCAGGACCTCAACCTCAAGTGGGTGCTGGTGGCGGTGGGCGTGATGGCCGTGCCCATGTTCCTCCTCTACCGCTACTTCTCGGACTCCACCGGCGGCGCACTGGTGCTGACCGTGGTGATGCTCGTGCTCGGCATCCTGTTCGCGGCAGTGGCCGGCTACCTGGTGGGCCTGGTGGGGAACTCCAACAATCCGATTTCCGGCCTGACGCTGTCGGCGCTGGTGATCTCGGCGCTGCTGATGGTGCTCATGGGCGTCACGGGTGTCCACGGTGTCGCCGCGGTGCTCGGAGTGGCCGGCGTCGTCTGCTGCGCGGCCGGTGTCGCCGGCGACATGATGCAGGACTTCAAGGTCGGCCACATCCTCGGCGGAACGCCGTGGCGGATGCAGGTCGGCGAGATCATCGGGGTGGTGGCGGCGGCGCTCGTGCTGCCGGTCCTGCTGATGGTCCTCAACGAGGCCTACACCATCGGCTCGGTGGAGCTGCCGGCACCGCAGGCGGGCCTGATGGCGCTGATGGCGCAGGGCATCGTCGGCGGCGAAATGGCGTGGCCGCTGGTCATCGTCGGCATGCTCTTCGGGGTCGCGTTGATCCTCATCAAGGCGCCGGCGCCGATGCTGATCGCGGTCGGCATGTACCTGCCGTTTTCGACCACCTCGGCGGTCTTCGCTGGCGGCATCATCCGCTCGTTGCTCGACTGGCTGCTGGCCAAGCGCAAGGCAGACGAGGGAGAGCGCATGCGGGCCGGGAACTCTGGCCTCCTGGTCGCTTCCGGGTTGATCGCAGGGCAGTCGCTGATGGCGGTGTTGCTGGCGTTCGTCGTCCTGTACGAGCAGGCGAGGCTCGGAATGGCCGAGACCGAGCACCTGCTGCCCCACATCGCCGACAGCTTCCCGGCCGGGCTGATCGTCTACCCCCTGCTGCTGGGCCTGCTGGTGTGGCTGCCCCTCCACCGGGCGCGCGCCCTCGCCTCTGGGAGCGAGTGAGGTGGTGGGGAGGCGGCGGCACGGCGCGGTTGCGGCCGAGGTCGTGGATGTCCTCGAGCTCGCGCCGTACCGTGGCGCGAGAGCGCGGACGGTTTCGTGGTGATCGACCGGCCGCGACCGCGAATCCGGGGCCCCCGTGACTTCGTGGCCAGCGCCGGCTGGCTGATGACGCCGCGGCGCATCCACCTCGACGAGATCGGCAGCTTCGCGTGGCGGCGGCTCGACGGCACCACCACCCTGCGCGCGCTGTCGCGGGTCATGCGCGACGTTTTTCCGGACTCCTGCGAGCATCTCGAGGAGCGCCTCGGCGCCTACGTCCGCAATATGCGGCGCCTGCGCCTGATCGCGTTCCCCGAGCTCGACTGAACCGCGTCCGCAGGCCGCCACCGCGATCCGCGACCGTGGACCGCGTCCGCGATCCGCGACCGCGACCGTGGACCGCGACCGGGGCCGCCGACCGCCACGGCCACCGCGTCCGCTATCCGCGACCGCGACCGTCACTGCCGACCGCGACCGTGGACCGCCGACCGCCGCCGCCACCGCCGACCGCCACGGCCACCGCGACCGCGACCGTGATCCGCCACCGCCGACCGCCACCGCCGACCGCGACCGTGGACCGCGTCCGCGATCCGCGACCGTGGACCGCGACCGCGACCGTGGACCGCGTCCGCGATCCGCGACCGGGGCCGCGACCGGGGCCGCGACCGTCGACCGCGACCGCGACCGTGATCCGCCACCGCCGCCGCCACCGCCGACCGCGACCGGGGCCGCGACCGTGGACCGC
>CAZSTH010000118.1:0-11212 GCA_964609835.1 uncultured Thermoanaerobaculia bacterium
GCCCACCCGCCCACAGAAAATCGGGCGCTGCACGCGCCGGTTTTCTGAGGGGTGGGGGTGATACCGGATTCCTGCGGTCTTTGCGAGATTCGAATGATCTGACGAAAACGCTGTCATCCTGAGCGAAACGAGCCGAAGGCGAGTGAAGTCGAAGGATCCCCTCCCGGAAGGCTCTCGCTTTGCCGGTGGGGATCCTTCGACTTCGGCGTCGCTTCGCTCCGCCTCCGCTCAGGATGACAGGCGGTTCGTGGCGTCCGGGCGCTCGGGTTTCAGTGCGCCCTTCGCGACCCCTTCGTGTCTTGGTGTCTTCGTGGTTGCGACGGGGGCGGGCGGAAATCCGAAATCCGAAATCCGAGATCTGCCCCTCGACATCGCCGAAACGCCAGAATGACGTTCTCCCGCCGAATCGGCGCCCCCGCGCCCTTGATTCAGCGGCGTGGTCGAAGGCATGATCCTTGCTGTTCGAGACCGCAGGGCCTGCTGGCTCGAGGAGGGGCTATGGATTCAGGGGACCCGAACCGCAATGTGGACCGTGCGGCCGCGCGCTTGGGCGAGATCCAGCGCGCGGTCGGCGAGGTGGTGGTGGGCCAGGAACGGCTGGTGGAGTCGCTGCTGGTGGCGATGCTGTGCCGCGGGCACGTGCTGCTCGAAGGGGTGCCGGGCCTCGCCAAGACCCTGACCGTGCGGACCCTGGCCGGCGTCATCGGCGGCAGCTTCCAGCGCCTCCAGTTCACCCCCGACCTGCTGCCGGCGGACGTCACGGGAACCCAGATCTTCGATCCGCGGACTTCCCAGTTCGTGCCCCACCGCGGGCCGGTGTTCTGCAACCTGGTGCTGGCGGACGAGATCAACCGTGCCCCGGCCAAGGTCCAGTCGGCCCTGCTCGAGGCGATGGAGGAGCGCCAGGTCACCATCGGCGACACCACCCACCGGCTGCCGGTGCCGTTCGTCGTCCTCGCAACCCAGAACCCGATCGAGCAGGAGGGGACCTACCCGCTGCCGGAGGCCCAGCTCGACCGCTTCCTCTTCAAGGTCCTGGTGGGCTACCCGAGCGCAGAGGAAGAGCGGCAGGTCCTCGAGTTCCACCTCGGCGAGGCCTTTCCCGAGCCGCGCCTGATCAGCTCCGTCGAGGAGCTGGCGGAGCTCGAGTCGGTGGTGCGTGAGGTCTACCTCGACGATCGCATCCGCTCGTACATCGTCAGCCTGGTGGCCGCCACCCGGGCGCCGGCGGAGGTCGGTCTCGGCGACCTGACGCCGCTGCTCGCCTTCGGCGCGTCGCCGCGGGCCTCGATCGCGCTGGCGATCGGCTCGCGCGCCCTGGCGCTGGTTCGCGGCCGTTCGTTCGTGACCCCGGAGGACGTCAAGGAACTGGCGCCGGCGGTGCTGCGCCACCGCCTGGTGCTGACCTACGAGGCGGAAGCCGAGGGCGCCACCGTGGAGGAGATCACCGAGCGCATCCTGCTCGCCGTGGAGGTGCCGTGATGCTCCCGTCCCCGTACCCGACGGGTGACCGCAGCGCTGCGTCTGTCTGCCGCACTCCAGCTACCGAACCGAGGCTAAGCGGCACAACCACCGCGCCTTTCGTGATCGGGGACGGGGACGAGGACGGGGACGGTGGGGCATGGGGGGCCGATGCTCGGTAGGCTCGCCTCCTATCTCGGGCGGCCGCGACCGCAGCCGCCGTCACGTGACCTCAACGAGGCGCTTCGCGCCCAGGTGCGGCGCCTCGAGATCCGCGCGCGACAGGCGATGGAAGCGGGGCTGGCGGGCGAGTACCAGAGCGCGTTCCGCGGCCTCGGACTCGAGTTCGAGGAGGTGCGGGAGTACCGTGCGGGCGACGACGTCCGCACCATCGATTGGAACGTCACCGCGCGCACCGGCTTTCTCCACGTCAAGCGCTACCGGGAGGAGCGCGACCTGACGGTGCTCCTGCTGGTGGACCTGTCGTCGTCGACCCGATTCGGCTCCGGAGTGATGACCGTCCACGACCTGGTCGCGGAGGTGGCGAGCCTGTTCGCGCTGTCGGCCGCGCGGCGCGACCGGGTCGGCGCGATCCTCTTCGACGACCGCGTCCGCGCCCTGATCCCGCCGCGGCTGGGCTGGCGCCACGGCCTGAGGGTGGTGCGCGAGATCCTCGCCTCGCAGCCGCAGGGCCTCGCGACCGCCGTCGACGAGGCGGTGCGCGCGGCCGGTCGGCTGCTGCACCGCAGGGGTGTGGTGATCGTGCTCGTGGATCAGGCCTGCGAGCTTCCGCAGCGCGCGCTCGTTGCGCTCTCCGGACGCCACGAGGTGGTCGTGATCCGGGTCTGCGACCCATTGCTGTCGGCAGGGCGGCCCGGGATGGCGCTGCCGGTGGTGGACCTCGAGGCCGGCAGACGAGCGGTGGTCCGCGGACCGGGCGAGGTCGCCGCCGCTGCGCCGCCGTCCGGCGTCGACCTGCTCGAGCTCCACACCGGTGAGGACTATCTGCCAGCTGTCCGGGGCATGCTCGAGCGGCGGGAGCGGCGGCGTGCGCGTTGAGATCGGCACCGTCCTGCTCGCGGCGGCCGCGGCGCTGGCCGCCGCCGCCGGCCCGGCGCTCGAGGTCTCGACCGCGGTTTCGGAGTGCCGGGTGGGTGACCGCGTGGCGGTGCGGGTCGCGGCGCGCGGCGCCGGCGATCTGTTGTGGGGCGAGCCGCAGGTGACGGCCGGCGATGACGATCGCTGGGCTGTGTCCGGCGGGCCCCGTCGGCTCAGCGGCTCCCGGCCGCCGGCGTGGGAGCTGGTGCTGGTGCCGATGGAGGTGGGCGAGCTCGAGCTGCCCGCGGTCGAGGTGACCGTCCGCGACGGCGATGTCAGCCGCACGGTCGGCGCCGGGGCGCTGCCTTCGGTGACCGTGGAGACGGTGCTTCCCGAGGCCGAGGACCCGGAGCCGGCCCCGCTGCGCGCGCCCCTCGGGGTCGGCGGCTTTCCGTGGGAGTGGGTGGTGCCGGCGCTGGTGCCGACGCTCGTGGTGGCCGCAGTGCTCGCGGTCTGGGGCCGGAGGATTCGCGGGGGCGCATCCGGCGGGCGGCCGGCGGCGGTGCCTCCCCTGAACGAGCTCGAGTCGCTGCTCGACCGCCTGGCGGGGCGCGTCGGCCGCGAGCCGTGCGAGGGTCTCTGCGATCAGCTCGCGTACGGTGTGCGGCGCTACCTGCAGCGGCAGAGCGAGCAACCGGTGATGGACATGACCTCGTACGAGGTCCGGCAGCTGGTGCGCGAGCTGCAGTGGCCGGACGACGTCCAGCGGGGCGTCCCGCTGGTCATGTCGACGGCGGACCGGGTGCGCTTCGCACGCCGCGCCGCGGATCAGGGCGAGCTCCGCCGGGTCCTCGAGGTCGCGCGCTCGGCGGCGCGCTCGATCGAGGACGAGCGCCTCCGCCGCGAGGCCGGCAGAACCGAAGAGGCGGCGACGTGATCCGGCTCGCGGAGCCGCTGTGGCTCGGGCTGATCGCGATCGGCGCGGCGGCGATGGCGCTGTGGATCGTTCGCCGGCGCTGGCAGCGGTACCCGTTTCCGTTCTTCGCCCGCGCCGGCGGGTCGCGCCGCGGTCTGCCGACGGTGGCGGTGGCGGCCGGCGTCCTCGCCGCGACCGCGTTCGTGCCGCTGGCGGTCGCGCTGGCGCGCCCACAGGAGGTGCTGTCGAGGTTCGACGAGCAGGCCGAGGGCGTCGACATCGTGGTCGCTCTCGACGTCTCGGGCTCGATGGCAGCGTTGGACTTCCAGCCGGTTGACCGCCTCGGGGTCGCGAAGGAGACGATCGGCCGTTTCATCGACCGACGGCCCCACGATCGCGTCGGGGTGGTCGTGTTTGCCGGTGCGGCCGTGACAATCTGTCCGTTGACCGTCGACCACGACGTCGCCAACCACCTCCTCGACAACGTCGCCCTCAGGACCCTGCCCGACGGCACGGCCATCGGCCTCGGCCTCGGCACCGCGGTCAACCGCCTGCGGGGCTCGACCGCGGAGTCGAAGGTTGTCATCCTGGTGACCGACGGGTCCAACAACGCGGGTCAGCTCGACCCCCGCACCGCAGCCGAGCTCGCGCGCGACGAGGGCATCTCGGTCCACACCGTGCTGGTGGGTCGCGGCGGCACGGTACCGATCCCGGTGTGGGTTCGCGACCCGCGCACCGGTCGCGAGCTGTCGCAGATCCGCGAGGTGGTCGTGGAGATCAACCCCGAGCTGCTGGCGGAGATCGCCCGCACCACGGGAGGGACCTCCTTCCGCGCCCGCGATCCGGGGGCGTTGGAGGCGGTTTTCGAAGAGATCGACGCCATGGAGACGACGGTTTTCACCTCGACTCGGCTGGTGCGGTACCGCGAGCGGTTCGAGCCCTGGGCGCTGGCTGCGTTCGGGCTCCTGCTGGCCGCGACGCTCGCCGAAGGGGCCGCAGGGAGAACGCCGTGGTGAGCTTCGCCGAGCCGCGGTGGCTCATCCTGCTGGTGCTGCCGGTCCTGGCCGTGCTGTTGGCCGCGCTGCGCCACCGTCGCCGCATCGATCAGCAACGGCGGCTGGCGGCGCCCGCGGTGTGGAGCACGCTGGTGGGCGGTATGCCCGCGACCGGCCTGCTCCGCCTGCTCGCCTGGTCGGCAGCGGCTGCCCTGATCGCCGTTGCCGTCGCACGGCCGCAGTGGGGCGAGCTGCCCAACGAAGCCTCGGTGCGGACCCGCGACGTGGTGGTCGCCCTCGACCTGTCGGATTCCATGCTGTGTGAAGACCTGCGGCCCTCGCGCCTCGCGCGCAGCGTCGAGACAATTCAGCGCCTGCTGCCGGCCCTCGAGGGCAACCGCCTCGCGGTGGTGATCTTCGCCGGGGAGGCCTACCCGCTGGTGCCTCTGACCTCTGACCTCGGCGCCGTCGCGGTGTTCCTCGAGGGAGTGCAGCCGGGGATGGTGGCGCTGCCGGGATCCAATCTCGAGCGCGCCGTCGACGGCGCGCTCGAGCTGCTCCCGGAGGAGGGCGAGGCGAGGGTGCTGCTGCTCTTCACCGACGGCGAGAACCTCCAGGGCGATGTTCAAGTCGCCACCGCGCGTCTCGATGAGGCCGGCATCCGGATGCTCGGTGTGGTGGCCGGCACCGAGAGCGGCGGCCCGATTCCGGAGCCCGACGGCCGCGGCGGGGTCCGCTACAAGCGCGATCGCGACGGTCGGCCGGTGGTGACGCGTGCCCATCCGCAGGTGCTGCGCGGGATCGCCGACGCGGCCGGAGGTGAGGTGGTGCTGTTAGGCGATCCCGAGGTCACGACCTCGATCGCCTCGGCCGTCGACCGGCTGCAGACCCGGGAGGTCGAGAGCACTCGCACGATGCGGCGGATCGAACGCTTTCCGATCCTGCTCGCGGCAGCCGCGGCCTTCGCCGCTCTCGGTTTCGCCCTCTCGCCGTGGCGGCGCGCGGCGACCGCCTCGTGCCTGCTGCTGGCGGTTTCGGCAACGGCCGGCGCCCAGCAGGACGCGTCGTCGCCGCCGGGCCCGCCGCAGCCGCCCGCCGCGAGCGTCGCGCAGGAGGGTGCGCCCTGGTGGCAGCGCGTCATCCCCGGCGGCAGTCGGCGCCTGGCGCGGCAGGGCGCTGCCGGCTGGGAACGCGGGGACGTCGAGTCCGCCATCGGGGCTTTCGCAGGCGCCGCCGAGCTCGCCCCCGAGCGCCCCGAGCGGCTCTACGATCTCGGCACCGCCCTGGCCGCCGCCGGTGCGCTCGACGAGGCGTCGCCGCTGCTGGAGGCGGCCGACCGGGCGGGCGTGTCCGAGGCGGCCTACAACTCGGGCACTGCCGCGCTGTCGGGGCAGCAGCTGGAGCAGGCGATCCACTGGCTGCGGCGCGCCATGCTCGCGGACCCCGACGACCTCGAGGCCAAGCACAACTACGAGCTGGCGCTGCGGCTCCGCCAGCAGCAGCAGGAGCAGCAGCAGCAGCAGCAGGAGGAGCAGCAGGAGCAGCAGGACGAGGACGAGCAGCAGCAGGAGCCGGGGGAACCGGAGCAGCCGCCGCCGCCCCGGCCCGGGCCGTCGCCGACGCCGAACCTCAACCAGCCGCTGTACGCCGCCCTCGACCGCGCCGAGGCGGAGGCGCGCGAGGCCATGCGATCGCCGACGCCGGCCGCGGGCGCCGTGGAGAAGGACTGGTGAGGCGCCGCGGATGGCGCACGGCCGCGATCGGCGTCGCCGTCGCCTGCTGGGTGCTGGTGGTGTGCCAGTCGGCCGCCGCGGCCGACACCGCGCTCGAGGTGGAGCTCGCGCCGCGCACTATCGGCATCGAGGACGGGGCCCAGCTGACCGTGCGGGTGCTCGAGCCGGCCGGATCCCCGGTGGTGGACCTCGGCGAGCTCCGCAACCTCGAGATTGTCTCGGGCCCCTCCACCAAGACCGAGTTCTCATGGGTCAACGGTGTCGCGACCCGCGCCGTCGGCTACATCTACGTGGTGCGCGGCATCGAGGTCGGGGCCGGCGCGGTGGGTCCGGTGACCGTCACGATCGGCGATCTCGAGCTGCGTGCGGAGCTGATCGAGCTCGAGGTCATTCCCGGCAGCGTGGTGCCGGCCCAGAGGCGGGGCCGGCGCTCGATGACCGACTTCGACCCCTTCGACGAGCTCTTCGGCCGCCGCCGTCCGGCGCGTGCGGCCAGGGTCGAGCTGCGGCAACTGGTGAGCTCGCGCAGCGTGGTGCTCGGCCAGCCGGTGGTCGCGACTATCGTCCTCGACACCACGGCAGCCGCGCCGGACGCGTTCGATTGGGTGGAGCCGCCGGCCTATCCGCGGTGGTGGGCGCAGCGCGTGGAGCCGCCGGAGCGCATCACCGGCGAGGTGGTGGAGGTGGACGGCGTGGCCTACAACCGGTTCGTGGTCGCGCGCCACGTGTTGGTCCCTCTGAAGGGCGGCCGGCTCGAGCTGCCGCGCGTGACGGCGCGCGTCGGCTTCCGAACCGCCGGCGTCTTCGGGCCCCCGCAGGTCGTCGAACGCTCGGCGGCCGCGGTCGCGATCGAGGTCGAGGACCGCCCGAAGCCTCCGGCCGGCTATGCGGGAGCGGTGGGCGACCTCCGCTACCGCGCATCGCTCGAGCCGACGGCGATCGATTTCGGCGAGTCCGCGGTCCTGACCATCGCGCTCGAGGGCAACGGCAACCTGCCGCTGGTGGAAGCGCCGCCGGTCTGGCCCTCCGCCGAGCAGTGCGAGAGCTACCCTCCGGAGGAGGAGAGCGAGACCGTGGTCGACGCCTCGGGGGTCCATGGCCGCCGCGTCTGGAGGACCACGCTGGTGCCCCGCGCGGCGGGCGAGATCGAGCTCGAACCGGTGGAGCTGACGGTCTTCGACCCGTCCTCGCGCCGCTATCGGAGCCACTCTCTGGGGCCGCTGCGGTTGACTGTCGCCGCGCCGGAGCCGACCCCCGGCCCGACGCCGCCTCCGCAGGGCGTGGTGGCGGCCGCGGACGACGCCGTACCGGCGTCGTCGTCGGTCGAGCCCGCCCGGCCCACCTCCCCCTGGAACCTGGTCATCATCGCTCTGGTCGTCGGAGCTGCGGTCGGGGCAATGGTGCCGTGGCTCGTCGGTCGCCGCCGCCGCCCGCCGCTGCCGCCGAAGGCCGCCGGCGAGAGCCCCGCGGAGCGGGCGCGACAGCTTCAGATCGCGCTCGAGCGCTGGTGGCTCGACGCCCGTGCCGGGCCCCGGGGTGCGGCCCTCGAGGGAGAGATGCGCTCCCTTCGCCGCGAGCTCGAGGCGGTCAGGTTCGCTCCCGGGCGGGCCGACCACAGCGAGACCGTGGTCGATCTCGAGGAGCGCCTGCGCGGCCTGATGCGTCGTGCGTGATACGATGACTGGATGGGCCCACCAGAGGTCTACAGCCTGCCCCTCGGCGATCTCGAGCCCTTTCTCGACCGCAAGCGGTACTCCGCCTTCCCGGTGTCGCAGCTGCAGCTGCCCTCATTCCTCGGCGAGATCCTCCGCAAGGCCAACGACTTCGTGCCGTCGACGGCGGGCTCGATCCTGATGGACCGGCCGGTGGACCGGGGCGAGACCCCGTCCGAGATCATGCTCTACTTCGTCGCCGCCTTCGGGCCGTCCGGCGTGAGCCTGATCGGCAAGAGCGTGCCGGCCGACCGCGGCGTCGTCGGCCACGTCTACCGCACCGGCGAGCCCTACATGATGGCCGACCCGAAGAACGACCCCAACTTCTACTCCAAGTTCGACAACGAAAGCCTGTTCGAGACCTCCGGGGTGGTGGCGGTGCCGGTGCGCATCGAGCGCGCTGTCTGCGGCGTGCTCGAGCTGATCAACCGCTCCGACGGCAAGCCGTACTCCGAGCGCGACATGCGGATGCTCGAGATCTTCGCCCGCTACACCTCGATCGCGATCGAGAACCTGCTCGATGCCCAGCGCGCCAACGAGATGGCGCGCCGCGACGATCTCACCGGCCTCTACAACGACCGCTTCTTCCACCACCGGCTGAGCGAGGAGCTGATCCGGGCTGATGTCACGCGATCGACGCTGGCGCTGCTCTTCCTCGACATCGACAACTTCAAGAGCGTCAACGACACCCACGGCCACCTCGCGGGGTCGCAGGTGCTCAAGGAGTTCGGCTTCCTCCTGGAGCGTGCGGTCACCGCCGAGGACGCCACCATCGCCCGCTACGGCGGCGACGAGTTCGTGATCATCCTGCCCGACCACGATCTCGAGATGGCGTGCGAGGTGGCCTCCGCGATCCAGGACGAGCTCGCGTCGACCCGTTTCCTGCAGGGCTCGTTCTCGTGGGCCGAGCGTCCGGTCTACTGGCCCCAGCCCCTGACCAGCTCGATCGGCGTCGCCGTCTACCCCCACCACGTGCCGCGGCAGGGCACCACCGACCTCAAGAAGAACCTGCTCCTGCGCGCCGCCGACCTCGCCATGTACCGGGGCAAGGAGGACGGGAAGGACCAGATACGGATCGCGGACTGATCCCCGTTTTCGAGCTGCTTGCGCCTCGGGCGCGAGCAGCTCGAAAACGGGGAAGAGAAACCGGGCGCGGATTCGGGTTTCCGGCCACCGTGCCAGTCTGGCAGTCTCCGTCGCCGGTCGGGCGTCGATTCGGTCGGTGAGAACGGATGGTCTATGCTGCACGTGAGCGTTGTGCAAGCTCCTGAAGGGCCTCGGTCCAGGAATTCGAGGCTTCGGGAACTCTGGCAAGGATCTTGCTGTTACACAGCGGGTGGCGGCAGCGGCTAAGGCTCGCCGCTCTCTCGGAGGTTTTCCAATGAAGAACGAAGCGCAGAAAATCTTTTCGCTGGCGGCGGTCGTTGTGGCCGCGATTCTCTTCGGCATGATTCTCTCCGGCGGCCTCGATTTGACCCGCGAGGTGGACGCCGTGCTGCAGGATCCGGTGCCGGCGGCGAGCAGCGACGGCATGCCCCTGCCCGATTTTGCCGAGCTGGCCGACGCGGTCGTGCCTTCGGTGGTGTCGGTCTTCTCCGCCGAGGTCCGGGATCCGTCGGAGCGCCGGCGAGGCATGCCCAACGATCCGTTCCACTTCTTCTTCGGCCCGCGTGGCGATGACGGCGCCGAACCCGAGCCGCGGGTGGAGCGCTCGTCCGGCTCCGGCTTCATCATCAGTGAGAGCGGCGAGATCCTCACCAACCACCACGTCATCGAAAATGCCGACCGCATCCAGGTGCGGCTGGCGGACGAGGAGGTCTATGACGCCGAGGTGGTGGGCATCGATCCTGCGACCGACATCGCGTTGATCAAGATTACGGACCTCGATCGTGAGTTGGCCCCGCTGGCTCTCGGGAACTCGAAGACCGTGCGGGTGGGCCAGTGGGTGATGGCGGTCGGCAACCCCCTCAACATGGAGCACACCGTGACGGTCGGCGTGGTCTCGGCCAAGGGCCGCGCCCTCGGGCTGTCGGCCGAGACGACCTCGTTCGAGAACTTCATCCAGACCGATGCCGCCATCAACTTCGGGAACTCCGGCGGGCCGCTGGTCGACCTCTACGGCAACGTGATCGGCATCAACACCGCCATCAATGCCGCCGGCCAGAACATCGGCTTCGCGGTCCCGGTCGACGTGGCGCGCCGCATCCTGCCCCAGCTGCGCGAGCGCGGGCGGGTGGTACGCGGCTATCTCGGGGTGGCCATCAACAACCTCAGCCGCGAGGAGGCGGAGGCCTTCGGGCTCGACTCGAGCAACGGCGCGCTGGTGGAGTCCGTTGTCGAGGGCCGTGCGGCCGCCAAGGCCGGGGTCAGGCACGGCGACGTCATCGTGTCCGTGGACGGTGAGCCGGTCGAGAACACCCGCCAGCTGATCGACACCATCTCGTCGATGCCGCCCGGCACCGAGGTCGACCTCGGCATCGTCCGCAACGGCAAGCAAATGTCCCTCGAGGTGACCCTCGAGGAGCGCGAGACGGAGGGCGGTTCCCCGGTTCCGGAGGATCGCGACGACGAGGAGGGCGATGTGTTCGAGCGCGTGGGCTTCACCGCCGGCGCGCTGAACCCCGGGGCCCGCCAGATGTACCGGATCGGTGACGATGTCGCGGGCGTGGTCGTGACCCGGGTGCGACCGTTGTCGCCGGCGAGCGAGGCGGGTATGCAGCCGGGATTCGTCATTACCGAAGCCAACGGCGAGGCGATCTCGGATCCGGCCGGCCTCCGGGCTGTGGTCGCGGAGATCGAGCCCGGCGGCTACCTGCGCCTCTACGTTTACATTGCGCGAGCCGACGTCTACCGCTTCGTGATCTTGAAGCTGGAAGACTAGCGTAGGTAGAAACTCACCCGCAGGGCGCGGCGCGAGCCGCGCCCTGCTCCCTTCCCTCTTTCAGCCGGCGCGCCTGCTGAAAGAGGGTTCAGTTCGCCCCCTCGGGCACCAGGTCCTCGCCCTTCGGGGGATCCTGGATCGCGCCGAACTTGTTCTCATAGAGCTGGATGTTGTGCGTCAGCGCGCGCAGCAGCTGCTTGGCCTGGAACGGGTTCATGACCACCCGTGACACCACCGGGATGTCCTCTCGCCCCGGCAGGGTGCGCCCGAAATCGAGCACCACCTCCGAGTAGTTGTGGGCGATGCTGACGAAGTTGGCGTAGCGGCCGAGTCCGGTCGCCGCGTCCATTGTCAGCCGCGGCCCCGCCGCAGGCGTCCTCTTGTCGTCGCTCATCTCGCCTCCCGTCGACATTCTACCTCCCGCGTCCATCGTCAGCCGACCGTCACCGTCGACCGCGTCCGCGATCCGCGACCGT
>CAZSTH010000119.1:0-11136 GCA_964609835.1 uncultured Thermoanaerobaculia bacterium
GGTCCCGGTCGCGGTCGCGGTCGCGGTCCCGGTCGCGGCCCACGGTCGCGGATCACGGTCACGGATCACGGTCGCGGATCGCGGTCGCGGCCCCGGTCACGGATCGCGGCCCCGGTCGCGGACCGTGGCCGCAGAATCCGGACGCCGTCCGTGAACGGCCGTCAACTGATGTTGACACATCGTGGAGAGGTGTTAAATTATGCGTGTATAGTCATGTAGAAATTTTATTTGAAGGAGATTTCAATGCCCGTTCACGAGCTGACATACGACACCATCGAGGAAACCATCACGAACAAAGAATTCGTCATCATCGACTTCTGGGCCTCGTGGTGCGGCCCGTGCATGGCCTTCAAGCCGGTGTTCGAGGCAGCATCCGAAACCCACCATGACATTCACTTTGCTTCCTGCAACACCGAGGAGCAGGCCGAGCTGGCGGCGATGTTCCAGATTCGATCGATCCCGACGCTGGTGGTCTTCCGCGACGGAATCGGTGTCTACAGCCAACCCGGGATGCTGCCGGCCGAGGCGCTCGACGAGCTGATCGGCAAGATCCGCGACCTCGACATGACCGAGGTCCGCGCCGAGCTCAAGAAGCAGAGCGGGGTCGTTGCCGAGGCCTGAAGGCGCAGCCGGCAGCCTCGACACCACCGGTCGTGCAGGCCGTGATCCACGGCCCGCTCTGTTATGATCCGCCTCCTGATCGAAACCATGCCGAAGCCACTTCGAGCCGCACCCGGCCCCGACGTCCGGCAGTCGATCGGCTGGCTGACCCTGGTTCTGGCCGCGTCGCTGCCGATCTACCGCCCGTGGGTCGGAATCGCCGCGGTGCTGGTTGCACTCGTCTGGTCTGCCGGTCGCGGGCTTCGTGACCGTCTGACCGCCGTGCGAGGCAGCCGCCTCGCGACTGCCGCGATCGCCCTGCTCGCCTTGCATCTGGTGTCGGTGGCGTGGTCGGCGCATCGCTGGGAGGGGCTGCGGGAGATGGGCACCACCTGGTACCTGCTGCTGGTCCCCATCTTGGCGACCGCACTTCCGCGAGCGTTCCGGCGACCCGCGGTGGCCGTCTTCGCGGCCACGGCCACGGTCGCCGCCGCGCTCTCGCTGTCGATCGCGGCCGCGAAGTGGAACATCGGGCGAGGGCATGCCGGAAACCCGTCGCCCGTCATGCACCACATCGACTTCAGCCTCATGCTCGCCATGGCGTCGTTGATGGCGGCGATACAGCTCCTGTACGGCACTGGAAGCCACCGCGGGAGGTGGTTATGGGCCACGAGCTGGCTGCTCACGACCGGGGCATTGTTCGTGAACATCGGGCGCAGCGGGCACCTCGCTTTCGTCATCGGCCTGCTCGTGCTCGCCGCCCACTGGTCGCGTGGGCGTTCCGTGAAGGCCACCGCCGCGGTCGCGGTCGCGGCCGCTGTCGTGCTGGCAACGGTCTGGCTCGCTTCACCTCGTCTCCGTGAGCGCTCCGCGACCGCCGGTACGGAGCTGGCAGCCGCGGTCGCCGGCGACACCTACGACAGCTCCGTCGGCGGCCGCGTGGCAGCCACCAAGGTGGCACTCGAGTTGATGGCCCAACGCCCCTTCCTCGGTACCGGTGTCGGCGGCGCCGTGCCCGCGTTCCGTGAGCGGCTGCGGGCTCATCGCCCGGAGATGGAGTTCGCGGTCTCCTGGTACCCCCATCTCCACAGCCAGTACCTGCAGACCGCGGTCGAGCTCGGGCTGGCCGGATTTCTGGCGCTGGGATGGGTGTTCTGGGAGCTCGTTCAGGTGCGCCCCGGGAGGCCCGAGTTCGGAGCCGCCGCGGTCGTGACCGCGGCGGTGTTCCTGGTCGGGTTCATCGCCGAGCCTTTCTTCTCGAAGCCCATGACTCTCGCCGTGTTCTCGCTCTTCGCCGGCATCGTGGCGGCCGAACGGGCGGGTTGATCTTCAGGAATCGCCCTTCTCGTCCGGCAGCTCCTCGAGCCCCTTCCAGGTGCTCTCTTCGTCGTCGAACTCCGGCAGCACCGGCGAAACGCCACGCTCCTGGTTGACCTGCCAGCCCCACAGGATCGCGAACTTCATGTACGTGCTGTACGCCTGCAGCATGCAGAAGACGATCCCCATCGCGCCGTCGAGGATGCCGAGCTGCAGGATGTAGGTGCGGAAGAACCGCCAGGCAGGTCGCACCAACACCTCGGCGGCCGAGGTCCGGATCCCGTCGCGCCAGCACTGCGCGGCGTTCCAGTATCCGTACTTCGCGAGCCGAAAGGCGTACTCGTCGAAGCTGCGATCGACCATATAGTGGGTGATCGAGCTCTCGAGGATCGGCGCCTCGCCGGAGGTGCGCAGGATTGAGTGGACGCGGCGGTTCTCGTAGAAGGCGGTGCCGGTCCGGAACAGGCGTGCGACCCGGTCGTGCTGCCAACCGGAGAATCTGATCCTCCGGCCGAGGATGTAGACGTCGCGGTTCATCATGTAGGCATCGTGCTCGGGGCCCACTTCGAGCAGAGCCTCCAGCTCACGCTGCAAAGCTGGGGTGCAGCGTTCGTCCGAGTCGAGCAGGAAGACCCACTCGCCGCTGACGTGCTGCAGCGCCCAGTTCTTCTGAGCGCCCGCGCCGAAGTACTCACGTTGTAGGAACCTCACCTTGTCGTAGCTTCGCGCGATCTCCGGCGTGCGGTCGGTGGAGAACGAATCGACGACGACAATCTCGTCACACCACGACATCGACTCGATACACGCGGCGATGTTGTGCTCTTCGTTGAAGGAGGTGACGACACCGGTCACCACCGGCCGCGATCGGGCGGCCGATGTCGGCGTTTGGCTTCCACCTTCCATGATCCCCCTCGCTTGGCGCGTGCCGCCGGCAGCCGAACCGCGGCCGCCACGCGCGGCCCCGCGGCATCCTAACACGACGCCCTACAGACGATTGCGGCGATAAGGGTTATGATGGAGTGATGGCCGACACGCGACAACACGTGCTGGTCGTGGGCGCTCGTGACCGCGATCTCGACCGCGTCGCACCGATGTTGCGTCGGGCCGACTTCAACGTCCACACGGTTGAACCGTCGCCGTTTCTCATCGACCTCGTATTGAGCACGGCATTCGAACTCGTGGTCGTTCCCTACCCGATGGACCAGATCTCGATCGACGACCTGCTGACGACGATCCGCAACGAGGGGTCTGCCTGCCACGGCGCAGGGCTCCTCCTGCTGTCGGAGCCATCGCAGCTCGACGAGGCGCAGCAGCTGATCGACAGCGGGGCGAACCGCGCCATCTGCAGCGACTGGAGCGACGCACGACTGTGGCGCGCGGTCGGCGACCTCCTCGAGATCGCGCCGCGGGTCTTCATGAGAGTGCTGCTGCACGCCGCAGTGGAGGTCCAGAACCCCGGGAACAGAAACATCTTCCAGACCGTCAACGTCTCGGTCTCCGGCGCGCTCCTGCAGGGCGCGCAAGCCATAGGCCCCGGGCGCTCGTTCGAGTTCCTGTTCCGGCTCCCGGGCGGCGGCCTGGTGGAAGGCACCGCCGACGTGGTCCGCCAGACCAACCCGATGCGCGAAGGCCTCGAGGGCATCGGGGCACGTTTCACCTCGTTCCAGGGCGACAGCGAGGGCCGCCTCATCAGCCACATCGAGCGTCAGATCGCTCTCGGCAACAGAAGGTAGAGCCGACCCTCGTCCTGCATCCGTCCCGCCACCTCGCCGGCGCCGGGCCCGGCACCGATGAAGAGATCGACCCTGCCCGGCCCCCGGATCGCCCCACCGGTGTCGAGGTTGACCGCGAACCGCGCGAAGGGCCGGCGTGACCCGTGCTCGTCCGGTATCGCACCCTCGATCCAGGCCACCACCGGCGCAGGAAACAGGCCGCGGTCGGTGGCGATGGACCGCCCCGGAGTCACCGGCACGCCATAGCAGCCGAGCGGCCCGTCCGACGCCTCGAGAGGCCTGAAGAAAACGTAGGATGGGTTGTGCGACAGCACCCGCACCCGGTCCTCCGGGTGATCGTGGAGATACGCCCGGATCGCCTGCATCGACATCCGACTCCGCTCCACCAGGCCATCGTCGATCAAGAGTCGGCCGATCGACCGGTAGGGCCGGCCATTCGAGACCGCGTAACCGGCCCGCAGTCGCGAGCCGTCCTCGAAGAGCAGGGTTCCCGAACCCTGGACCTGCAGGAAGAAGAGGTCGACCGGGTCGGCGAGATACCCGAGGGCTTCAGCCGGAGCGCGGAGCCCGTCTTCGAAGTCGATCTGGCGGCGTTCGGGGTAGGGCCGCAGCTCGCGACCCTCCACCCGACCCACCAGCTTCCACCCCGCATCGATGCCGAAGACGCTCGGATCGACGGTCACGAGGTCGTCGGGCACGCCGTACACCGGGTGGACGAACGGCGGCTCGCGCTCGCGGCGGGCCTCCAACAGCGGCTCGTAGTAGCCCGTGAACAGGACCTTGCCGCGGCGGTCGCGACCGACAGAGCGGAGGAGCAGGAACTCGCCCTCCAGGAGCCGGGTCCTCTCCACCGGATCCTCAACCTCGCGCACGATCTCTCGGAACCGCCGCATCCCCGCCGCCAGCTCGGCCGCCGTGCGTTGCTCGCGGCCGAACCGGAAGAGCCGGCCGGCGGGCACTCGGTCGAGGTAGTCGAGCGCGTCGTCGCAGGCGTCGAGCAGACCGTTCACAGGCAGGTCGTCGGCCAGCAGCGGCCAGCCGCGCTGCGGCACCGGACGCACGGCCTTGTGCGGCGGAACCTCGGTCGGCGACCACGAGGCGCACGCCTGCGCCATGACCGCGGCCAGCACGGCACAGGCGGCGGCGGACCAGAGCCGGCGATGCCCTCTCACCTGACCAGCGCCAACGACAGCCACGGCCAGTAGGTGATGATCAGCACCGTGACCAGCAGGATCACCAGGAACGGGACCGCCGCGCGGTAGAGCAGCACGACCGGACGTTCGAAGCGGTAGCTGGCAATGAACAGGTTCATGCCCACCGGCGGTGTGCAGTAGCCGATCTGCATGTTGGCCAGAAAGATCATGCCGAGGTGGATCGGGTCGATGCCGTAGCCGGCCGCGATCGGCAGGATCAACGGCACCACCAACACCAGCGCAGAGAAGATGTCGAGCATCATCCCGAGCGCGAGCAGGAAGAGGTTGAGGAGGATGAGGAAGCTGAGCTTGGAGGAAATGTGCGAGGTGATCCACTCGAAGAGGTGCGACGGCACCTGCTGATCGATCATCAGGTTGGTCGAGGCCAAAGACACCCCAAGGATGATAAGGATGCCACCGACCAGGACCATCGAGTCCCGCATGACCTGCGGCACCCGTCTCAGCGGAATGTCGCGGTAGATCAGGACCTCGACCACGAAGACGTAGACCAGGGTCACGACCGCCGCTTCCGAGACGGCAAAAAGCCCGCCGTAGACCCCGCCGAGCACGAGCACCGGCAGCGGGATCTCCCAGATCGACTCGCGGATGGCGGCCAGCGCCTCGCGCCGGTCGATCCGTTGGCGTTCGGTCCGGGCGCGCACGAAGGTCCCCTCGCGCATGCAGTAGACCGACAGCAGGACGATCATCAGCAGGCCCGGGAGGATCCCGGCCACGAAGAGATCGTCCACCGACTGCTCGGCGATCACGCCGTAGAGGATCAGCGGCAGCGAGGGGGCGAACAGCAGGCCGAGGCTGCCGGAGGTGGTGATCAGGCCGAGGTTGAACTGCTCGCGGTAGCCGGCGGTGGCAAGGGCGGGGAACAGCAGCGCGCCCATGGCGATGATCGTCACGCCCGATGCCCCCGTGAACGCGGTGAACAGCGAGCACACGACGAGCGCCACCACGGCAAGGCCGCCGGGCAGCCAGCCGAACAGGACGTTGGACACCCTCACCAGCCGCTGCGGAGCGCGGCTCTCGCCGAGGAGGTAGCCCGCGAAGGTGAACAGCGGGATGGCGATGAGGACCGGGATCTCGGACACCCGGAAGATCTCCATCGGCACGACCATGAGGTCGATGTCGGCGCGCGCGAAGCCGATGAGAGCACCGGCGGCGATCACGGCGAACAGCGGTGCGCCGAGCACCGCGAGCAGGATCAGCGCGATGCCGACCAGGATCACGGTAGCTCCAGCCGCAGCGCGCTCTGCCTGGCGTGGCGGACGGCGTACAGCAAGTACCGGAGCGCGATGCTCGCAAAAGCTACCGGCACGATCGTCTCGCAGATCCAGACCGGCACCGGACCGATGGTCATGCCGCCCGCGGCCCGGTCCTCGAGCACCAGCCTGAGGGCGCTCCACGCGACGACCGCCGACACCGAGGCCGTGAACAGGTCGGTCACCACTCGCACCCGGGCTTCCCAGTGGGGCGGCAGGAACCGCGACAGCACATCGACCGAGATCTGCTTGTCGTGGCGGGTCGCCACCATCGCACCGATCATGCCGACCCACAGCACCGACACCCGCAGCAACGGGTCGGCCCACAGCAGCGCGCCGTCGAACAGGTTGCGGAGCAAGATCTGGGTCCCGGCGACTGCCACCATGGCGACCAGGAGAAGCACCAGCAGGGCGTCCTCCAGCAGCGCCGCCACTCGCAGCAGGCGTGCAAACAGAGTCATCCGTTCAGCCACCTTTGACGCTCCGCCTCGCCGGCGCGGTCATTCGCCGTCCTTCGCCGCAGCCGCTCGCGCGCGGTACTCTTCCAGCAGGCGCTCCGCCTGGGCAACGAGTGCTTGGTCGAAGCCGCGTTCCGCGATCAGCCTCTCCCTCGCCGCTTCGGCGATCTCCCGCCACCGCTCACGCGCCTCGTCAGTCGGGTCGACGAAGCTCACACCCTGGTCCGCTAGGGCCTGCCTCGCCTCCCGGTTGTCGGCTCGCGACCTCCGGTCGAGGCGCGCGATGGCCTCGATGAGCTCCGCACGCACGATCGCCTGATCAGGCTCGGACAACCGATCGAAGGCCTTCGAGCTGATGGCGAGCGCTCCGAAGACATAGGTGATCGGCAGGTCCGTGAAGTACGGGGCCTTGGTGAACCACTGCAGCGCAAGGGCCGCCACCGGGGGCGCCGCCACGGAATCGATCAATCCCGTCTGCAGACCCGTCAGGACGTCGGAAATCGGCAACGGCACCGGAGACAGGCCGGCGGCGTCGACGATCGCGACCGAGATCTGGTCGCCCTGCGGAATCCACGCCTTGCGACCCGCGAGCTCGTCGAAGGTGCGAGTGGGCTTCGCCGACAGGAGGTAGGTGAAACCGGTCTCGGTCAGACCGAACGCCACGAGGCCGCGACCGGCCAGCCGGTCGATCAGGTCGTCGTCCATCCGCTCACGCACGTAGTCGACCTCGTCGTAGGATCGAAAGAGCAGCGGCAGATTGAGGAGCTCGAAATTCGGCTCCACCTCCGCCAGGCCGCCGGCGAGGAACACCCCACCGTGGAGCTGCCCGATACGGATCTTGCGCAGCACCGCCTGGTCGCCCCCCATCGTGCCGCCCGGGTAGAAGCGGAAGCTGACCCGGTTGTCGGTCCGCTCGGCGATGGCATCGGCAGCTCGCTCGAGCTCGTTCATCCACAGCGAACCGTCGGGCGCCATGGTCGCGATCTTCAGGCGCTCACCCTCCGCGATCACAGCGGTGGCGAGCAGCAGCGTCATCAGCAGGCCGGTGGAGATCACCCGGTGTCGTGCCATTCGTCTCATTCTCCGAAGTACTCTTCCGATGACTCGAGCAGTCGCCGGGCCCGCTCCTGCGCGAGGGTGTTGATGAGAGTCAGGCCCGGCTCGGACGGTTCGGCATCGACGACCTCCCGGCACAGGCGGTCGTGGAGCTCGCGGTCGAAGACCAGCCGCGCATAGGCATCGGCAATCTCGACCTTGGCCATCAAGTTGCGGCCGCGCGACAGCTCGATCACCCGTTCGAAGTGCTCGCGACCACGCTCCGGACGGCCCCCCATGCTCTTCGGCAGCAGCGTCTCGAGAATTCCGAGATACATGTGGGCCGCGCCACGCTCGTAGCCAGGGTCGAGGTCCACCACCCGCCGCATCATGAGATCGACCCGCGCCTTGTCGCCGACCGCTTTCCAGTCACCGCGGTTGGCCTGGATCCAGCTCGCCCAGGCCGCCGCCGAGGCGTATAGCGCATCGACCTTATCGCTGCCAATGTCTCGGATCACGGCCTCGAAATCGCCGTACGACGCCTCCCAGGCTCCGCACGCCGTGCGTTCGGCGCGGCACAGTGCCCGCCAGCCGTAGTCGCGGCCCTTGCGCGCGAGCCGCGACGCCCGCTCCGGCTCGTCGACGAATGCCGCGGCGTAACTCGAGTACAACGACGCGCCCGCGAGCAACAGCTCGAGGTTGCGGGGGTCGTCCGCGATCAGCCCATCGATCAGCAGCAGGTAGGCCGGCGCGCCCTGGCGGACCGTTTCGGGATCGTTCTGGTCGAGGACCGCCGCGGTCAGGCTCTCGGCGAGGCCGGCGGTGGCCGACGACACCATCGACGAACAACCCGAAAGCGCGACGATCGGGAGCAGGAGGATCACGCAGGGACAGGCTCTCGGCAGGTATCTGATCATGTCGTTTGGCTCGGATGCGGTGACGCGCCCATCGCAACCGGTGCCTGATTGTACGCTATTCCCGGCTGCCGAATCCCCCCCGCAGCGGGCCGTCCCCGAGCGCGGGCGCACCGGTGCTCGAGGCGACGTTGGTGATGACGGTCGAACCGTCGACGCCGCGGGTCATGCGCACCGAAACCGCCAGCCGGGTCCCGGCGACCCGGTAGGGCCTGCCGGTGTACAGCGTCATGATCTTGGACACGTAGTTGCGGGTCTCCGAGTATGGAGGGATGCCACGGTAGCGCGCCACCGCCCCCTCGCCCGCGTTGTAGGCGGCGAGCGCGAGCTGGAGGTCGCCGGAGTAGCGCTCGATCAACCGCGAGAACTCGCGCACGCCGGCGCGAACGTTGGCCTCCGGATCGAAGGGGTTTCCGACACTGAGCCGCCGCGCGGTGTCCGGCATCAGCTGCATCAGGCCCATGGCGCCCTTGTGGCTGACCGCTTGCGGGTTGTAGGCGGACTCCACGCGCACCAGCGAGTCGACGAGCTTGGGATCGACGCCGTGCTCGCGGCTGATCTCGGCCACTATGCTCCGGAGCTCGGTTGCCGACAGAACCGGCGACTTCCCGGCAGCGGCCACGGATCCATTGGCGAGGACCGGGAGCGGCATCAGGACCGCCACCACAGCGAGCACGGTTCGAAGGGCGTTCACCTTACTATTATGACAGCAACCTGGACGGGAGGGACCATCGATGCCCCATGACGACGCCGCTCGCCGTGAAATCTCCGACCGCATGCGTGCCGCCGGGGTCCCCGAGGCCGCGATCTCCTCGTTCCTCTCCCACTTCGACACCCTGCTGGGGGGAGGCGACGGCCTATTGAGCGAGAATGACATCGAGCCGGTCGCGGGACTGGCGGACGCCGAAGGCCTCGTAGCCCGCCGCGCGGCCGGGGTCGACGCTTTCTCGAGAACGGCCGTCATCAAGCTCAACGGCGGCCTCGGCACCAGCATGGGCCTCGACCGCGCCAAGTCGCTGCTCGAGGTCCGCGACGGTCACAGCTTTCTCGACCTCATCGCCCGTCAGATCCTGTCGCTGCGCCGGCGCGCGGGCGGCAGCACGCCGCTGCTGCTCATGAACAGCTTCCGCACCGCGGCCGACAGCGAGCAGACTCTCGCACGCTACCCTGACCTCGCTGTGCCCGGCCTGCCCTCCGGCTTCGTGCAGAACAAGGTGCCCAGGCTCTTTGCCGACTCGCTGCGGCCGGCCTCGAGCGCGTCCGATCCGGACCTCGAGTGGTGCCCGCCGGGCCACGGCGATCTCTACACCGCGATCGCGGGCACGGGCGTGCTCGGCGAGCTGTTGGACCGCGGCATCGAGTACGCCTTCGTCTCCAACGCCGACAACCTCGGCGCAGTGCTCGACCCGGCCCTGCTCGGCCACATGGTGGAGCACGGCTTCGACTTCATGCTCGAGGCCGCCGACCGCACTGCCGCCGACCGCAAGGGCGGCCACCTCTGCCGGCTGGCTGACGGCCGGCTGGCGCTGCGCGAGTCGGCCCAGTGCCCGGACGAGGACTCTGAGGCCTTCCAGGACGTGGAGTTCTATCGCTACTTCAACACCAACAACCTGTGGCTGCGGCTGCCGGCGCTGGCCGAGCTGCTGAAGAAGCGCGGCGGCTATCTGCCGCTGCCGACGATCGTCAACCGCAAGACCCTCGACCCCCGCGACCCGTCGACCACGCAGGTGATCCAGCTCGAGACCGCCATGGGCGCCGCCATCTCGCTGTTCGACAACGCCACCGCGGTGCGGGTGCCGCGGCGGCGCTTTTCGCCGGTCAAGAACACCAACGACCTCCTCGGCGTCCGCTCCGACGCCTACCGCCTGACCGACGAATGGCGGATCGTGCTTCACCCGGACCGCAACGCCCCACCGGTCATCGACCTCGACGACCGCTTCTACAAGGTCATCGACGACTTCGAGGCCCGCTTCCCCTGCGGACCACCGTCGCTCCTCCACTGCGACCGCCTGACGGTCAAGGGCGACGTCACGTTTGGCGCCGACATTACCGCCCGCGGCGTCGGGGAGGTGGTGGCGTTCGGCAAGGCCAGCGTTCCTGATGGCGCGAAGATCGAGGGCCGAACCGATCTTGACCCGCATTCTTCATGAGCGGTCTGCTGCGGCCGACGATGTACCGCACTCAGCGGCGTTTTCACAGGTCGACAACCCGGCCACGCACCGCACCTCGTCATCCTGGTGACGAAACCTCATGAACCGTGCGGGCTGGGCAGGCAACAGAAATCTCGAGAACGGTTGCTACTCTCGCAATTCCCGGCCCTCGGCACACACCTCATGTATCGCGTGACTCGCTGACTGTCGGGGTGCCGAGGGCCGGGAATTGCGGTGGAGGCGACGCCCGGATTCGAACCGGGGGATGAGGGCTTTGCAGGCCCCTGCCTTACCACTTGGCCACGTCGCCGTCCTGCCCGCCAGTCTAATCGACAGCTCATCAACGGTCAAGAACGGCCTGATGGAGGGCGCACGACACTGCTGTGGTGAGTGAAGGTCCATTGGGCTTGCATCCGCAAATCTTGCGGCTATAATAACCGCACGTACAAAGGAGACGCCAATGGC
>CAZSTH010000120.1:0-11084 GCA_964609835.1 uncultured Thermoanaerobaculia bacterium
CGGCCGTGGCGCTCCCAGCCAGGCCCCACGCACCAGGCCACCGCTCGCGCCACCAACAGCGCGGTCTTGCCGGTGCCTGCGCCGGCCACCACCACGACCGGACGCTCGAACTCGCTCTGCGCCCGTCGGCGGTCCTCGGCGTCGGCTCGCAGCCGGTCTTCCGCGCCGCTCACGTGCCGTCTCCGGGCCGCTTGAAGCCCAGCCACCACAGCTCGCGCGCGGCCGCTGCGCCGCCGTCCCGCACACCCTCGACGCTGCGGTTCATCCACGCCACCAACCCAAGCCGGAAGCGTGAGTCGTCGCGCCGGCAGGCCTCGGCCACAGCGCAGTACTGGCAGTGGGCCGCGGTGCGGCCGTCCGCCTCCTCCACGCGCGGGAACGCGACCCCGCGCGCGTTCGCCTCGGCGATGGTGGCTACGGCGGCCGAGAAGACGCCGCGCAGCTCGTCGTCGCTGCCGTCCACCACCACCTCGCGGACCTCGTCACTCCACTCCTCGTGCGGTTTGAGGTAGAGGTAGCGGCCCCGCGCCCGGCCGACGCCCTCGGCGCACGCGTAGGCCGCGGCCTGGAGAACCCGGCCGCGCGCCACCTTCATCTGCAGATGTTCACGCCGCTTCGCCTCGCCCTTGGCGTCGGACAACGGCGCGCCGGTCTTGTAGTCCACGAGCTCCAGCCCATTCCCGCGGCGATCCACGCGATCAGCGCGAAAGGCCAGCCGGCCCGGCCGGCCGGCGACCTCTGCAGTGCCCTCCATCTCGGTGCCGACCACCCCGCCGACCGGTCCGCGCTCCCACTCCAGGCTCCGCGCCACCTCAAGCAGCTCGCGCGCTCTCGCCGCCAACAACGGCGCCATACCCACCGGAGCGAGACCGGCCCTGGTGGCGACCCGGGTCGATGCCGCGGCGACGAGCCCATCGAGGGCGTCCGCCGCGGGCCACGCGATCGACGCCGGCACCCGATCGGCGGCCTCCTCGAGCAGGCCTTCACGCGCCACCGAATCCGCCGCCACCGCGTCCAGCACCTCGTGGACCACGCGCCCCACCAGGGGCCCCTCGATTCCAGGCAGGCCGAGCAGCGGATCGGGCATCGGCAGCACCCGCAGCCGCCGCTCGACGAACGCCCGCCACGGACACGTGGCGATTGCCTCCGCGTGAGTGACCCACAGCGGCCTGTCGTCCGCGGGCTCGGCACCGGTGAGCCCGAACCACGGCAGCGGGTCGGCGGCTGTCGGCGACCTCTCGACGGCGCTGAGAACGTCCAGCCGTGCTGCGGACACGGCCTCGGGCGCCACGCGCATCCACGCCGCCGACGCGTCCTCCCGTCCCTCCTCGACCGCCGCCGCCAACATCGGCGCCAGGTCGGCGGACGCGCCGCCGGCCGCCAAGCCGACCACCAGCTCGTACGCGGTCCGTGCTCGTTGCTCGCAACCTGCCAGCGACCACAGCGGCGGGACCGGCCCGACCTCGTCGCCGACCGCGGCCGATCGCAAGCGGTCCACGAAGGGCGAAGGGGTCATGGTCCCGTTCAATCCGAAGGCGTGCCACGAGACGGCCACGTCCGGAGCGCTCGACATGAGCTGCGCGAACAGGTAGCGCTCCTCGTCGGCGCCGCGGCCCTTGACCGGCATCTCCGGAAGCACGTCCGACGCGAGACGGGCGCGCACCGCCTCCGCCAGCATCGGGTCCTCGTTGACGACGCGGGGGAAAATGCCGCGATTGGCGCCGACGACGAACAGGTGTTCGAAGGTCCGGGCACGCGATTCCATCACCGTGAGCACCTGTACCCCGGCGCCCCGGCCTCCGATCGCCACATCGCCGGCGCCTTCGAGGCGGCCGCCGAGCAGCTTGCGCCACTCGTCGGCCGCGACCTCGAAGTCAGCCGGAAACTCCGCGTGCAACGCCGCCGCGGACTCGCGCACCGCGCGCGCTGCCGGCATCGTCGGAAGCCAGGCAAGCGCCTCGAGCAGGTCCAGAGTGCACAGCTGATGGACGGCCGCCGTCGCCGTTGCCGGCCACCGCCGCATCACGTCCACCAACCTCTCGGCCTCGGCCGTGGCGGCCGTCAGCACCGCGCGGGGCAGCCGCGGCGGCGAGTCCAGATCCTCGGCCTCGGCATCGTCGGTCTCGACGGCCAGCGGCAGCGCCACGCCACTCGCCGTGACGGCATCCGCCTCGAGGGCCGCGAGGTCGGCCACTCGGGACACGCCAAGCACGCGCAGGCCGAGCAGCAACTCGGTGGCCCGCTCGTGCTCGGAACGGGCCTCCAGCCAGAGATCGATCTCGCACGACGGGCCGCGCTGGAGAAGGTCGACGAGCCGCCGCAGCCTCCGGAGCGGCCCCGCCCCCGGGACCGTCGCGCCTTCGCCCGAGAACGGCACGCCCAGCCGCCGCAGGTGGCGGCGCAACGGCAGGGCGGCGGCCTCCAGGCTCCGGCCCACGACACCGATGCGTTCGGCCTCGGCGCCCGCATCCAGGAGCTGTCTGACCGATTCCGCCGCCCAACGGGCCTCGGCCTCCCGGTCCGGTGCCTCCACCAGCCGAACTCGCGGCGGTTGGTCGACCCCGGCATCTTCGAGCGAGTCGAGATGGCCGACCCGCTCCTCCAGCCGGCTGAGGTACGCGCCGCCCGTGTCCTCACGATCCGAGTCGGCCGGGTCCGGCGGCCGGTCGAGGAGCACGGTGGCCGCGAAGGTCCGGATCAGGGTCACCAGAAGATCCGCCGCCACGCCGGTCACGTCGGCAAAGCCGTAGACGAAGAGCGCGCGGGTCGGCAACACCTCCGGACCGTTCAGCGACAGCACCTCCTCGGCGATCTGCAGGGCCCGCATGGATCGGGTCATGCCCGCGGCCTCGCCCGCCTCGAAGGCGGCCGACGCCAGCCGGACCAGAGCCCGCGCGCGCTCGACCCGCTCCGACGCCACCTCCCCGGCGACGTCGTCCAGGCGCTCCAGCACCCCCTCCTCGTTGCCGGGCAGGAAACCGGCGTCGAGGAGGTCCCGGACCGCGGCGACGACGGCATCGTAGCCGTCCGCGAGGCCCTCGAGACCCGCGCGCAGGACCGGCATCTCGCCCGCGTGACGGCAAACGAGCAGCTCGAAGCCCGCGTCGGCGCGCTGCGGCGGTACGCTGCGGCGGGTCACGATCTCCAGTGCGAGGCCGTACAGCGTGACGATTTCGAGGCCGACCACCGCCCCGCGCCGACGCGCCACCTCGCGTAGGAGGTGTCGGCGCAGGCTCCTCGAAGGCACCGCCACCCGCACCGGCCGGACCTGCTCCTCCAACGGTCCCCTCGCGAGAAGGTCGAGCTCGGCGAGGAGCCGCCGCTCGGTCGCCCGCGCGCCGCGGCAGGTGATCACTCGGGATCGGGTTCGGGGAGGCTGTTGCATCGCGGCTCGATCCATGGGACCACGGGCGAAGGGCACTGTCAACGCAGGGTCGCGCGTTCGCGTAAGATGGCGGCAGGCACCTCGAGGAGGCGATATGAGCAACCCTGCAGCCACACTTCTCACCCGATGGAATCGCGCCAAGGGGACCGGGCTCGGCCGCTGGCTCTTCAGCCGTGGCGTGGGCCGCTTCGCCCCCTACAGCGGGACCATCGCACCGCAGATCAAGACCCTCGAGCCGGGCCGCGCGGCGATTGCCATGAAGGACCGGAGGGCGGTCCGCAATCACCTGCACTCGATCCATGCGGCGGCGATGATGAACCTGGTGGAGCTCACCGGAAGTCTGGCGGCGGTCGCATCGCTGCCGCCGGGGAGCCGCATGATCCCGGTGCGGGTCGACACCGAGTTCCTCAAGAAGGCTCGCGGCACGCTGACCGCCGAGGCGCAGTGCGAGATCCCCAAGAGACCCGATCACGGTCAGCTCCCGGTGGGGGTGACGGTGGTCGACGCGAACGGCAACGAGGTCACGCGCGCACGCGTCGAGGTGCTGGTCGGGCCCGTCTGATGGCCTCGGCCGACACACCGCTGACGCGGGACCTCGAGATCGAGCACCCGATCATCGGCGGTGCGATGTACCCCTGCTCGAACCCCGAGCTGGTGGCCGCGGTGTCGGAGGCCGGCGGGATCGGGATCCTGCAGCCGCTGACCCTGGTCTACGTCCATGAGCTCGACTTCCGCGAAGGGGTGCGGAAAATCCGCGCCCTCACCGACCGTCCGATCGGCATGAACGTGCTGACGGAACAGTCGTCGTCACGCTACCTGGAGCGGATGCAGGGCTGGCTGGAGATCGCGCTCGAGGAAGGCATCCGCTTCTTCGTCTCCTCCCTCGGCAACCCGCGCTGGATCGTCGAACGCGTCCACCCGGTCGGAGGCCTCGTCTACCACGACGTCACCGAGCGCAGGTGGGCCGACAAGGCGATGGCGGCGGGCGTCGACGGCCTGATCGCGGTCAACGACCGCGCCGGCGGCCACGCCGGGGCAAGCTCCCCCGAGGCGCTGCTCGACGAGCTGCGGGACCTCGGCGTGCCGCTGGTCTGCGCGGGGGGTGTCGGCGACGGTCCGGCCTACCGGCGCGCCCGCGAGCTCGGCTACGACGGCGTCCAGATCGGGACCCGCCTGATCGCGACCACCGAGTCGACCTCCCCCGAGCCCTACAAAACGGCGATTCTCGACGCCGGCGCGTCAGATATCGTGCTCACCCACCGCATCACCGGAGTCCCCGTCAGCGTGATCCGGACGTCGCACGTCGAGCGCACAGGCACCCGCGCCGGGCCGGTCGCGCGCTGGCTGCTCGCCCACCCCCGCACCAAGCACCTGATGCGAGGGCTGTACTCGCTGCGATCAGCCGTACGCCTGAAGCGGGCGGAGCGCGGCGGCATGTCGCATCGAGACTTCTATCAGGCCGGCAAGAGCGTCGCCGGGATCTCCGAGGTCCTCCCGGTGTCCGAGGTCATCGATCGATTTGTCAATGCCGCGCACGGTTCGAATTCAGGATTGTGAATTCAGAATTCGGAATGCCGCCCGCCCATCCGGGTCGTCGGATTCATGGTGGCGGGGTCGGAAATTCCGAATTCCAAATTCCAATTCACTCGATCGTGATCGGGGGCATCCAGACGACGCCGGGGGTCGGGACCGTACCGGTCGCAAGCAACTGTTCGATCAGCTCGAGTCGCGCCTCGAGCGCCACCCGGTCGGACGAGCGCTTGGACACCAGCTGCTGCCACCACGGCAGCTTGCGCGGGAAATCGACCAGCTGGACCTCCGCCTGGGGCTCGATCTCCGCCAGCTTCCTGGCCTCCACCAGCGCCTCGTCGAAACCGCCGACCACATCCACCAGGCCGTTCTCCCACGCCTGCTCGCCGGTGAAGACCCGGCCACGGCCGATGGCGTCCACCTCGTCGGTGGTCATGCCCCGCGCCGCCGCCACCCTCTCGATGAAGTCGCCGTAGATCCGATCGAGCATGCGGTCCGCCACCGCCCGCTGGGCGTCGGTCCAGTCCTCGAGGTCGCCGTAGATGTTGGCGTTGGCGCCGCGATCGACCTTGCCGAAGGTCACGCCGAGCTTGTTGGACCAGAACCCGGACGTGTTGAGGTGGCCGGCGAAGACGCCGATGGATCCGGTCATCGTCGCGGGGTCGGCGACGATTCGCTGCGCGCCGCAGGAGATCCAGTATCCGCCCGAGGCGGCGACGTTGGACATGGACACCACCACCGGCAGCTCCTCGGCCGTCCGCACCATCTCCTGGCGAATGATCTCGGACGCCACCGCGCTGCCGCCCGGAGAGTCGATTCGGAACACCACGGCTTTCACGCCTTTGGTGTCGCGCACGTTGCGGAAGGCGGCCGAGATGGTGTCAGAGCCCATCACGGCGCCGCCCATCAGCGGATTGAAGCTCTCGCCGCTGGCTCCGCGCAGGATCGTGCCCTCGGCGGTGACCACCGCGATCTTCGGCCCGCGTCCGGGAGCCGAGCGCCGGTTGAGGTAGGAGCGCGCACCCACAACCTCCGCGTCCGGTTGGCGCTCCTCGAGGCGCGCGCTGAACGCGCCCCAGGCCTCGAGCCGGTCCACCAGGGCCGCCTCGACGGCCTCGCCCCCGAGGAACGGCGCACGATCTATGAGGCTGCGCACCTCCTCCGCCTGGATGCCCCGGCTGTCGCCGATCCCGATCACCATCTGGTCCATCAGGGAATCGAGCAACCACTCGGTCATCTCGCGGTGGGCGGGGGTGAAGTCGGTTTGCGTGTACATGAAGCGAGCGGTCTTGTAGTCGCCCCGGCCCGGAAACTCGGAGCGGATGTCGAGCTTGTCGAAGGTGCCGCGGACGAACGGCTGGCGCGACGACAGACCGACCAGATTGACGTCGCCCTGCGGATTGAGGGAAACCTCATCGCACGCCGACGCCACGTAGTAGATGAGGTTACCGGGCTGGAACTCGCCCGCGGTGTCGAGATACGCGGCCGTCCATTTGCCGGCCGCACCGACCCGCCCGATCAGCGAGCGCAGCTCCTGCGCGGTGGCGAAACCGCCGCCGATCGAATCGATCCGGACCCGGAGACCCTGCACGCGGTCGTCCTCCGCGGCCAGCAGCAGGACCCGGCGCAGCTTGCGCAGACTGGTCGGAGCATCGCCGGCCAGCTCCGCCAGCGGGTCGTCGGCGGCGACCTCGACGATCGGGCCGGCGAGGCCCAGCGACAGCACCATCTGCCGCGGCAGCGAAGGCGACGACAGGCCCCGCACCAGAACCACCAGGATCGCCGCACCGAGAATCACCAGCAGGCACCCGGCACCGAGAAAGACATGACGAGCTTTGGCCATCGCACACCTCCAGCGTCGAGTCATCGTACCAGCTACCTGCCGGACTCGGACCGGCCGGCGAAACCACCGGGGACGCGATCGACGGCCCCGGCACCACGGCACCGCGGCCGCCGCTGGGCGGTGGACTGCGGCGGCGGGCGGGATCAGCTGCTCTGCGCGTGCTGCGAGCAGTACCGGAACAGGCCTGCCGAGCTCTCATTGACGGGACACAACCGCCGGTAGCGTTCGGCGACCTCCGGCGGCACCGCCGCCGCCTCCATCTCGGCCTCGTCGAGGTCCCGGAGAGCCTGTCCGAGGGTCTGCCGGTCGCCGCCATCCCCGACGATGCGTTGCGCGATCTCGGTCCAGCGCAGCAGCCGCTCCTCGAGCTCGTCGAGGTGCCGGCCGGAGTCGTCGAAGGCGCCGAAGTGAGTCAACAGCAGCTCCCGGGGCTCGAGCGAGCGCACGCGGTCCAGGCTCCGCCGCCAGGCCTCGACGTCGATGTCGGGCGGCGGCATCGGCGGCAGGACGTGGCTGGAGCCCGGGAATCGCACCCCCGCGACGTCGCCGGCGGCGATGCATCCGTCGACCTGCCAGGCGACGTGGTGGACGGCATGTCCGGGAGTGTGCCACGCAACGACCGCCAAACCGTCGACAGTGACCCCTTCGGCGTCGTCCACTCGGCGGATGAGGCCCTCCGGCACCGCCTCGGTCTCTCCCCACAGCGGCACCATCATGTCGCCGTAGAGCCGCTCCGCCGACGGCAGCAACTTGGTCTCCGGCTCGGCGAGGTGGCGTGCGCCGGCCGGGTGGCAATAGACAGCACACCCCGTTCGCCGCGCCAGCACGCCGGCGCCGCCCGCGTGGTCGAGGTGGACGTGGGTCGCGAACACGGCAGCCAGCTGCGGAAGCTCGAATTTTACGGCCTCCACCGCGGCCTCGAGCCGGTCGACGCAGCTCGCGGGGCCGGGATCGAAGAGCACGAAGCCGCCGTCGGTGGCCGCCAGAAAGGACGCGATCAGCTCGCCGGTGCCGTAGAACCCGAGATCGAGGGTGTGGATTCGGCTCATCTTGTCCTCCGCGGCCTCAGTGTACGCTGTCGGCCGGCGGGACCCGGTCGGCCGCCGCCAGGAGGCAAGAGCGCCGGATCGGAGACGGTGATGCGCCTCACCGCGGTTGCTGCCGGCCGTATGCGGGTTTGCGGCCGCCCCTATCTGCGCCTACAATCGTGGCGCGGGCGGGCTGCAAAGGCCGGTCTCACACTCCTTGGGCTCAAGGCCCCGCAGAAGGACATCGCACGTACCCACACCACATGTTGCGGAGACCGGCCTTCGCAGCCCGTCCCGGGCCTCGACGTTCTGAAACCGTATCCCGCTCAATCCGAGCCCGATTTCGTTCCGGCGCCGTTTCCCGGGAGTCCTTTTCGGGATCGGGAGCGAGTTCGGGATCGGCATCGATTGCGGACTCATCACGCCCACCCGCGTCGCAACCGCCAGGACACGAGGACATCAAGGCCTTCTCGAGGCCGGGATTTCCCGTCCGAGGTTGTCGAGGTCCACGGTTTCGCCCGCGTCCTGTCGGACGGTGCCACCGGCAGGCGACCTCTGACACGAAAAGGAGACGTCACTGGGTCTTCGTGCCCTTGGTGTCTTGGTGGTTGTGATGTGAGCTATCGGGGAACACCAACGGGCGCGGAGAACGACGGGCCGCGGGGATCCGGCTCGTCCCGCACGCACCGACCGGATCGTCAACCCGAATCGAGCGTGCGCATCCCATCGGTGTACTCGAAGACCAGCTCCCGCCACGGCCCGGCGGCCCCCAGCCGTTCGAGGTTGCCGAAGTGGCCGCTCAAGGTGCGGTTGACGAAGATGAGGTCCTGCGGAAACACCATCTCCGAGCTGTAGTGCATGTTCTCGAGCCCGAGCTCGAACAGCCGGTCGTAGACATCCCGGCGTTCGCCGAAGGTGTAGGGCGGCTCCTCGCGAAAAACCTCCGCTAGCATCTCCGCGTAGTCCGCGATCGCCTCGAGGGGCACCGGCTCGCCGCTCTTCATCATCATGCCCATGTCCCTGAGGATGCCCGGGATCCGGTGGTGGCGGTCCTCGGCGACGGCGACCAGCAGCTCGCCGTAGCTGCGCGAAAGCTGCTCCGGCACCTCTTTGACGCACCCGAAATCGTAGACAACGACGCCGCCGTGCTCGAGGAACGCGAAGTTGGCGAGGTTCGGGTCGGCGTGCAGGAGGCGGTCCACCAGCAGGCCCTTGAGGATGAACTCCGCCAGTACCCGGCCCCAGCGGTCGCGGAGCCTCTCGTCGTAGCGATCCGAGCAGGCCGCGGCGGGTGAGATCCCGCCCACGTACTCCATCGTCAGCACGTTGCGGGTCGTGGCCTCTCTGACGACCGCCGGGACCACGACCTCCGGCACCCCGGCGTAGAGCTCTGCCATGCGGCGGGCGTTGGTCGCCTCGTGGGTGTAGTCGAGTTCCTCCAACAGCCGGTCTCGCAGCTCGGCCCAGATCGGCTCGAACTCGAGGTCCGTGATGAGCGCCAGCAGCGCTCGGAGCAGCGTCTTCAGGTTGGAGAGGTCGGCCCTGACGATCTCCTCGATCAAGGGGTACTGGATCTTGACCGCCACTTCGCGGCCGTCGCGCAGCCGGCCGCGGTGGACCTGGCCGATCGACGCCGCGGCGAAGGCCTCGAGATCGAGCTCCTCGAAGAGCTCGTCGAAGTTCTCCAGCGCACCGCGGATCTCGTACTCGATGACCTCTGCCGGCACCGGCCGCGTCGCCTGTTGGAGGGTCCGCAGAACCTCGACCACCTCGGGCGGCAGCATCCCCTCGTGGAGGCTGATCATCTGCCCCACCTTCATGGCCGCGCCCTTCATCTCACCGAGGGTCTCCGCAATACGGGTCGCGTTGCGGACCAGGTTCTCGGTCCGCCGCACCTGCTTCGCGGGCCCCGAGCGCGCAACGTCGCGCACCTGCTGGCCGACCACCGACACGCCGACGCGCCCGGCCAGCCCGCCGAGCTTGACGAACCGCACCAGCGCCGAGGTGATCATGTCGTTGTGGGCCATCGCGCCTCCAACCGGAAAAGGATAAACCGTCGGCCCCGATTCCTGTCCGGGCCGCGGCGGCGCCGCCGTGCCGGCTGGTGGTGATCGGACACTGCTCCTGAGAGCACTCCACCCGGGCGGCAACATCGTTGCGGTTGCTCTGTGTTCTCCTCAGGGTGTTTTCGAAAAGCAGCGGCGGCGGGCGGGAAACGACGCCCGTATGTTCGCGTTCGAGGTCCACGCCACCCGGGAAAGCCGCGGCGTGGAGCTCGAGCCTCACCACGCACGCGTGGAGACCGGCCGTCGTGGGAGGAGCTCCCGGCTGGCGTGCCGGGCGGGCATGCAACGGTCGAGACCGCTGCCCGCTTTCAAAGTCGCCTGCCGCGAACTCCGGCCGCCGCTGCCGCCGTTCGCCCCGACGCTACTGACCCTCGCCTTCGCTCGACTCGCCCTGGAAGCCCTGCAGCGCCAGGTAGCGCTCGCCGAAACGCTCCACGTGATCGGTCTGGCGGTCGAACTCGTCCCAGTGGCCCTCCTCAGCCGTTACCAGGTCCTCGAACAGCTTCTTCGAGCCCGAGTCGGCATTCTGTGCGCAGTCGACCGCGAACCGGTTGTACATCTGGATCGATTCCTGCTCGAGGGCGCGAGCCTTCTCCAGCATCGCCTGGGCATCGTGGATCTTCTCCACCTCGCGCCCGGCGACCATCTCCACCTCGCCGCCGAGGAACAGGATCCGCTCGGCGACAGCCTCGGCGTGCTGCATCTCCTCGATCGCGGTCTGCTTCAACAGATTCGCGAGCGGAGCGTAGCCCAGATCGTCGAGCCGAAAGTGAAAGTACATATACTGGTGGATGGCCGCGATCTCGTCCGCGATGGCGGCGTTCAGCAGCTCGATGCTCTTGTCGTGCATGGATGGTCCTCCTTCAACCGTGCTGATTCTACACCGGCAGGATCCGCCGGTCTCCGCGCCCGGCGACGCGCGCTTCCGACCTCGGCAAGTGCCGCTGGCGAGCCGCTCGATGGTCATGATTTTTCATCTCATAAGTTGCGCAAACTTTGAGATCGAAGCCAACCGGCAACCAGCATGCTTGACAAGCGCTGCAAACCGGCGAACAATGTGTGAAAGCACAACAAACGCCCGGACTTCGAGGGAGCCGTGCCCGGGTGCGGAACCCAACGGGCGCCAGGAGGTGGCACATGAGAGGTTCCTGGAACCATCGTTCAGGCGTCGAATACGGCGTTCGTCGGGTCGCCGCGGTAGGCGGAGCGCTGCTGGTCCTGCTGCCGCTGCT
>CAZSTH010000121.1:0-10861 GCA_964609835.1 uncultured Thermoanaerobaculia bacterium
CACCCAGCCGAACCGCAGGTACATGATGAGGCCGAGGATGGTCAACACGCTCGGGGTGAAGACCCCGAGGAAGGTTCCGAATCTCTGGGCCGGCTGCGGCGCCGGTGCCTCGTCCGTCATGGCCCTCCCGGTCGCGGGCGGCGCTGCTGTCGTCAGTTCACGCTACACCACATCCTCGCTCGCCGGCAAATGCCGGGATGACCTCGTCACCGGCTGCCGGTCCGATCCGCGAGATGGCGCTCGACCGTGTGCTGCGCCTTGTCCGCTGCCCGCGAACGGACGGCAGGGTAGAGACGCCGGCACTCGCTGTAATCCAGCCTCCCGACCAACCGGCGGGCATGAACGTCCTCGGCGGCGTGCGGATAGGGGTTGTCGGTCGTGGGCAGCAGCTCCTCCTTGCTGGTGATGGCGACGTGGATCAGGCTGCGAGCGGCCAGCAGCCGTTCGCGTTCGAGCGGCAGCAGCCGACCGACCGTGTGGGCGAGAGTGAGCAGATCGCCGGGAGCGCCAAGGGGTGAGGCCGCGCCGAGCTGCCGGTAGACGTTGATGAGCAACCACCGAGGCCGGACGCGGATCGTGCGCCCGAGCCGGCGCCGGAGGACGCCGACCAGGGCGGCGTGGACCGATCCGGCCTCGACGTAGATGCCGCCACCGTCCTGTTCGGCCAGGGCCGCGACCTGTCGGGAGCGCATGCGGTCGCGCAGTCGTCCCCGCGCGGCGTCAGTCCGCGCGAAGTCGCAGACCGTTCCGACCACCCGGTCGAAGTCGTCTGCCGACGAGGCCGCGTAGTAGCCGAGCAGGGCGCCGGTCCATCGCCGTTCTGCCGCATACACCGGGCGCAGCGCGGCGTCGCGTTTGACGTCCCCTGGGCTGCCGCCGGCATCGAAGAGGTCGTGGATCCTCTCGAGCTCCGCCATGAACGGCTCCATCTGCAGGATCCGCACGCCGTTTCGGTGCAACCCGCGGATGGTCGCGTACTGGCGACGGCTGTACTCCGGGAACTCGGGATACATGGCCTCGACGTGCTCGGCGATGGAGGTGCGGCCCTCGAGCACGCCTTCCAGGCCGGAGGCGGGAGGCTCCTCGAGGACCACGGTGCGGTGTCCCAGCATCGCGTCCTCGGCCGCCGGCAGGCTTTCCACACGATGGTCGGAGAGGCCGACGGTGATCCAGGTCTCGGGCATGCTCATCACCTCGGAAGGCGTACGCCTGCGGGACGCCGGACCGTCGCTGTGATGACGGGCGTCAATCGCCGCGCAGCTCGTGCTTGAGGGTTCGGTCGATGGCCCACAGCATCTTGTCGATCAGCAGCTGCTGCTCGAACACCGTCTCCATCAGCGTCTTGAGCGGCAGCAGCCGGACGTGGGAGGCGGCATCGAGGTCGATGGTCTTCATCGACCAGTCGGGGTAGTTGCGGGCTGCGACTCCGAGCTCGAGCTCGAGCACCACGATGTTGGTGTGGCGGGAATCCGAGGTGATCGCGGCGTAGACCTGGTCGACCGCCTCTTCCGGTCCCTCGAGGATCTGAAAGAACACCCCGCCGGATGTCATCAGCACGCCGGTGAGTTCGAGCCTGCGGTTGTTTTCGGCCGCTGAGTCGCCGAGCTCCTCGAGCTCTCTCTCGGTGAAGGGCTTGGCAAACCGGCTGACGTACGTGATGCGTTTCATGACGGACCGATGGTAGCCGCGGGTGGATCGGTGGTCAACGATTTCGAATCCGAATCTCCGCCTCGGGCCACGGTGACGATGCCGAGAAAGCCGTCGACGACCAGGCGGTCACCGGTGGCGATTTCGTGTGTGGCGGACGGCACGCCGGTGACGCAGGGCAGCCCGTACTCGCGGGCGATGATCGCACCGTGGATCAACATCCCGCCCCGGCGTTCGACGATCGCGCCGGCCAGCGGCACTATGAAGGTCATGTTGGGATCGACGGCGTCGCACACCAGCACCTCACCGGCCGTGAAGTCGGCGAGGTCGTCGACGCTTTCGACGAGCCTGGCCGACCCCTTTGCGACTCCGGGACCCGCGGGCTGGCCGACGAGCTGCCGGGGCAGTGGGCGGAAGCCCGATTCGACCGACGGGGAGGCGGCCGGCGGTTGCGGCTCGACCACCTGGTTCGGGTGCCGCAGGCCGCGCACCACGTCTTCGAGGCCGACCGGCAGCTGTTCGCTGCCGCCGTGATGACCGAGACGGCGGCGGCCTTCCTCGACCGCCTCCAGGACCAGTGCTTCGAGACGAGCGAGGTGGATGTTGTCGTCGTCGCGCAACCGGTAGCTGGCGCGGCCGAGGTCGAGAACCTCGCGCGCGAGGTCGCGGCGCGAGTCGGGAACCGCGGCCAGAAAACCTCCCAGTAGTTCGTCGGTACCATGACGGTCTGCGGCCTCGGCCAGCGCCGGTGCGTCAGCCATTGCCAGCAGCAGCCGGATCAGCCGGCGCCGATCGGTGAAGCAAGATCGGTCCTGGTAGACGGCTCCGCCGTAGGCCTGTTGAAAGTTCCCGAGCGCCCATTCGAAGCGGTCGCCGCCGCTGTCGCCCGCCTCGAGGAGGCCGCGCAGCTCGTGGTTGTCGCGCACCATGGACGCCATCGCCGCGAGGTCGCGGTTGCGGTTGACGCTCAGCATCGGTGTGCCCGCCAGCAGACTCATGAACTCGTAGGGATCGGCCGGCCGGACGACGTCGTTGTAGAGCTGGCCGAAGAGGCGGATGCCGTGGGCGAGGGGAATGAACTCCTGCCAGTAGATCTCGACCCAGCGATCGTGAATTTCCCGCCGATGCTCGATCTCGTGAGCCAGCTCATTCGGCTCGAGATCAAAGAGGGCCGCTTCGGCGAGCTGGTCGGCCTCGCGATCCATCGCCGGCAGCAGCTCTCGCTCCACGCGCTGCCGCAGCTCGCGCAGGTTGTGGAGGCTGCGGGTCAGGCTCAGGTACCAGGCCCGCTTGTCGCCGCCGGCATCTGCAGCGGTGGTCACCGCACGCGACTGCAGCAGCACCAGTCCCTGCTTCGAAAACGTCCACTCCACGTCCTGTGGAGCTTTGAATCGCTCCTCGGCCGAGCGTGCGGCCGCCCACACCTGCTCGAGCTGGTGATCGGTCAGGGGTGGTGTCGACGCGAGTCGCGCCGGGAGGTCTTCGATCGCGGTGTCGCCGGCGCGGAGGACCATTCGCCGCCGCTGTGCCGGCGGCACATGCTCGACGACTCGCGTGGTCGCACGATCGATGGTCCAGCGATCGGGTTCGAGGCTGCCGTCGACCAGGGCCTGGTTGAGTCCGTAGACCGCCTCCACCACGCCGAGGTCGCGGTCTCCGGGATGAACACCGAACGCGATTCCCGAGACCGTGCCCTCCACGAGCTCCTGAAGCACGACAGCCATTGCGCTCCGGTCGACATCGATCCCTCGTTCCCGGCGGTAGAGCAGGGAGCGATCGCTCCACAGTGACGCCCACACGCGGCGGATCGCGTCCAGGGTTTCGTTGAGGCCGCTGACGCCGATGAAGCTGTCGTGCAGGCCGGCAAACGATGCCCCCTCCGAGTCCTCGGCCGGCGCCGACGAGCGGATTGCCAGCGGTCCGCGCGCGAGTGCGCCGTGCAGGCAGCCGGCAACCGATGCGATGACCTCCTCCGGTATCGGCGCGCGGAGGAACCGGTTGCGAATGCGGAGTGCGGCGTCCCAGATCTCCTCCCACCGCATGTCGTCGAAGGCTTTGCGACCGAGCTCCTGGTGGAGGACCGCACGCAACGAGGATTGGGCAACGAACAGCTCGTAAGCCGCGGTGGTCACGACCGCGGCGGACGGCACCGGGTGGCCGGATTCGCGCAGGGCCGCGAGGGCGATCGCCTTGCCGCCGGCCGACGCCAGGCCGGCCGCACTCGCGGCCTCGAGATCGATGACCAGGGTCATGCGGGCTCGACGTGGAGCTCGATGACGTGCTGGAACCGGCTGACGACCATGTAGACCGAAACCCGCATCCTGAGCGCGGCGCAACTCGGCGAGTTGACGAAGCTCTCGAGGTGCGGGTGTTTGGAGAGGAAAACTTCGTCGAATCGGCCGCGGTCGGAAGGGCCGACTTCCTCGACGACCCCGACCGCGGTCGCAGCCGACGCCTCGGTGAAGTCGGCTGCGGAGTTGGTCCGATTGTCGATCAGCATCGATGCGCGAGCGTCGGCCTCGAGATTGGTGAGCTTGCGGGTCGACCGCCCGGTGGCGAAGAGCAGAGTCGTGAGGTCCGGACTCGCCGCGAAACCGACCAGGCTGGTGTAGGGCTCGCCCGCGTGGTGGGTTCCGAGCACGCCCAGCAGCTGACTGTCGAGCAGCTCTCGCAGGACTTTCATGGGGCTGTGTGTGTCGCTCATGGTTGCGATTATAGTCGTCCGCGAGCGGATTCGGAGGAGTTGGCCCGCCTGCGGGACGCCGCCTGAGCGGTTCGGCCACGGGGCGCAGTCAGATCTCGAGACGGGAGCCTCCCGCCGTGCGATTTACCCAGGATATGGGAGTTGTTCTCAAACTGAAAATCTGCCGGTCGTCGCCGTGCTTCACGCCAAGCAAACCGGCAGATGTCCACGACTGCTTCCGCCGTCGGGATCTCTTGGCGCCGTGCGCCTGCGACGTCCGTGCCCGGCTAAACTGTCGATCGGCAGAGGAGTGCCTGTGACGATTGAAATCGGCAACCCGAGCCTTCTCGCAGATGAGGCGTTGGAGTACCTGCGACGGCGGGGCGAGCTCGTCGAGTTCGCGGAGGGCGAGACCATCGTCCGGCAGGGTGGGGCGAGCGAGGCCTTCTGGGTGATTCTCGCCGGTGAGGTCGAGGTGGTGCTGCGGTCTCCGGACGAGCTCGACCACCGCCTCCTGAGGCTCGGGCCCGGTGAGACCTTCGGCGAACTCGCGATCTTGCGCTCGGCGCCGATCGCCGCGAACGTGGTGGCTGTCAGCCCGGTGACCGTGTTGCGCTACCCCGGTGAGTACCTGCCGACCGCACTCGCCGAGTGCGAGTCGCTGCGCAGGTCGCTCTTGACGCGCATGGCCCACAACGTCATGCGCTCGACCAGCGAGCGGCTGAGCTTGTACAAGCAGACCCGCGCGCTCGCGGACCTCCGTCAGGGTCGGCCGGCGTCCGGCGAGATGATCGCCAACTCGGCACGGATGCGCGCCGTTGTCGCGGGCATCGAGCGAGCCGCGGCGACGCGGTCGACGGTCCTGATCGCCGGTGAGTACGGCACCGGCAAGCTCTTGGCAGCGCGAATGATCCACGGCCGATCCGAGAGAGAGCGTGCACCGCTGATCGCGGTCGACTGCCGCGAGCTTTCCGCCCATGATGCCGGGCGCCTGCTTTTCGGCTCCACCGCAGCCGGCATCGAGCTTTCGGCTGACCGGTACGGTGCCCTCCACCTCGCGCACGGCGGCTCCCTGGTGCTGCAGGGTATCGAGGTGCTCGACCCGTCGGCCCAGAGCGAGCTCGCCCGTCACCTGCAGGCCGAGCGGGGCGTCGACGCGCCGCCGTTCCCCGATGTTCGAATCATGGCCACCATCGATACAAATGCCTGCGGACCGGACCGATCGTGCCTGCTCCCCGAGCTCCGCGGACAGCTGGAGATCGAAATCGAGGTGCCGACCCTGGCCGAAAGGCCGCGCGACGTGGTGCCTCTGGCCGAGAATTTCCTGCGAGAGATCGAACCCGGCGGACGGCTTCGGCTTTCGGCCTCCGCAGAGCAGGCGCTGGTTTCCCTCAAGTACCGTCAGCGCAACGTTGACGAGCTGCGATCCGTGGTCGAGCTGGCGGCTCGCGTCGCCGATTCCGACGAGCTCCGCGCCGAGCACGTCTTCTCGGGCTTCGACGGCGAGCGGCCGGTCGGCATCAAGATCAGCGACTTCTGGGCGGTCGACTGGCTGGTGAAGCGCGGCGGCCTGCGGTGGTCGCGGCTCGCGGTGGGTATCGGGTTCGCAGCCGTCACCGCCGTGTGTCTCGTCGCGGCGGCTTCGGCGGCGGCGAGGACCGCGAACGGTGTGGTGTGGATGCTGTGGGAGCCGGCGGTCTTCGGGCTGTTCCTGCTGGTCGGCTCGGTGTGGTGCACGGTGTGCCCGCTGTCCAGCGGCGCCCGCGCCGTGCAGCGCGTTTTCACGCTCGAGCGGCCGCCGCCGCCGTGGCTGTTGCGGGCCGGCACCTGGCTTTCAGCGGCCGGTTTGGTGTTGATTCTCTGGTCCGAGGAGTTCTTCGACATGACCGAGTCGCCATTCGCGACCGGTGCACTGTTGCTGGCGCTGATGGTGTCGGCGATCGTGTGCTGCTCGATCTGGCAGCGCGAAGTGTGGTGCCGCCACCTCTGCCCGCTCGGGCGCCTCGGCGTGGCACTGGCGCCCGTGGCGCCGCTGACCGTGGCCGCGCGACGTTCGATCTGCGCCTCCACCTGCACGACTCATGACTGCTACAAGGGCAACCAGCGGATTCCCGGCTGTCCGGTCTGGCACCACCCGCAGCTGGTGAGCGAGGCCCACCGCTGCAAGACCTGCCTCACCTGCCTGCAGAGCTGCCCGCACGACTCGGCGGCGCTCTACCTGCGGCCTCGCCTGCTGTCGGCGTGGCACCTTGTGAGCACCGAGAGCTATCTGGTACCGTTTGCGCTGACGTTGTTTTTTCTGTCGCCGGCCCTGCTGTTGATCCAGCGTGGCGGAACCCTCGCCGAGCCGCTGCCGATGACCGTGGCCTGTTGGCTGTCGCTGGCGGCTGCCGCCGCGGTGTCGCCGCTGCTGACCCCGCTGGTGCAAAGAGACGACCGCAGTACGGCGCTTGCGGCCGCCACCGCGTGCGCGTTGCTGGTGCTCGGCTGGGGCCCGCTGATGGCCTACCAGATGGGACACATTCCGATCCTCGAGGAGCTGACACTGGTCGCCTCGTCTGGTTCGTGGCTCGACCGCTGGCCGGGTCCCGAGATCAGCGCGCTGGTGCTGGTCGCGATCGGCTGGATCGTCTTCGCGGCGGTCCTTTCGGCGACCATTCTCTGGAATGCTCGCGGCGTCGCCAGGAAGGCCGGTGTCCCGCTGCGCGCCGGCGGGTGGTCATTCCTGATCCTGCTGTGCACCGCCTACACCTTCGGTGCGCTGTGGCTGGTCGCGACATAGCGATCCCGGATAGCTGGGAACCGGGCGCGCGGTTCTTCGTATAGTCATGCGGCGGCCTCCGGTGGCGATCGAAACCAGAGGCCAATTGACCGAAGGAGGGTCTTGATGATTCGATTCGTGATCGCAGGAGTTCTGTGTTTGCTGCTTGGGGCAACGGGTGCGCAGGCAGACGACGGGACCCGCCTGCTGCGGTACCCGGACATCCACGGCGACCAGGTCGTCTTCACCTACGGCGGGGACCTGTGGCTGGCACCTGCCGACGGCGGCAGCGCGCGGCGCCTGACCGCCCACCCCGGCCAGGAGCTCTTCGCCAAGTTCTCGCCTGACGGCCGTCACATCGCCTTCACCGGCCAGTATGACGGCGACGAGCAGGTCTACGTCGTGCCGGCGGCGGGCGGTGAGCCCACCCGGCTGACCTGGTACCCGGCGGTGGGACCGCTGGCGCCCCGCCACGGCTACGACAACCAGATCTACGGCTGGACGCCGGACGGCGAATCGGTGGTCTTCCGTTCCCGCCGCGATGCCAACGGCGGCATCGAGGGCAGGCTCTACACGGTTCCCCTCGACGGCGGCCTGCCGACCGCGCTGCCGATGCCGAACTCGGGCGCCGGAGATTTCTCGCCGGACGGCGGCAAGGTGGTCTACTCGCCGCTGTTCCGGGACTTTCGCCACTGGAAGCGCTATCAGGGCGGCTGGGCCCAGAACCTCTACATCTTCGACCTTTCCACCTACGAGGTCGAGCCGGTGTCACACACCGTGCGTAGCGAGCGCGACCCGATGTGGATCGGTGGCACGATCTACTTCGCCTCGGACCGCGATGATCGCCTCAACCTGTATGCCTTCGACCCGGACACGGGCTCGGTGCAGCAGATCACGACCTCAGAGCTGTGGGACGTTCGTTGGCCGAGCAGCGACAACCGCAGCCGCATCGTGTACGAGCTCGCGGGCAGGCTCCACGTGCTCGACGTTGCGACCGGAGACGACCGGGCGCTCACCATCACTGTTCCCGACGACGGGCTGTGGAAGCGTCCGCACAGGGTCGAGGTCGCCGACCTCCTGACTGATTTCGACATCTCGCCGAAGGGCGAGCGGGCGGTGATGACGGCGCGCGGCGAGGTCTTCACCGTTCCGATCGAGCACGGACCGACCCGCAACCTGACGCGCAGCTCGGGCGCCAATGATCGCGCCGCGACCTGGTCCCCCGACGGCCGGCACATCGCCTTCATCTCCGACCGGAGCGGAGAAGAGCAGATCTGGGTCGTCGACCAGTCCGGTGCGGGCGAGGTGAGGCAGGTGACGAGCGGCCACGCGGCCTACCTTTACCGGCCGGTGTGGTCGTCCGACAGCGAGCGCATCGCGTTCTCCGACAAGGACGGCAGGCTCTACGTGGTGACCGTGGCCGACGGCGCCGAGGTCGAGGTGGCCGACGACATCTTCGGCCAGCTGCGGGACTACGCCTGGTCGTCGGACGGCCGCCACCTGGCCTTCAGCCTCAACAACCGGGCGGGTTTCTCGCGCCTCTTCATCTGGAGCGTCGGCGGAGGCGACCCGCGTCAGGTGTCGTCAGACTACTTCGACTCCTACGGACCCGCGTGGGGCAGCGGCGGCGACTATCTCTTCTACATCGCCGAGCGCCACTACGCGCCGCAGGTCTCGAACCTCGAGTGGAACTTCGCCGGCAACGAACGTGACGGGATCTACGCCCTGGCGTTGCGCAAGGACGTCGAACCGCTGCTGCCGCCGCGCAGCGACGAGGTGAAGCTGGAAGAAGATGAGGCTGCGGACGACGAGGCCAAAGGCGACGAGAAGAAGAACGGCAAGGCCGGGAAGGCCACCGACAAGAAACCGGAGCCGAAGCCGGTCGTCATCGACTTCGACGGCCTTGCCGACCGGGTGATGCGGCTGCCGGTGGAGCCCGCCAACTACACCGGCCTGGCGGCGATCGAGGGGCACCTGCTTTACAGCACCTCCGGTCCGTTCTTCTACGGCCGGTCCAACAGCTCCAGCTCGAAGCTTCACATCTACGCTCTCGAGGACCGCGAGTCGTCCGAGATCGTCGCCTCCGGGCTCCGGTCATGGGCGGTTTCCGCCGATGGGAGCAAGGTGCTCGCTCGAACCGGTGCCGGTTTCCAGCTCCTCGACGCCAGGCCCAAGGCCAACGAGGCTAAGACCGTGTCGACGGCGGGCCTCGCGATGAACCTGGTGCCGACCGAGGAGTGGGAGGCGATCTTCGACGAAGCGTGGCGGCGGTTCCGCGACTTCTTCTACGTCGACAACATGCACGGCTACGATTGGGAGGCGATCCGTGACCAGTACCGGCCGCAACTGCGGTACGTCGCCCACCGCTCGGACCTCAACTACGTGCTGACCGAGATGGTGTCGGAGTTGAATGCCGGCCACACCTACGTCGCCGGTGGCGACTACGAGATTCCGCCGCGGGCCCCGGTGGGCCTGCCGGGCGCCCGCTTCGAGCTCGACGAGGCGGCGGACCGCTACCGCATCACCGCCGTGTACCGCGGCCACAACGAGGAGAAGAACTACCGCTCGCCGCTGACCGAGGTCGGCGTCGATGCGCAGGCCGGGCAGTACGTGCTGGCGATCGACGGAGTCGACCTCGCGGGCGACGACAACCCGTACCGTCTGCTGCAGCACAAGACCCACCCGGTGACGCTGACCCTCAATGAGAAACCGACCTTCGACGGCGCACGCGAGACCTCTTACGAGCCGCTGTCGAGCGAGGCCGCGCTGCGCTACCTGCAGTGGGTGCTGGGCAACCTCGAGCGGGTGACCGAGATGAGCGACGGCCGCGTCGGCTACCTCCACCTGCCCGACATGGGCGCCGACGGCAGCGCCGAGTTCATCAAGTGGTTCTATCCGCAGATTCGGAAACAGGGTCTGGTGATCGACGCCCGCGGCAACGGCGGCGGCAACGTGTCGCAGTGGATCATCGAGCGGCTCGACTCGAAGCTGCTCGGGACCCGGTGGGGACGGACCTCCGACGTTCCCGGCACCTACCCGTCGACGGTCTTCCACGGTCATCTGGCCTGCCTGCTGTCCGAGACCTCTGCTTCAGACGGCGACATCTTCCCCTACTACTTCCGCGAGGCGGGCCTCGGGCCCCTGATCGGGAAGCGGTCCTGGGGCGGCGTCGTCGGCTCGAGCTACACGTCGTTGATCGACGGCGGCAGCGTCTTCGTGCCGCGGTCGGCCACCAACGACACCGAGGGCAGCTACATCATCGAGGGCTACGGCGTCGATCCCGACATCGAGGTCGAGAACGATCCCAGGTCGGTGATCGGGGGCCGTGACCCGCAGCTCGAGCGGGCGGTGGGGGAGGTGCTGGCCGCCATCGAGCTCGATCCGAAGGTGCTGCCGTCGCGGCCGCCGGATCCCGTGAAGACGCCAGGCAGCAACTGATCGGACCAGTGCCAGGTACGGAGTTCGGAAGAAGCACCGGCCCCGAAAGGAGAAATCTGCCGGCGGAAGAGTTCATTGCGAAAGGGGCACGCCACCTTGGGATCGACGCCGCCGACCGGGCGAGCCGGACGCGTCGGAGAAACGTCGTTGAAGCCAGGCGTTTGATCGTTGCCCTGGGTCGGGAACGTTGGAGTCAGAAGGCCAACGAACTGGGTGCTGCCCTCGGTAAGAAGGGGGACACGATCAGCTACGTCGTTCGCGAGGGGATAAGGATTTCGCGAGGCGATACGATGCTCTCGATCAAGCGATAATCGGCGAAGCGCAGTGATTCG
>CAZSTH010000122.1:0-10546 GCA_964609835.1 uncultured Thermoanaerobaculia bacterium
GCGGTCGCGGTGGGGGTGACGGTGGCGGTGACGGTGGCGGTGACGGTGGCGGATCACGGACGCGGTCAACGGTCGCGGTCGCGGATCGCGGATCGCGGACGCGGTCAACGGTCGCGGCCCCGGTCGCGGACGCGGTCCCGGTCGCGGCCACGGTCGGCGGTGGCGGTGGACGGTCGCGGACGCGGTCCCGGTCGCGGATCGCGGTCGCGGTCGCGGTCTGCGGTGGCGGTGACGGTGACGGTCGGCGGTCGGCGGTCGGCGGTCGGCGGTGACCGTGGCGGAGAACCGCCGTGAATCGCTGCCACCGTCACCGAAGGCCGTCACCGAGACCCGACTCTGATCACCGCCTCTGAACACCGCCGCGGTCCACGGATCGTTGCCAGCACGGCGCCGAAGAACCGACTGAGCCAGCCCGATCGCACCGCAGCCAGAGCTCGCTCGATTCCCCAATCGCCAAGCAGACTCAGGCAGACGCACCCACAGGTGCCCGATGCGCTCGATCGGCTGGTACTGCCGGGAACGCGGATTGGTGTACGCTTTGTTCGCCACGGAGGCCAGCGATGCTCCATCGACCAATGATCGTGATCACCGCCGTTCTGTTGGCCGCGAACGTCGCGGCTGCGCAGAGTGCGTGGAGCATCCACAAACGGGCCGGGGAGTACGCCTTCGCGCGCGGCGACCTCGAGCGCGCAGAGGCCGAGTTCCGGCAGGCGCTCGAGATCGCCAGCGGCTTTCCGCCCGGCGACCGGCGGCTGGAGGCCAGCCTCTCCAACCTGGCGCGCCTGTATGAGCACGAGTCCGACTTCGACCGCGCCCAGCCCATGTACCAGCTGATGCTGGCGGCCGTCGAGCACCGCGTCGGCCCCGACCAGCCGGCGCTCCTCGAGCCGCTCTACGCCGTCGCCCGGGTCAGCCAGCCCATGGGCGACCTCCCTACCGTCACCGACAGCCTGAAGCGTTACGCCGCCATCGCCGAGGCCACCGGCAGGGCCGGTCCCCGTCAGCACTGGCAGGCGCTCAACATGCTGGCCAAGATGGAGGTGATCCAGGAGCGCGAAGACGAGGCCCTGGCGTGGGCGCTGCGTGCCGCCGAGGTCGTCAGTGACGACCCGCATGCCGACGCCGCCGAGCGCGCCAACGTCGTCGAGTCGGCCGCCAACCTCGCCCTCACCACCGGCGACGGAGAACGGGCCGAGGGTCTGCTCGCGGAGGTGGCCGAGCTGCGGACGACAGCAGAGACCGGCGACCAGGAGGCGGTGACCATGGCACGCGGAGCGGCGACTGCCTACGGCGCCGGCCAGTTCGAGGCCGCCGAGCGACTGGCGCGGCGGGCGCTCGAGGCCGAACCGGATCCGGGGACCGAGCGGATGGCGCGCGCGGCCCTGGCCGACGCCTCGTGGGCGAGGGTCGACCGCGGCGCCGATGACCTCGAGATGCTGTTCGCCGCGGCCGCGCCGAGCCCCGAGCTCGACACCGCCCGCGACGCCCTCCGCGGGCTGACCGAGCTGGAGAACGGCGAAAACCCTGAGACACTGCGCCGGCTGGTAGCGGTCGAAGCGCTGCGCGGAGAGCCCGGCGCTGCCGTCACCTGGCAGCGGCGACTGGTGGAGCTGGCGTCCATCAAGGGCCTGTCGAGCCTCGGCGCCCGCGCCGACCTCGTCACCCTGCTCGCCGCGGCGGGCGACGGCGACGAGGCGCTGGCGGAGAACGCCGCCATGATCGCCGAGGTCGAAGCTGCGCACGGCGAGAAAGCACCGCAGCTCATGCCGCTGCTCGAGCAGCGCGCCGCGGTCGCGAGCGCCGTCGGCAGCACGCGGGACGCGAAGCGGGCGCAGAAAAGGCTGCGGAAGCTCAGCCGCTGAGGGGGATTTCGAATTTCGTGTCTTCGTGGTTGCGACGACGAGCGATCGAGGACCCTCCGGCTCGTTTCGCTCGGGATGATGAAGCGCTTGCAGTTGCGAAGAGCACCAGCCTCCGCGATCATGCCGTCATGAGTCAATTACTCCCGCCGGGGAAGGTGCCGTGGCGCGTGATCGCCGACCTGGTCAAGGGTGAGCTGCCTCCGGAGGTGCGGCTCGGGCCGGCGGAGGGCGAGGACGCCGCGCTGGTGGAAATCGGCGGCCGCACCTGGGCGATCGCTTCGGACCCGGTCACCTTCACCGCCGCCAACGCCGGTCGGCTGGCGGTGGTGGTCAACGCCAACGACGTCGCCGTGCGCGGCGCGCGGCCGCGCTACTTCGTCGCCGTCGGGTTGATTGCGCCGCACGAGGCGACGACGGAACGGATTTCCGAGCTGCTTCGGCAGGTCCGGGAGAGCTGCGACGAGCTCGGCGTCGCCCTGATCAGCGGCCACACCGAGGTCACGCCGGGGCTCCCCCACAGCGTGATCGTCGGCACCATGCTCGGCGAGGTGGAGGGACGGGCTTTGACCAGCGGCGGCCTCCGCCACGGCGACCACGTCGCCGTCACCCGCGCCGCCGGACTCGAGGGCACCGCCATCCTGCTCGCCGACTACCACAAGCGTCTGCGGACGCTGTGGGGGACGTCGGCCTTCGACGAGCTCCAGCGTCAGGTCGCCGGCGACTGGCTGCTGGTGGCGCCGCAGGCGCTGGCTGCGGCCGGCTGTGACGGAGTCACCGCGCTCCACGACGTCACCGAGGGCGGCGTCGGCGAAGCGCTGTACGAGATGGCCGCGGCGTCGGGGCTCCACATCGAGGCCGACCGCCGGGAGGTGCCGGTGCTGGAGGCGACCCGGCAGCTGTGCGGCGACCTCGGTCTCGACCCGCTGGGCCTGATCGGCTCGGGCGCGCTGCTGATCGGCTGCGATCCCTCCGGCACCAGTGAGCTCGAGGAGGCGATGGATCGGCTCGACGTGCCGATGGCCTGGATCGGACGAGCGACGGACGGCGACGACGAGCCGTCCACCGGTTTGCCGCGCTTTCCCCGCGACGAGCTGCTCAAAACCACCGTCATGGAGGGCGTCCGGGCGGTGGTCTTCGACATGGACGGAACGGTGGTGGACTCGCGCTACGACTGGCCTGCGATCCGCTCGGCGCTGGGGGTCGACGGGGCTTCGATCATCGACGAGCTCAACGGTTTGCCCGAGCCCGACCGCAGCCGTCGCTGGGCCGAGCTCGAGGACATCGAAAACCAGGCGTCGGCCGCGGCCACCGTCCACGGCGGCGCCCACGACCTGCTCGCGCTGCTGTCGGGAAAAGGCATCGCCACCGCTCTCGTCACCAACAACACCGACGCCAACACCCGGCTACTGCTGGAGCGATTCGACCTCCGCTTCGACATCGTGCTGACGCGCGACTCCGGTTTCTACAAGCCGTCGGGCGCCCCGATCCAGGAGACCGTCAAGCGCCTCGGTATCGAGCCCGGCCGCTGCTTCGCGGTCGGCGACTCGCTGTACGACGTCCTCGCCTCGCGCGAGGCCGGACTCGCCGGGGTGTGCATCGTCAACGACTGCGGCCGCGTCTTCGCCGACCGCGCCGACCTCTGCTTCCCCGACGTACAGGGGTTCGTCCGGTTCTTGGAGATCGTTTTGGATTGACGGCTCCGGACTGAAAAACCGCAGATGGCGCAGGTGAAGCGGATGGAAAGGCATCTACGACGATCAGCGTGATCTGCGGTTTGTGGCGGAACGCGGCCAGGGGGCGACCTACTCGCCTGCCGAATCGGCCAGCTCAGCCCGCAGCTCGCCGAGGGCATTCTGGATCTTGGCAACGTTGTCGGGCCCCATCCGCAACAGGTGGCGCTGGGCATCCGACATCCCCTCGAGGGTCGGGTCGGCCCACGCGTAGGTGATCACGAGCTGCTCGACCCGGGCCAAACCTTCCAGCACCGGCACCGCCAGCAGCTCGTCGAAGGCCTCGTCGAGCCGATCGGAAAAGCGGGCGTCGCGCGGCCCGATCTCGGCCCAGGCCTCGTCGATCAGCGGCTCGAGCTCGCGGTAGAGCGCCACGGTCCCCTCGGCGTCGAGGGACGCCACGACCTCTGCGACCGTGTCGTAGCGGGCGTACGACGAGGGCTCGATGACCAGCGTGTCGTCACCGGTCTCGTCGACCTCGAAGCTCTCCTTGGGTCTGAGAAACTCGAGCTGCGACCGCGGGCTGCGGCCGGCGGCGATGTTGTTGACGGCGGCGGTGAAGCGGCGGATCAAATCGTCGTTGACCAGCCATGCCGCCAGCTTCGGATGGGCGGAGAGCCCGGAAACCAGCTCGCGCACCACCCGGTCGCTGGTCGAGAGCGTGGTGGCGGCGAGACGCTGCGAAAGCCGTTCCTGGAGCCCGGGCGTCGGGCTCGTCGGCGGCGTCGGGCTCGCTGCGGCCGTGACCTCGAGCACGTCCTCGGGCGCCTCCCGCGACGACAGCCACCACCAGACGGCGCCGCCGATGACGACAACGAAGGCCACGAAGATCGCGACGATGAGTCGACCTGTGCTGGACATGGGACCTCCCGGGCGATCATAGACGAGAATCGAAAACCGGAGGCTAAAAGCCCTCCAGCACCGAGGTCACCAGCGCACTCGAGAAGTCCGCCGACAGCTCGTCCATCGCCAGGTTCTGGCGGTCGAAGAAGTCGACGGCATTCGGGTCCACCTGGTACGAGGTGCGGCGTGAAAAGGCCTGGTCCTCCCACAGCACCACATCCTCGTCGCCCCGCACGTCCTTGAGTTGCACCAGAGCTTGCAGGCTCATCTGATACTCGTTGGCGCGGCCGTTCTCGTCGTACGAGACCGGGATGACCCCGAGGCGCTGGATCGAGCCACTGAGCACGACGTCGGCCTCTTCGCGGCTGTCCACCAGCCGCAGCCGGCGGCGCCGCACCCACTCCAGGGTCAGCGCTTCCACCAACCTCTGGTCCATATCGACCCATCGCGTCTGGTTGGCGAAGTTCTCCACATAGAGATTCGAGATCTCCTCGGGCAGGAACGACGTCGTGCCCACCAGGTGGTAGCCGCACGCGGCAAGCTCGGCGACCAGCACAACGGCAACGACGAGTCGGGCGACCGGGTTCACGGGGAGAAGGTAGCACAGGCGGGGCGGGCGCCCGGAATCTTTCCCGCGCCGTTTCCGATCTCCCTTGGTGCATATGTTGCACGGTCCACAATCAGTGTCCGGACCCGCGAGGGCCCTGAAGATGAAGCCAGGCGAAGCGGTTTCAGGTGCTGGAGCCGCCCGCGCCGGCACCGGCGCGATGAAAGATTTACAAACGCCATGAAAGACCGACCGATCGTCGACCGCCGCTCGTATCCCTCCGGCTCCGAAGACGACACCCCGGCCAGCGTTTCCATGGGCTTTTCGCCCGTCCCCGACGTCCACCGGGTGGGCCGCGCGGCCTCGAGGTTTCCGGCCGAGCCTGGAAAGGGCCTCTTCGTCAGCCTGCTCAGCGTCCACGGCCTGATCCGCGGCCGGGACCCCGAGCTCGGGCGCGACGCCGACACCGGCGGGCAGGTCCTGTACGTCCTCGATCTCGCGCGGGCGCTTTCGCACCACCCGGGTGTCGACCGCGTCGAGCTGATGACGCGCCAGATCCTGTCGACCAATGTCTCTCACGAGTACGGCGAGCACCTCGAGCAGCTGACGGAGAAGGCCTGGATCGTCCGCATCCCCTTCGGCCCCCATCGTTACCTGCACAAGGAGTCGCTGTGGCCCTACCTGCCGCAGTTCGTCGACAACGCGCTGCTCCACTACCGCGAGATCGGCCGCGTCCCTGACGTCTTTCACGGCCACTACCCCGACGCCGGTGAGATCGCCTCCCGGCTCGGCCGCCTGCTCGGGACTCCGGTGGTGTACACCGGCCACTCGCTGGGCCGCATAAAGCGGCAGCGGCTGCTCGAGAAGGGTCTGGGCGAGGGCGCGATCGAAAGGCGCTACAACATCGGCCGTCGGATCGGAGCCGAGGAGAGCGTCCTCGAGCACGCCGACCTGGTGATCGCCAGCACGCGCCAGGAAGCGATCGAGCAGTACGCGCTGTACGAGGCATCCGTCGAGCCGAAGATCGCCGTCATTCCGCCCGGCGTCAACCTCGATCGCTTCAGGCCGCCACGAACCGACGAGCGTTTCGCGGTGGCAGGCATGATCGACCGCTTCCTCGCCGACCCCGAAAAACCAATGATTTTGGCCGTGCAGCGAGCGGACGAACGGAAAAACCTCTCGACCCTGATCCGGGCCTTCGGCGAGCGCGACGAGCTGCGCGAGCGCGCCAACCTGGTGCTGTTCATCGGTGCCCGCGATGACATCCGCGAGCTTCCCAAGCGGCAGCGCACCGTGCTCAATGACATGCTGCTGGTCATCGACCGCTACGACCTCTACGGGTCGGTGGCCTATCCAAAGACCCACACCCCCGAGGAGGTCGCAGAGGCCTACCGCCTGGCAACCCAGCGGGGTGGTGTCTTCGTCAACCCGGCGGTCACGGAGCCATTCGGGCTGACGCTGATCGAGGCCGCAGCCAGTGGGCTGCCGGTGGTTGCCACCAACGACGGCGGCCCCCAGGAGATCGTCGCCACGTGTCACAACGGGCTCCTCGTCGATCCGCTCGACGCCGGCGACATCGCGGCCGGCCTGCTCGAAGTACTCAGCGGCGACGAGCGTTGGCAGCAGCACTCGCGGTCGGGAATCGCGGGCGCCGACGCCAACTTCTCCTGGAACGGCCACGTCCTGAGGTACCTGGCTCGGGTTCGGGAGGCCATCGAACAGCACCCTGTAGACTCGCTGTCGTCTCCGTCGCGCATGGTTCAGGCCAGCGGCCTGATCGTGTGCGACATCGACAACACCCTGACCGGCGACCGCGAGGCGCTCGAGGAGTTCGTTGCCTGGCTTCTGGAGCACCGTGACTCGGTCGCTTTCGGGGTCGCCACAGGCCGCGTCCTGCCCCGCACCCACGAAGTCCTCGAGGAGTGGAGCATCCCCCTTCCGGACATCCTCATCACCGCTGTCGGCAGCGAGATCTACTACGGCCGCAGTCGCCCCGTCGAGGATCTCGGCTGGCGTCAGCACATCGATCACGATTGGCAGCCCGAGGCGATCCGGGAGTGCCTCGGCGAGGTTCCGGGCCTCGAGCTGCAGCCCGCGCGCGACCAGCGCGATTTCAAGCTCAGCTACTTCGTCGATCCCGGCCGTTGGCCGGGGATCGGCCGCCTGCGCCGAGAGCTCAAGGGCGCCGGCCTCAGCGCCACCACCGTGTTCTCGCACCAGGAGTTTCTCGACCTGCTGCCGATCCGTGCCTCCAAGGGTGGAGCGGTTCGCCACCTGGTCCGCCGCTGGGGTTTCGCATCCGACAACGTGCTCGCCGCAGGCGACTCGGGCAACGACGCGGCAATGCTGAAATCGGTGGCCAACGCGGTGGTGGTCGGCAACTTCAGCCCGGAGCTGAAGAAGCTCGATCGCCGCGACGGCATCTACTTCGCGGAGGGCGAGCACGCCGCCGGAATCCTCGAGGGAATCGAGCACTTCGGCTTCCCCCCGGCACCACAACCCGCCCGCGCCCGATCGTGAAGGAGGCATTCGTGGATCCGACGCAGCGGTCCGAGCTGGAGGCCCGCACTGCCCGCGACGGGAGCAGCCACATCGGCCCAAAGGCCCCCGCCCGCCTGGCAAGGGAACGGGAGTCCAGGCGCCACGAGGAGGACCGTGCCTACGTACCCGTCATCGTCAAACGCACCGACATCGCAAAGGGCCTCGAGCAGCTGTGCCGGCCGGTACTTTCGCTGTGGCTGTCGTCGATCACGAAATCAGTGGAGATGTTTACTGCGTCGCTGATGAGCGACGAGTTCTCGCTCGTGCAAACGGGCCGATTCATCGGCACCGCGCTGTTCGGGAACCTGATCGGCGGCAGCCTGTTTGTCGCCGTCCTGAACTACGCCCATATCCGCGAGACCCTATGACCGGCCAGCCGACCTGTCGTCACAACAGGGTCTTCGCGCGCGGCCGGAACTGGAGGGCGTAGAGCATCTCGAGGTAACGCCGGGTCTCGGCGCGCTCGAGGTCGGTGGTGTACTTCCAGAAGCCGTAGATCCTCGACAGCGTCATCAACCGCTCAGCGTACAGTTCCCAGGTGTAGCGGCGGGCCACGCGCTCGATCGCCCCTTCCGAGATCGCCTGCCAGACGGCGGGGGCAGCAGCGCTGCGCTCGAAGAAGTCGGCCATCAGCTCGCTCGCCTGGTGGCCGTGGTTGGGGTCGATGTGGAAACCACTGACGCCGTGCTCGATGATCTCCAACGGACCTCCGAAACAGGTGGCGAAGGTCGGGACCCCGCACGACATGGCCTCCACCACGGTCAGGCCGAAGGCCTCGAAGAGAGCTGGCTGGACAAAGGCCCCGCGGCAGTCAGCCACGTGGCGGTAGAGCTCGCCGCCGAGCATCCGGTCCAGGTGCTGCAGCCAGCGAATCTCACCGTGCAGGTCGTAGTGCTCGATCAGCTCGTGCATCCGCCGGATCTCCGCGGCCTCTTCCGCGTCGCGTGACGCCTCGGGGTCGATGAATCCTGCCGCCAACAGCAGGTTGGCGGCGCGCCGCAGCCGCCGGCTGCCACCGTACCACTCCACCAGTCCGGTCAAATTCTTGATACGGTCCATCCTCGCCATCGAAAACAGGATCGGCTTGTCCGGATCTTCGAACCAGCCGTAGGTCTCGGGCCGCTCGCGGTCGCGGACGATCGATTCGAGCTCGGGCTGGAGGGCGCTCAGCCGGCGATCGGACTCGAAGTACGGGAAGTAGACCTCGGGATCCGCTCCCGGGGACACGATGTTGAACCTCGGGTCGAAGACGTCGGCGCCGCCGACCACCCGAAACAGTCCGGGCATCGTGAAGGCCCCGTAGCTCTCGTACTGGCCGACGCTTTCGCGCGTCCCCGCGATCTCCTGGTAGGTGCTCGTGATGATGAAATCGGCTGCGTTCATGGCGATCAGGTCGGCGGTGAACTGGCAGGAAAAGTGGTAGCTCTCCTCGTTGTCCTGCCAGTAGAGGTCGGATAGCAGGTACTTGGTCTTCTCGAGCGCGTGGGCGATGGTACAGGTCGTCACCCCGAGCCGCTGGCCGATGACGGCGGCTGCGAGGTTGCCGTCGGAGTAGTTGCCGATCACCATGTCGGGCGTCGTCCGAAGCTCGGCGATGATGGCGCTCTCGGCCTCGACCGCGAACCGTTCCAGGTACGGCCAGACCTCGAAACGCGAAACCCAGTGCGGCACCACCTCGCCGGTCTCGGTGCGGAACGGGACCCGCAGGATACGAGCGCGCTCGGTGCCGGAAATGGCCTCGAGCCGCTCGTTGCAGGTCGTCGGGCCGGCCTCGGGAATCAACCTGGTGACGACCAGGATCTGCGGCTCATGGTCGACACCCTGCTCGTCGAGCCGGAAGCGCATCTCGCGCTCGAGCGCCCGCACCTGGTCGAGGATGTAGACCACCTGCCCGCCGGTGTCCGGAAGGCCCATGACGTTGGACTGCGCGAAGTAGCCGTGAGGTGTCAGAATGGCGACGTTGAAGATCATGGGAATGCGCGCCAGCAGTTCCTCGAGCAGATTCGCGGACGGCGCCTCGAGGAGGTCCTGGAGCAGGCGCAGCGAGTCGCTGATCCGCTGCACCGTCCTGCCCCAGCCTGGTTCAAAGCCGAGACCGCGGAGACCGTGAGCCACCTCCGCCCACTCGACTTCCGGCGGCTGCTCGTCGAGCTGCCGTTGGGCCGCCCGCAGAGCGCCCCTCACCTGGTCCACGTCGTTGAGCCCGGAGTCGAGCATCAGCTGCTGGCCGTCGCAGGTGTGGAGCGAGAGGAAGGAGATCAGACGCCGAGCCCCCTCCTCGGCCTGCGCCAGCAGCTGCCCCGACAGCTGGCGGTTGAGGAATTCGAGGCCACGACCGATCGATCGCGACTCCTTGAGCCGCGGCATGGCTCGGCGGCTGAAGGGCCGCAGATCGATCTCCAGCGGCCAGATGTCTGACTCGTCGCTGTCGAGTGCGATCGATTCCTTAAAGCGCAGGTAGCGCGAAATCGACAGCTTTTCGAGGTGCAGGGTCTCGGCGTGCAGCTGCAGGTACTGCCAGCGCCCGATTTCTGGCCGAACGGCGAAGGCCATCCACTGGCCGGACACCGCCGCTTCCTGGCTGCGCGTGATCATGGTCGCGAACGGCCCGTCGTCGAATTCGGTGCCTTCGGCGGAACGACAGAACGTGCGCAACTCGTCCACAAGGTCGGACCGCAGCAGGAAGGGCCGCCCGAGGTTGAAGTAGCGGTGCAGCAGCGCGTACACCGAGGCGCGGTGTTCGAGGATGAAGCTCTGAACGTTTTCGAAGTCCATTCTCACGACTGTATCATCTGCCCCTCGACGCTCCGTCTCGACGCCGCAGCCGGGAATCCGCGCCTTCAAGCAGACCCTACGCCGGCACGGAATGGCCCGCCGTTCCTACCTGTTGCGCGAACCATGTCGCTGCAAGATCAGATCGGTGCCGGGCAGCCTCCGGTCGTCGTCGGCGAGGTTTTGTTCGACACCTTCCCGGACGGCTCCCGCGTTCTCGGCGGCGCGCCGTTCAACGTCGCCTGGCACCT
>CAZSTH010000123.1:0-10442 GCA_964609835.1 uncultured Thermoanaerobaculia bacterium
GCTGGCGGTCGGCAGTGGCGGTGGACGGTGGCGGTGACGGTGGCGGCCCCGGTCGCGGACGCGGTCCCGGTCGCGGATCGCGGTCCACGGTCGCGGTCGCGGTCCCGGTCGCGGTCGCGGATCGCGGATCCGGTGACGGTGGCCGTGGCGGTGGACGGTGGCGGTCGCGGATCGCGGTCCCGGTCCCGGATCGCGGACGCGGTCGCGGTTCAGGTCGCGGTTGCGGTGGCGGTCGGCGCACCCCGAACTGCCGTCAACTGGCTCGGCTAGAAGACAATCCTCCACGTGACGAGCCACTCGTCGGGCTCGAGGGTATCGCCGTTGAGAAGCTCGGTTTCGTTGAAGGAGTACTCGAGAGTGAGGTCGGACTGGCGCACGATACCGATCTTCAAGCCAACGTCGATCTTGGTCCAGTCCCAGAACATGGGCGGGGTGATGAACGGGCCCTCGACCGCGAAGTCATTGTCGATGTTGGAGTAGCGCACCACCGGCCGGACCAATTTCAGCACCGGCTCCTCCCACACCGCGAACAGCGGAGCCAGTACTCACGCACGAAGATTCGGTCGTCGATCGAGGTCCATCGCCGACCTCGAGGAGACGATCGACCGACACCTCCTGATGACCTCCCGGCGGAATCCTGCCTCGCGTGGTTTCATGCCTCAGCCCGCGAATGATGAGAGCGTTCATTCCCAGGTCTAAGAATGTGATCGAGCTTCGATTTCGCACCTGCTCAGTCATTGAAGTGCGCCGTTGGTTTCATTCGCGACCATTCCGGGTCAGAATGGAGCGACTGCCGCGGGGAGGACACCATGAACCTGGAGCAGGCCATCACAACCGCCCTCGAGTACGAGGCACGGGTCCACCAGACCTACGCCGAGGCCGTCGAGCACGCGCAGCACCCGGTCGCGAGGAAAGTCTTCCAGACCCTCTGCGACGAGGAGCTGGGGCACATCAGGTATCTCCGCGAGCGGCTCGACGAGTGGCGATCCACCGGAGCGGTGACGGTGGCCCGTCTCGACACCGTGCTGGTTCCGAAGGAAGCCATCGAGTCCAAGGCCAAGGAGCTAAGTGGCCGCCTCGCGGGCGACGGCAAGGCGAGCCGCGGCAGCGAGCTCGAGAGCCTCAACAAGGCCCTCCAGGTCGAGCGCGAGACCAGCGACTTCTACCGCAAGATGGCGGCCGCACTCGACGCCGAAGGCCGGCAGCTCTTCGAGCGTTTCGTGGAGATCGAGGACGGTCACGTCGCCATCGTTCAGGCGGAGATGGACATGGTGACCGGCGCGGGCTTCTGGTTCGACACGGCCGAGGTCAGCCTCGAGGGCGCCTGAGCGCCGGCCGTGCGTCAGCCGTCGCTGCCGGCCAGGAGCCTCTCGACCGCGCCGACGATGCGCTCGTCCAGGGGATCCACCGACGATTCGTAGCGCGCCACGACTCGGCCGTCACCGTCGACCAGAAACTTCGTGAAGTTCCACCGGATCTCGCCGCGCATGCCGTCACCGGTGTCCTCGGTCAAGGTGCGATAGATGGGCGCCTGCTGCGGGCCCTTGGTGTGCACCTTGGCCATCAGCGGGAAGGTCACCGAGTAGGTGGTCTCGCAGAACGACTTGATCTCCGACGGCGGTCCCGGCTCCTGGTTGCCGAAATCGTTGCTGGGAAAAGCGATCACCACCAGCCCGTCATCGCCGAACCGTTCGTGGAGCTTCTGCAGCCCGGCGTACTGCGGCGTGTAACCGCACTTGGACGCGGTGTTGACGATCAGCAGCGGCCGGCCGCGGAGCGAGCCGAGGTCGACCGGCTCGCCGTCGATCGATTCGACAACATGGTCGATCACGGGCACCGTTCCGGCCGAAGCCGGCGCGTCGGGAGCGGGGCTCGAGGGCGGCGCTGCCGCGCCACCGCAGCCCGCGGGCAGCACGATGCACGCGATCGCAGCGATCAGGGTCTGAGTCTTCACGATTTACCTCCGTCGCACTCACAACCGGACCGGTACGGCGGAGATTCCAGCGCCAGACCGGAGCTCAGGCCTGCCAGCTGACCCGGTAGCGGCACACGTCGCCGCCGCGCGCGCGGCACTCCTCCTCGACCACCCTCGGGTTCTTCGCGCCGCACATCTCCAGCGCCTTGCGGTACCAGCCGATCACGGTCAGACAGTCGGGCTTCGAGAAGTTCTCCGCATCACGGGTGGTCAGCACGCCCTCCCGCTCGGCGGTTCTCTCGTACTCCCGCGAGCCCTGCTGGTAGTACATTCGGTAGATCTGCGGCGCCTTGGCGAGGAAGCCGTGCGGGTCGCCCGGCGCCAGGAACGCAGCATGAACGGTGCCGAGGTTGGTCTCGGCCGACGCCTCGCCGAGACGTTCGAATACCTCGGGTCGGCCGCCGCCGAGGACGCGGACGATGGCGTCGTCGAGGCGCTTGCCGATGTCGAAGTCGAGCCAGGCCACCGGGACCACGCGGCTCAACGCCTTGCGATCCTCCTCGTCGAGACTCGCCATCAGCTTGTCCAGGCCCTGTCTCCCGAACTGCTGCTCGACAAACTCCAGCCGCGACTTGAGAATCGAGCCCTTGACCTTCTGGTTGCTCATACCCCCATTGTAGCCCGCCCCCCAGTGCCGGCGCACTCGCGCAGCACGGTCAGCGCTCGCGGTCCCACAGCGGCAGGCCGCTCCTCTTCTCTTTCACGAAATGGTCCATCCACCGCATCAGGCGCCGCGCGAAGTGGTCTCGGGCCGCAATGCGGCCACGTGCCCGAAATCGAGACCAGCCGCACCGGCAGTACCGGCGGCCGCCCACACGACGGCTCCCAACAGACACAGCCGACCGAATCGTGCAACAGGACCGTTCATGACGGGCCCCAGAACGCCCGGACGAGCGGTGCAACCCACATTGTGGCGAACACCGTGACAGTCCGGTCGCACAGCGCCGGCCACCGGTCGGGTCCGTTCTGCTACTCTCGGCCCGCCATGCGGAGGAGGATCGCCATCGTCGCCGTGACTGTGCTGCAGCTGGCTCTGTTGGCCGTGCTCCTGACGTGGCACATCAGGGATGCTTCTCGGCGCGGCTGGACCGGTGTCGGCTACTCACCGGTGGTCTCCGAGGACACCGAGGCGCTGACCTCGATGGTGCCCTTCGGCGCCGCATCGCGGGAGATCAATCTGATCGCTCCCGGATCGCCGGCCGCACGCGCCGGCACCATCGAGCGCGGCCTGTTGGAGTCCGTCAACGGCATCGACGTCGCCGAGATCGAGGCCCTGCACGAGCTGTCGCGAGCGCTGGGGAAGGGAGACGAGGTCACCTATCGTTTCGTGGACGACGGTGACGAACGGTCGGTCACCCTGGTCCTGGAATCGCCGTTCCGTTCGCCCTACCTGGTGGCCAACCTGACCACCAGCATCGTGGGAGGGCTGGTCTGGCTCGCCATCAGCCTCCTCGTCTACTGGGGCCGTCCGGAGTCGCGCCAGGCTACGGTCTTCTTCCTCCTGTGCTCCGTCGCCACCACCATGTATTTCGTGTGGGGAGTCTCCGAGCAGCGCGCGCCCGACCTGCGCGGCATCATGCCGCTGTCGACCGACCTGTCGCCCTACGTCTTCCTCATCGCACTCGCGGTGCTGTCGGTGCTCTTCACCAACCTGCTCCTGCATTTGGCGCTGCTGTTTCCCAAGCCGCGGCCGGTCGTGGAGAGGTGGCCCAGAGTCTTTCACTGGGTCCACATGCTGCCGTTCACGACGATCGTCCTGATGCCGCTCCTGGTTCTCGCCATTTTCGCGACCAGGAGTCCGCCCGGCGTCGTTCTCTACGCTGCGGCGTTGATCGTCGCGCTGTTCGTGATGACGCTGCAGATCGCTCGCGCCGCCCGGCGGGAAGGCTGGCTGCGGGCGGTAGCCGACCGGCCGTGGCGATCGGTCCTGTCCGCGCTCCTGGTCTCCTCTCTCCTCGGACCGGCGCTGCGGCTCGTCCCCGACAGCGCCGGTGTGGTCCTGGGAATGGTGTTCGGCCTCTCGGTGCTCGTCGTGCTGGTCGGCTGGGCAACCCTCTACGCGGTGCTGACCTGCGTCTCGCTCTACCGCAGCTACCGCGAGAGCGGCGTCGAGGCCCGCAACCAGGTGAGGTGGCCGCTGTGGGGCACGCTGACGGCACTCGGCGGCTCGGTCGTGCTGACCCTGTTCTCGATCGTGATCGGCTACGTGTGGGCCGACGCGGGACCCGTCACCTACGCGGTCGCTTCCGGCGCGGCCGTGGTCACCAAGCTGGCCTACACCCTGATTCCGATCGGCTTCGCGTTCGCGATCGTCAAGTACCGCCTGCTGGATATCGACGTCATCATCAAGAAGACGGTGGTCTACAGCGCTGCCACCGGAATCGTGCTCGCGCTGTACCTCGCCTTTGCGGGCATCTCGGGCCTGGTGCTGGTGCGGACCGCGGGCCTGCAGGGCGAAACTGCGACAGTCTTCGCCACCCTCGCGGTGGTGGCCCTGTTCGTCCCGATCCGGAACCGGGTGCAGGCGTTCGTCGACCGGCGTTTCTTCCAGCGCGAGCACGACCTCGAGGCGGCCCGCGAGAAAATCAACCAGCTGGCCTTCACGGCCTCGGACATCGACGACGTGCTGCCCAAAATTGTGGAGTCGACGCAGCAGGCCCTGCACTGCCGCAGCGTCGTGGTTTTCACGCGCGTCGGCCAACACCTGCGGCCAGCGGCGTCAGTGGGCCTGCCGGACGAGCGCGTTCGGGCCGCGGCGCTCCCGGTGGACGCCCCGCTGCTCGCCGCGGGTCAACGCGTGATCGTCGTGGACCGCGATCGCGCTGCCGCGCCGGAGGTGCTGCGGGCAATCCGGCCGGCAGTCCTCGCACCGGCCACACGGGCCGGTGAACCTGTCGGGATGCTGGCCGCCGGCCCCAAGCTGGGGGGCGAGCCCTACGACGAGGACGACCAGGCCTTTCTGGGCGCGATCGCCGAACAGCTGGTACTGGCCCTGGGGCGCTCCGACCAGAGCCGCTCCCGTGAAGAGCTGAAGCGAGCGAGGGAGATCCAGCGCTCACTGCTGCCGGAGAAGCTGCCGCAGATCGACGGCGTCGAGGTCACGGCTCGGTGGCAGCCGGCGCGCGAGGTCAGCGGCGACTACTACGACGTGCTGAGGCTCGGCGAGGACCGCCTCGCGCTCTGCGTCGGAGACGTGGTCGGCAAGGGCATGCCCGCCGCGCTGTTGATGTCGAGCCTGCAGGCGGCGCTCAAGGCGGTCGCCCACCGGGTCGACTCAACGACCGAGATCTGCACCCAGGTCCGTGACGTGATGCTGCAGAGCCTCGCCGGCGGCACCTTCGTCACCTTCTTCCTGTGCATCATCGACCGCAGCGCCGGGCGGCTCACCTACACCAACGCCGGCCACAACCCGCCGCTCCTGGTGCGGGCCGACGGCACCCTCGTCAAGCTCGACGTCGGCGGGCCGATCCTCGCCCGCATCGCCGCCGAGATGCCCTACCAGGAGGCGTCGGTCGCCGTCGCGCCCGGCGACCGGATCGTGCTCTACACCGACGGTGTCACCGAGGCGATGGACGCCGACGAGGAGATGTTCGAGGAGCAGCGCCTGGAGACGCTGGTGCTCGAGCACCGCGGCGAATCGGCCAGCGACCTCGAGCGGGCGATCACCGATGCGGTCCTGGAGCACGCCGGCGGCGTGCTGCAGGACGATTTGACGCTGGTGGTCGCGGCGGTGGTCGAACGTTAGAGTGCTTCTGTCCACTGGCCGGCTGCGGTCTGCGGGCTGTCACCCGCTCTGGTCCCTATAACCGGTGGAATCGACGTCCGGTCCGCAGCGTAGGGACACCAGAGCGACATGAGAGCGATACCATAAAGTGGGCGCCAAAGATGAGCAGAAGCTTCACACTCGCAGCCACGGCCCTGCTCACGTGTGCGGTCCTCGTGTTCCAGGTCGGCATGAAGGAACCGCCGGACCGGGAGTTGGTCCGCCAGCTCAACGAGTATCGGCACACCACATCCGCGTGGTACGAGCAGCTGCCGCCCGACTTCGCGCTCGAAAGCCTCGATGGAGAGACCTTCACGCTGTCCGAGGTGATCGGGTCCCGGGTGGTCATCGTCAACTTCTTCGCGACCTGGTGCAGACCGTGCTTGACCGAGATTCCCGAGCTCAGCCGCTACATCGAAGACCAGCCGGCCGATGACGTGGTCATGGTCGGCATCAGCGTCAACGAGCAACCGCACGTGGTCGGGGCTTTCGTCGAACGGCACCAGCCCCGGTTTCCGATCCTGCTCGATCCCGACGGCACCACCGCCCACGACTACGAGATCAAGTCGCTGCCGACGACGCTGGTCATCGGCACGGACGGGCGGGTCAAGCTCCGCGACACCGGCGCCATTCCCAACGCCGAGGTCGCCTTCGGCTACATCGTCCCGGTGGAGCTCGAGAAGCGCAACACCGGCGAGGCGATCTCGCCCGAGGACTACCGGTCGATGTACGCAGCCCAGGGCCACCCGGGAGGCCAACGGACGCCACCGGAGGCGCCGAACGCCGAGCTGACCGGGCGAGCGTTGGAGATCGCCGGGCGGCTCAGGTGCCCGTCGTGCGACCGGCCCCTGACCGAGTGCGGGGACGACGTCGCCACCGCCCTCAAGCAGCGCCTCGCCACGATGGAGCTGGAAGGCATGAGCGATTCGGAGATCCTGGGCGAGCTGTTCCTGCTCGAGCGAGGTGGGTCGTGATCCGCGCCGAGAACCTCTCGGTGACATTCCGGGGAGGACTTCTCCGCCGTCCGAAGGTGCGCGCCCTGCAGGGCTTCAGCCTCCACGTCAACCGCGGTGACATCTTCGCGCTGCTCGGGCCCAACGGCGCCGGCAAGTCCACCGCCATGTACTGCTTCCTGGGTCTGATCCGCCCCGAGCGGGGGCGCGTGACCGTGCTCGGAGAGCGCCCGAAGATGGGGAGCGTCTCCTTCCAGCGCATCGCCTACCTCCCGGAAGAGCCGCACTACCACCTCTACCTGACGGTCGAGGAGGCCGTCAGTTACTACGGCAACCTGTACTTCGGAGGGGTGCCGCGCCGCCGCGTGCTCGAGGTTATCGACGAGGTCGGTCTGACGCCCCACAAGAGGCTCGCGCTCGGCAAGTGCTCCAAGGGCATGCGGCAGAAGGCGGGCATCGCGGCCTGCCTGCTACGGGACGTGGACCTCCTGTTCCTCGACGAGCCCACGAGAGGCCTCGATCCGGTCACCGTCAACAGCTTGCGGCAGACCCTGCGCGAGCTCAACGCACGCGGCACGACCATCGTCATCAACTCGCACGTGCTGTCCGAAATCGAGATGCTGTGCAACCGCGTGGCGGTGATCGACGGCGGCAGGGTCCTCGCCCAGGAGGACCTGGCGGACCTCCTCGAGATCGACCTCGAGTGGTACGCGGTCTCCGTCGAGGCCCCCGAGACGCTGCCCGACCTGGTCGTCGATCCACAGCGCGAAAATTCCACCGTGCGCGGCAAGGTGGCGGCGGCCCGCCTCCCCGAGTTCTTCGACTTCACCTCGAGGAACGGTCTCAAGGTGCTGTCCTGCGCCCACCAGAGGCTCAGCCTCGAGCAGGCCCTCATGTCGATCCTGGAGAACGGTCGATGACTGCCAACCAGCTCACCGCAAACGTCGTCACCAACCTCCGTTTCTACCGGCGCAGCAGGCTGCTGGTCCTGGTCGGCATCTTCACCGTCATCGTGTTCCTCATCAGCATGGTCACGGCCGCCTTCACGGCGTCCAAGAAGTTCAACACCATCCAGGCCTTCGTCGAGAGCGCCCAGTGGTTCCTGATCCCGCTCGCGGCGCTGCTCGGGCTGATCACCATCTCGCACCACGTTCGCAACCGCAGCCTGAAGCTGGTGGTCACCCACCCGTGCAGTATCGAGGTCTGGGTGTTATCGCACTTCGTCTCGGCGTTCAGCGTGGTCGCCGCGCTGTTCGCGATCGTCGCCGCCGTCACATCGGTCCTCTTCCTGGTGTGGAGCATCCCGATCCAGTGGGGCTACCTCTACGTGATCGCGTGGGGGCTGTGCTCGGCGATGATCACCTTCGCCTTCCTGCTCCTGCTGTCGAACCTCGTGCATCCGATCGTCGCCGCCTTGATCGCGCTGGTTTTCGGACCGGACACCGTCAGGTGGCTGCTGACCCTCCTCGAGGCGCAGATCGAGTACGGGCCGGAGGGCTTCCTGAGGACCGTCAACGTTGGTCTCAAGCTGCTGCTGTCGGCGGTCTACTACGGGCTCCCCGCCTACGGGCCGTTCGCCGACCGCCTGGCGCTGCTCGCGAGCTCCTACCGAGTCGGCGACGGCGACACCTATGCGCTGTTCGTGACGGTCATCTACACCGCCACGTTTTGCGCCTTGATGTTCTTACTGACCTCAGCCGTCCTCAAATGGAAACGCCAGATCTGACTCGGATCATTCATGGGGTTTCGTCGCGAGGGCCGCGAGGTGCCGTGCGTCGGGGCCTTTTCGACCCGAGGCCCGCGGAGGCCAGAAAACGGCGCTGGGCGCCGTGCATCGCCGTCCGCAGCAGAATCCTCATCAATGATGCGGGGGGAAGGCGAAGCGCCGGCGGCCGGGAGGCTACCGGGTGCGCTCCTGGGGGCGCGGTGGTGAGTCGAGGGCGAGGGTGTTGCCGGTGCGGATCTTCTCGAGGGTCTGCGTGTAGAGCTGGTACTGGATCTGCTCGATCTCGCCCCACTCGGTGCCGGCGATGACCTCGTCACCGAGACCCTCCAGCCGCAGCACCTCGAGGAAGAAGGTGAAGTCGGGATGGGGATCGATGAGGGTCACCCACTCCTGCTTCTCGGGCTCGATCCGCCACAGGTCCCGCTCGCCCGGCGCGAGGCCGTCGAGCACGAGATGGTCGAACTCCTCCACCAGCCACGGCTCGTCATAGCCGGGGCGCATCAACGCCGCCCTGAAATGGATCAGCCAGATCACGTGGTCGGTGTTGTTCTCGGCCTTGAACTCGATTACCGGCCACTCCAGGAAGCCCTTGTTCCGTTTGTAGACCCGGCTTTTCTGGAGGTCGAAGTCCGCCAGCACCAGGTGCTGTTCCTCGGCACCCTCCTGCAGGCCATCGAGCCGCGCGACCGCGGCCTGCACCTCCTCCAGACGGCTGCGGCGGGCCTCGGCGATGATCGCGTCCGCAGTCATTCCCGCCAGGGGCTTGTAGAGCGCCAACACCAGATCGGGGTGGGCGGCAGCCTCCTCGCCGCTGAGAAGCGCTGCCTCGCCCACCAGGTAGGCCAGGGACTCGTCGAAGATCGTCCGTTCGGTCGGATCCATCGGCCCGCGCAGCTTGGTGACCGAGCTCTCGAGCCGGTCGTAGGTTTCGGTCTCCACGGTCGCCGGCCCGCACCCCGCCAGCAGCAGCGCGATCCCCGCGACGAGGACGAGGGACAAAGTCCGGAATCTCGACCTGACCATGGTCACACCCTCCCCTTTGTGCTGTTGTCACTACTCTAGCAGCCACCGGGTGAAGGAAGGGAGCACCCTTCAGCCGCTTTCGTCTTCCCGTTTCCCCGGCTTTCGCGCGAAGCGCGCGAGCCGGCGAGACGGGATCAGTAGCTGTGATCGTCGAGCTTCACCTTGCCGCGGAACGCCCAGTAGATGATGCTCGTGTAGCCGATCACGAACGGCATTCCGATCGCCGCGATGATCAGCATGATGGTCAGCGTCGTGGCGCTCGACGCCGCCGAGAAGATCGTCACCGAGAGTGCCGGGTCGTTACTCGCCGTCACCAGGTTCGGGAACAGGGCCATGCCGAAGAGCATGACCAGAGTCGCGATGGCGGCGCAGCTCGACAGAAACGCCTGCCACGGCCGCCCCCAGTGGAGCGTGCGAGGGATGTTGGCCACCGCCAGCACGCTGGCCACGACCACGATCGCGGCCCACGGCCAGCGTTCGAAGTTAGCGGTGGCGCGGGGAATGAGCGCCAACGTGTACATGGTGACCAGCATGTAGAGCACCAGGAACACGCCCCAGCTGCGCCACAGCCAATCACGCAGCCGCTCCTGAAACTCGCCCTCGGTCTTGAGGTAGAGGTAGAGGCCGCCGTGCATGGCGAGCAGCGCCACCGTCATGACGCCGACCAGCAGCGGGTAGGGAGCGAGCTGGTCGAAGAGCGTGCCGGTGAAGTTCCCGGCCGCATCCAGCGGCAGTCCGATCATGGCGTTGCCCACCGCGACGCCGAAAAGCAGCGCGGCCACGGACGAGCCGCCGAAAAACGCCCAGTCCCAGAAACGGCGCCAGCGGTCGCTCTCCACCTTGGATCGAAACTCCATCGACACCGCACGCGCGATCAACGCCCCCAGCAGCAGCATGAACGCGATGTAGAAGCCCGAAAAGACGGTGGCGTAGGCCTCGGGAAAGGCGGCGAACAGCGCGCCGCCGAAGGTCACCAGCCACACCTCGTTGCCGTCCCAGATC
>CAZSTH010000124.1:0-4281 GCA_964609835.1 uncultured Thermoanaerobaculia bacterium
CGAGTCCGCACCCGATCGCGAGGGGTGGTGTGGAAGCGCGATTCGGGTGCGGACTCGGGCGCGGACACGGGTTCGAGATCGGAGAAGCCCATGACCAAAAAGCTCATGAAGGGCTCGGAGGCGATTGCCGAGGCGGCGGTGCAGGCCGGCTGCAAGCTGTTCTTCGGCTATCCCATCACGCCGCAGAACGAGATCCCCGAGTACATGTCGATGCGGCTGCCGCAGGTGGATGGGTCGTTCGTCCAGGCGGAATCGGAGGTGTCGGCCTCGAACATGATCTACGGCGCCGCCGGCTCCGGTGAGCGGGTAATGACCTCGTCTTCGTCGCCCGGCGTGTCGCTGATGTCCGAGGCCATCTCCTACCTGGCGGGCTCAGAGCTGCCGGTAGTGATCGTCAACATCGTCCGCGCCGGACCGGGCCTCGGCGGCATCCTGCCGAGCCAGGGAGACTACTTCCAGGCGACCCGCGGCCTCGGCCACGGCGACTTCCGCGTCCTCGTGCTCGCTCCCTGGTCGATCCAGGAGGCCGCCGACCTGGTCCAGGACGCCTTCGACCTCGCCGACTACTACCGCAACCCGGTGATGGTACTCGGCGACGGCCTGATCGGACAGATGATGGAGCCGGTCGAGTTTCAGGACGAACGCGAGCCGATCAAGGAGCTCGCGCCCAAGACCTGGGCGGCTACCGGCTGCGACGGCTCGCGGCCCACCAACGTCATCAACTCCCTGTTCCTGGATCCAGAGGAGCTCGAACGGCACAACATCCATCTGAAGGAGAAGTACGACCGCATGGAGCGCGACGAGGTCCGCTGTGCCACCATCGGCACCGACGGGGATTACGACGTGCTGGTGGTGGCCTACGGAACGGTCGCCCGGGTCTGTTCGACGGCCATCGATGAGCTCCGGGAGCAGGGTGTGGCGGCTGCGCTGCTGCGGCCCATCACTCTGTTCCCGTTCCCGTACCAGGCGGTGCGAGAGGCGGCGGAGAAAGCGAGGTCGGTGCTGGTGGTGGAGCTGTCGACCGGTCAGATGATCGAGGATGTGCAGCTGGCGCTCGCGGAGACGCGCCCAATCCACTTTTTGAACCGCATGGGCGGCATTCTCGTCTCGCCCGACGAGGTCGTCGCGAAGGTCAATGCCGTGATCGACGGCAGCTCGGAGGAGGTGCGGCATGCCTGAAATCGTGTTCGCGCGGCCGCAGTCGCTGGCCGACGTCACCACCCACTACTGCCCGGGCTGCACCCACGGCGTGATCCACCGGTTGGTGGCGGAGGTTCTCGACGAACTCCAGCTGCGGGAACGGACCGTCGGCATCGCACCGGTCGGGTGCTCGGTGCTCGCCTACAACTACTTCAACGTCGACTTTCACGAGGCCGCGCACGGCCGAGCGCCGGCGGTGGCCACCGGCGTCAAGCGGGCGCGACCCGACCTCATCGTCTTCTCCTACCAGGGGGACGGCGACCTCGCGTCCATCGGCATGGCCGAGATCGTCCACTGCGCCAACCGCGGCGAGAAGGTGACCGTGGTCTTCGTCAACAACGCCATCTACGGCATGACGGGCGGCCAGATGGCACCGACCACGATGCCGGGCCAGGTCGCCACCACCTGCCCGCTCGGCCGCGATGTCGAGCAGGCGGGCCACCCGATCCGGATCGCGGAGCTGATCTCGACTCTCAAGACGCCGGCCTTCGTCGCCCGAGCCACCGTTCACAACCCTCTGGTCACAGTTCACGCCAAGGAGATGCTGCGGCGCGCTTTTCGCTATCAGGCCGACGGCACCTGCTTCTCGCTGGTGGAGGTGCTCTCCACCTGTCCTACCAATTGGGGCGTGCCGCCCGCCGAGGCCACCGACTGGCTCGAGAAGAACATGCTGCCGTACTACCCAGTGGGAGTCTTCAAGACCCCGGGTGGCGACAGCCGCGAGCCGAAGCCGATGGCGCCGTGAGGGGAGGCAGCATGCAACGCGACGTGATCATGGCGGGTTTCGGCGGTCAGGGCATCCTCCTGATCGGCAAGATGCTGGCCTACGCCGGCATGCAGGAGGGCAAGGAGGTCTCGTGGCTGCCGTCCTACGGGCCGGAGATGCGGGGCGGCACCTGCAACTGCACCGTTGTCGTGTCGAACAAGCCGGTCGGCTCGCCGGTGATCCGCTCGCCGCGCGCAGTGGTGGCCATGAACCTGCCGTCGCTGGAGAAGTTCGAACCGGACATCCGGCCCGGCGGACTGCTGATCATCAACTCGTCGCTGATCGACCGCGACTCGTCGCGCGACGATCTGACGGTCATCGAGGTGCCGGCCAACGGGATCGCCACCGAGCTGGGTAACCCTCGCGGCGCGAACATGGTGGCGCTCGGCGCCTACCTCGGCGCCACCGAGGCGGTGTCCCTGGACAAGGTCGTGGCGGTGATCCGCGAGACCTTCGCCGCCAAGCCGGCGGTCATCGACGTCAACATCGAGGCGCTGCAGAAAGGCTACTCGCTCGGGGCCGCGGCGCCTGTCGCCGAGACCGTTGAGGCATAGGAGGCTGCATGGCCGAAACCCCCTGTTCCGACCTCTCCAAGACCGAGGAGATCCTCGACCGCTACCCGCACGAGGAGCCGGCGTTGATCCAGGTCCTGCAGGACGTGCACCGCGCCTACAACTACCTGCCTTGCGACGTGCTCGAGCGGGTGGCCGAGGCACTCGAGGTGCCGCTCGCCAAGGTCTTCTCGGTGTCGACCTTCTACAAGGCCTTCTCGCTCGAGCCCCAGGGCGACACCATCATCAAGGTGTGCACGGGCACCGCGTGCCACATCCGCGGCGCCGGCCAGCTCGTGGAGGAGCTCGAGCGACAGCTCGGAGTCGGTGCCGGCGAGACCACCGAGGACCTCGAGTTCACCGTCAAGACCGTGAACTGCGTCGGCGCCTGCGCCATGGCGCCGGTGCTGATCGTCGGCGAGAAGTACTGGGGCAACGCGAAGGCCGCGCGCATGGCCCGGTACCTGGACCAGGGGGCCGTCGATGAGAATTGAGTCGAAGGGCCAGTTCGAAACGCTGCAGGCCCAGGCGCGTGGGCTCGAGGCCGGGCGTCCACAGCAGGTATTGGTGTGCTGCGGCACCGGCTGTCTGGCGTCGGGTGCCAAGGAGGTTGCCGAGGCCTTCGCCGAGGGCATCGCCAGGCGCAGCCTCGAAGCCGACGTCAACCTCTTCGTCAAATCCACCGGCTGCCACGGCTTCTGCGAGCGCGGCCCCCTGGTGGCCCTCAAACCGTCGGGCATCCTCTACACCAGGGTCAAGCCGAAGCGGGTGGAGGAGATCATCGAGACCACCTTGATCGGAGGCGAGGTGATCCCCGGCCTGCTCTACAAGGAGCCGATCAGCGGCGATCGCATCGAGCAGTACGCGGAGATCCCGTTCTACGCGAACCAGGTGCGGGTGGCGATGCGCAACATCGGTCGCATCGACCCGACCTCGATCCTCGACGGCATCGCCGAAGGCGCCTACGCCGGCGTCGCCAAGGCGCTCTTCGAGATGAGCCCCGATCAGGTGATCGACGCGGTGGAGGCCTCGGGCCAGCGCGGCCGCGGCGGCGCCGGCTTTCCCACCGGCCGCAAGTGGCGTTCGTGCCGGGCTGCCGCCGGCGACCGCCGCTTCGTGCTCTGCAACGGCGACGAGGGTGACCCGGGTGCCTTCAAAGACCGCTCGATCATGGAGGGCGACCCGCATTCGGTGATCGAAGGCATGATCATCGGCGCCTACGCCGTCGGCGCTCACGAGGGGTGGATCTACGTTCGCGACGAGTACCCCCTGGCGGTGGTCAACCTCACCATCGCGCTCGCCGAGGCGCGCAAGTACGGCCTGCTCGGCGACGCCATCATGGGCTCGGGCTTCGGCTTCGACATCCGGATCTCACGCGGCGGCGGCGCCTTCGTGTGCGGTGAGTCGTCGGCGCTGATGCGCTCGCTCGAGGGCAAGATCGGCGAGCCGCGCGCCAAGTACGTGCACGCCACCGACCGCGGGCTCTTCGACCTGCCGACGGTGCTCAACAACGTCGAGACCTGGGCCGGGATCGGCGCCATCATCGACCGTGGCGCCGACTGGTTCGCCTCCATGGGCACCGAGTTCTCCAAGGGCACCAAGGCCTTTTCGCTGGTCGGCAAGGTCAAGAATACCGGCCTCATCGAGCTGCCCATGGGCACCACCCTGCGCCACATCATCTACGACATCGGCGGCGGGATCCTCAAGGACCGGCCGTTCAAGGCGGTGCAGACCGGCGGCCCGTCGGGCGGCTGTGTGCCGGAG
>CAZSTH010000124.1:4291-10385 GCA_964609835.1 uncultured Thermoanaerobaculia bacterium
TGATGGGCTCCGGCGGCATGATCGTGATGGACGACCGCACCTGCATGGTGGACGTGTCGCGGTTTTTTCTCGCTTTCCTCGAGGAGGAGAGCTGCGGCAAGTGCACGCCCTGCCGCGAGGGCCTCCACCAGATGCTCCACATCTACGACCGCATCATCGCCGGCGAGGGCTCGTTGGACGACATTGCGGCCATCGAGCGGCTGGCGGCGGGTATGCAGCTGGGCAGCCTCTGCGAGCTCGGCAAGTCGGCGCCCAATCCGGTGCTGTCGACGCTGCGCTACTTCCGCGACGAGTACGAGGCCCATGTCCGCGACCGTGCGTGCCCGGCCGGGGTCTGCCGCGCGCTGACGGCGTTCGAGATCACCGGCGACTGCGATGGCTGCCACCTCTGCTTCAAGGCCTGCCCGGTGGACGCCATCACGGGCGAGATCAAGGAGCTGCACGTCATCGACCACGAGGTCTGCATCTCGTGCGGCGCGTGCGTCGACGTCTGCCCGACCGACTCGGTGCGGACCTTCCCGAAACACGAGCTCGAGAAATCGGAGGTCGGCTGATGGCGACGCTCGAGATCAACGGCCGCCGAGTCACGGTGGACGACGACGCGACGATCCTCGATGCGGCGCGCGCGGCCGGTGTAGAGGTTCCGACTCTTTGCCACTTCGACGGCCTCGAGCCGTGGGGCGGCTGCCGGTTGTGCGTCGTCGACATGTCGCAGGCCGGCTGGGACGATGACTGGTTCAAGATGGTCACCGCCTGCAACCACCCAGTGGCCGACGGCATGACCGTAGCCACCGACTCGGAGCGGGTTTTGGAGACCCGGCGTGTGGTCCTCGACCTGCTGCTGGCGCGGTGCCCCGACACTCCGCTGGTGCAGCGCCTGGCCAGGGAGCACGGCGTCGAGCGAACCTCCTACACGCCTCGCGCCGAGCCCGACGACTGCATTTTGTGCGGACTCTGCACCCGCGTCTGCGACCACATCGGCGTGTCGGCGATCTCTTCGGTCAACCGCGGCTGGGGGCGCGAGATCGCGCCGCCCTTCCAGCAGCCGCCGCCCGACTGCATCGGCTGCCTGGCGTGCGCCGAGATCTGCCCGACCAGCTGCATCCCTTACGAGGACTCCAACGTTCGCCGCCGGATCTGGGACCGCGACTTCGAGATGCTGCGCGACCCGACGACCGGCCGGGCGGTCATCACGGTGGCCCAGGCCGAGCACTTCGCCGAGCGCAGCGGGGTGCCGAAGAGCTACTTCGAGACCTCGGACGCCACGAAGCGGAAGCAGATGGCGAAGACCTTCGAGAAGCTCTCGATCCCGACGTCGGGATCATCATGATGTTGAATCCGATCCCGGTCCCGATCCCGAACCCGATCCCGGAATCATCACCCGGGCGTCGAGAACGGGAAAGGGATCGGGATCGGGATCGGAGTTGTGGTTGATGAAGATGGTCTACAAGGTCTCGGTGGAACGCTGCATCGCGTGCGGCAAGTGCGAGCTCGCGTGCGCCTTCGCCCACGGCACGGAGGGGCGGCCGGCGGCCACCCGCATCAACATCCACCGGCGGGGCCCCGAGTTGGGCACGCCCGTCGTCTGTTTCCAGTGCGACGAGGCGGCCTGCGTGGAGGTCTGCCCGACTGAAGCCCTGGCCCGCAATCCGGAGACCGGAGCGATCGGCATGCTGCGATCGCGCTGCATCTCGTGCCGGATGTGCGTGGCCTCGTGCCCATTCGGCAACATGCTGTGGGACGAGGCCTACCACCGCGTCCAGAAGTGCGACCTCTGCGGCGGCGATCCGCGCTGCGTGCCGTTCTGCCCGACCGGCGCCATCGCCTGGGTGCCGGCGGAGGAGGCGGCGCGACCGCCGGAACCGCTCGACCGTGAGACCTTGATCATCGAAAGTGGCCCGTGATATGAACCACAGAGACACAGAGAACACCGGCTTTGGCCGTTGAGGAAGGAGCGTGAGGTTGCCAGGTCAGACGATTCCGACGATCTTGGACATATTCTTCGATATTGCGACTGCCGAGGGAAGATCGTCGGAATCGTCTGACCTGGCACCCACTCGGAGGCTTCAATGACACACGATGACATCCGCGAGATTCTGAGGAAGGCCTACCAGATCGAGGTTGACGGTCACACCTTCTACTCGATGGCGGCGGAGCGGGCGGAGAAGAAGCCGGTGGAGGACCTGTTCGACAAGCTCGCCCGCGATGAGGTCCAGCACAAGGCCTACCTCAAGTCGGTGATGGGCTCGTACGAGGACAAGGGCGTCGAGGCCTTTCACGTCAATTTCCGCGACCCCGAGCTCAAGGCCTTCACCTCGACCATCTTCACCGACGACTTCAAGGCCCAGGCCGAGGGCGCCGACTTCGAGCTCGGCGTGCTGTCCATCGGCATGACTTTGGAGAACAGCGCCATTCGCTACTTCTCCGGCGCCGCCGAGCACGCCGCCGAGCGCGAGGTCCGCGAGTTCTACCGGTTCCTCGCCGAGTGGGAGCAGCAGCACCTCGAAACCCTGCAGACCCTTTACAACGGGGTCCGCCAGGACTTCTGGCACGACAGCGGCTTCTCGCCCTTCTAGCCCGCCTATCTGCGCCCATCCGCGTGATCTGCGGTTTGCCGCGGCTGGGCGGACGGATCGAAGATCGAGTATCCAGCATCTGATCGAGCCCGGCTACAATGCTCCCTCACAGAAGGGGGACCCATGGACCTCGAGCAGCAATTCGAAGCGTCGCAGACCAAGGCCGAGAGCCTGCCGGAGAAGCCGTCCAACGATGACCTCCTGGCGCTCTACAGCCTCTTCAAGCAGGCAACGGAGGGCGATGTGAAGGGTGAACGGCCGTCGGGATTTGATTTCGTCGGCGCCGCCAAGTACGACGCGTGGGAGAAGCGGAGGGGCATGTCATCCGACGAGGCCATGCAGGCCTACATCGAGCTCGTCGACAGCCTCGCCCGCGACTGAGGACGCTCCCTTGCCTCCGACGGTGATCGTCGACGGCACGAGTCTGAGCATCGCCGAAGTGGAGGCGGCCGCTCGCCACCACGCAGGCGTCCGCTTCGACGAGACCGCGCGGGCGCGCGTGGCCGCCACCCGACTGGTGGTGGAGGACATGCTCGTCTCGGGGGCCGTGGTCTACGGCATCAACACCGGCTTCGGCAAGCTCGCCGACGTCAGGATCTCGTCCGACCAGCTCGAGCGGCTGCAGCTCAACCTGCTGCGCTCGCACGCCTGTGGGGTCGGGGAGCCGTTCGCCGACGACGTGGTGCGTGCGATGCTGCTGCTGCGTGCCAACGTCCTCGCCACCGGCCACGCCGGGTGCCGTCCGGAGGTCGTCGATCTGCTCCTGTCACTGCTCGAGGCGGAAATTCATCCCGTGGTGCCGAGCCAGGGTTCGGTGGGTGCCTCCGGCGACCTCGCGCCGCTTGCCCACCTCGCGCTGGTGCTGGTGGGGGAGGGGGAGGCCGTGATCGATGCCGAACGGGTCCCCGGCGCCGTCGCTCTCGATCGCGCTGGCCTCCAGCCGCTCCGGCTCGCCGCCAAGGAAGGTCTGGCGCTCATTAACGGCACCCAGGCCTCCTCGGCCCTGGGCGCGCTCGCAGTGGCCGATGCGCGCCGCCTCCTCGGCGCTGCCGACGTGGTGTGCGCGCTGACCCTCGATGCGATGGGTGGGACGGACGACGCTTTTGATCCCGCGGTCCACCGCGCGCGGCCGCATCCCGGACAGTTGGCGAGCGCCGATCGCCTGCTCCGGCTGCTCGAGGGCTCGGCAATCCGCGAGTCGCACCGCGAGTGCGGACGGGTCCAGGACGCCTACTCGCTGCGTTGCTCGCCGCAGGTCCACGGCGCCGGCCGCGACGCACTCGAGCACGCCCACCGCGTGCTTTCGATCGAGCTCAACGCGGCCACCGACAATCCCATGGTCTTCGCCGACGGCCGCCTGATCTCGGGCGGCAACTTCCACGGCGCGCCGATCGCCGCGGTCTTCGACTATTTGGCTGCCACCCTCACCGACCTCGCCTCGATCTCCGAGAGGCGCCTGGCGCGGATGGTGGACACAGCGCTGTCGGGTTTGCCGCGCTTCCTGTCGCCCGAGGCCGGCCTCAACTCCGGCTTCATGATGGTGCAGGTCTCGTCGGCTGCGCTGGTCTCGGAGTGCAAGACCCTCTCGCACCCCGCCTCGGTGGACTCGATCCCCACCTCGGCCGGCCAGGAGGACCACGTCTCCATGTCCACCTGGGCGGCGCGCAAGCTCGTGCGGGTCGTCGAGCTCACCCGCCAGGTGCTCGGCATGGAGTACCTCGCGGCCGTCCAGGCGCTCGAGTTCCAGCGGCCGTTGACGACCTCTCCCGGGCTCGAGGAGGCGGCGGCCCGCCTCCGCCAGCGTGTGCCGCGGCTCGAGGACGACCGCTTCATGGCCTCCGACATGGCGACCGCCGCCGCCATCGTTCCGAGCCTGGCGCCCCTCGCCGACTGACCACCGTTTGTCCGGTGTCCTTCCTCGTTTCCGACGAGCCCGCGCGTCCGTCGGGCTCCGGGCCTCCGAAAACACGCTCTTGTCGGCCCATCGCTCTCGGCCGCTGCGCGTCTGCGCGGCTGCGCCGAGCGCCGCGTGCTCGTCTTCTTCGTTGCCGACCCTCGACGATGCTCGGGCATCGACTTCGGGTCGGCGCCTTGAATCCGAACCCGCGGCGCTCGGAACGCGATCGTGTCTCACACCCGGGCAGACTCCTGACCCACCCGCCCTCAGAAAATCGGGTGCTTCCCGCTCCGATTTTCTGAGGTGAGGGGTATCTTCTGACCTCAAACTGGATCAGAGAAGCTCGTAGTCCCGTGGGCCTCGGCGGGTGCAGGAGCCAGAAATTCTCTGTGATCCCTCGGTGTCTTCCTGTCTTCGTGGTTGCGACGGGGCGGTCGGGTGGGATTTCGAAATCCGAAATCCGAGATCCGAAATCCGAAATCAAAGTACGTTATGCGTGATCCAGTCGCAGGTCTCCTCGATCGAGCGGTCGGTGACGTCGAGGGTGGAGATGCCGGGGATCGAGCGGAAGACGTCGTCGGCGTAGTCGAGCTCGGCGAAGATCTTCTTGGGGTCGGAGTAGCCGGGGATGCGAGCGCTGTGACGGCTGGCACGGTCGGCACGCAGCCGCACCTGGCGGTCGAAGTCCATCTTGAAGCCGACCTTCGGCATCGCAAGCTGGGGGACGTTGTCCGGGAGCGGATGGTCGAGGATGATCGGGATGTTCGCGACCTTGAGCTTGCGGCAGGAGAGGAAGATGCTGCTCGGCGTCTTGCCGGTGCGCGACACGCCGAGGATGATGAGGTCGGCCTGGTGGAGCGTCGGGATGCCTGCGCCGTCGTCGTGCTTGAGGGTGTAGTGGATCGCCTCGGTGACCAGGTAGGTCTCCTCGGTTTCGCCGCGGAAGACGCCCGGCATCCGGGCGGGTGCGTACTCGAGGATGTCGGCGAAGATGCCCATCAGCGGGCTCATGACATCGACCACCGTCAGGTCCTTGGTCTGGCCGAGTCGGACCATGGTGTCGGCCAGCTCGCGCGACACGAAGGTGAAGACGATGATGCAGGCGCCTTCGGGGGCCTCGGCGATGACCTCCTCAACCTGTGACGCGGTGCGCACGAATGGAAATCGCCGGACGTTTGACGTGGCGCCCGCGAACTGCACCAGCGAGGACGTCACCACCGCCTCGGCGGTCGAGCCAGTCGCGTCAGAGACGATGAAGATGTTGAGCGCCTGCGCCACCACGACCACTATACTCCGCCACCACCCCGCGCCCGCGTCCGCGCCCGTTTCCGACTTGTCCCCGACGAGCCGGCCGCCGCGGGCAGGGCCCGCGGCTTCGCGGCTTCGATCGATGCGCTCTCCGATCGCGGGCGCTCGTCGATCGCCTCGATCGAAGCCGCGGCGCGCTTCGCGCGCCGGCCGGCTCTGTCTGCCATCGCGCGACGCCCTCGACCGCTCGTTGTTGCAACCACCAAGACACGAAGACACCAAGGATCTGACGAAGTCAAGAGACGCTCTGTGTGGCTCCGGTGCGCCAGGCGAAGTCTGGTGCGTCTAGCTGACTGAAAGGAGTCAGCCATGG
>CAZSTH010000125.1:0-10335 GCA_964609835.1 uncultured Thermoanaerobaculia bacterium
TACCCGCGGGCCGCCAGCCGCCACCAGAAGACCCGTTCCACCAGTCCGGTTCCCAGGGCCAGGAGGTAGAAGCGGGTCAGGTAGCTCGCCTGGCTCTCCTCGTCCACCGACACCGAGCGGCCGGCCGGGGCATGGGGGCCCTCCCATAGCGGCCAGTTCACCTCGGTGATCCAGGATCGGGCATCGCAGTTGCGAGCGGTGTCGGCGATCGCCTTGACCAGGGCCACCTTGGCCACGGTGTCGAACCCGAGCTGGCGGTTCTCCGGTGCTCCACGCCGGTCCACGTAGAGCAGGCTGGCCAAGGCGTCGAAGTGAAATCCCGCGGACCGCCAGTTGAGGATCGCCGCCGTCGTCTGCAGCTCGAAGTCGATGACCGCCGGACCGATGATCCGTACCCCCGGGCGGGAGCGGAGGACGTCGCAGGCATCCCCTGCGAGCTCGACGTACTCGCCACGAGTCCACACTCCCCACTTGCTGCGGTTCGGGGCCTGTCCGACCTGGAAGGTCGTGCCGAAGGGTGCGAAGCGCTCGGCCAGCTCCTCGACTGCGGCCCTCCACCGGGCCCGGTCGCGCACCAGGTCGCGGTTCTGGGGCAGTGCGAAAGTGACCTCGTAACCGCTCTCGGCCAGGGCCCGAGCCAGAGACTCCTCGTCATCGTGCTCCGACTCCCACGGGTGGAGGCGCAGCAGCACCGAGCGGGCTCCGAGGGTCTCGAGCGCGGCCATCTGGGCCTCTATCTGCCCGGGCCACGGCCGCACGCAGACTCCGAATCCCTCCATGGTCACGGGCTCGCGATAGAGACCTCTCATGAGCTCGCGGTAGCGCCGTCTCACCTTCGCTGCCACCGCCACCACTGTCCCCACCTCGGCCAGGTGGCTGGGTGCGTCGGCGAGGCGGATCCAGGTCTTGGCCCAACGGCCCGCATGCTGGTGCGGTTGGTCCGACAGTCGGTCCCAAACCACCCGGTCGCGAACCGCCGCGCCTTGCTCCGGAGGTGGGATGTGGGCGTGGTGGGTGCCGCCGGCCGCGTGGCTCTTGCGCTTGCGTCGCAGCCGGTTCTTGACAGTGTGTTTGAGCAGGTAGCCGCGCACCATCATCGACCATAGCCACCATCGCGGGGAGCTCCGCGGGGGCGCGTGGCCCCAGTAACCCGAAAGAAACGCCGTCGAGAGCCCGCCCTCGACGATCGGCAGACGGCACAGGTCACGGCACCGGGTCACGAGCCCGAGGCGCTTCAGCAGACGGGCTCGGTTGGGGTCGACCAGGTAGAGGCAGAGCTCGCCGCCCTCCCCCGCCCGGGCCAGGATGTTGCCCATGGACAGGTCGCGGTAGAAGATCCCGGCGTCGTGGAGGCGGCGGGCGAAACGTCCCAGCCGGACCAAAAACGGCCGCGGTTCGACCTCCGGGAACGCACCGGCGTTGTCGGCCTGCTGCAGGCGCCGGAAGAAGTGCCGCACCTCGAAGGCGCCCACGAGGCGGCGGGTGACGAAGAAGGACGGCCCGTCAGCCGCTGTCGACTCCACCAGCAGCACCGGCTTTGGGGTTGCGATCCCGGCCGCGGTCAGGGCCCGGGCGATCCGCCAGCTGCGCTCGGCCTTGCTGCCCTTGAGCCGACGCTCGAGGCGCCGGCGCAGGCCCTGGTTGCGGAACTGCTTGACCACCACCTCGAGCGGCCCGGTCCCGGGGTCGAAGGTGGCGGCGTAGACGTAGTTCCGTCCCCAGTGGATGGTCTCCTCGGCCGAAGATGGGTCGATGACCCGCTCGATGGCCCCCACCAGCCCGTCGACCTCGCACCGAACCGCCACCTCCGCCCGCCAGGCCGGGCCGTTGACCGGGGTCGGTTCCGTCGGCGGCGGGGTTGAGGGTTCGGGCACCGCGACAGGATATCAGGAGGCCCCTCCCGTGCCCCTGCCCCTGTCCCTGCCCCTCGAGTCCTCTTCACTCACTTCACCCAGGGAACCGGGAAACATGCCGCGTATCACGATTTCACAATCCTACAGCTCACACGATTCTCGCGGTGGCTGCTCTGCTCCTACCGCGCACGATCTTTCACGACGCCGGCGGTGACGGGATCGAGGAGGATGGCCGCCACCCCCGGCGGTTCGAAGCTGTCACCTCTCGCGATCGTGAGGTTGTGACACGCGGAACGTGTGCGTGTGAAAGTCGCTGATCACTGGCCGAACGGCGGGGCGGTACGTCCCGGATCAAATGACGCGTCGGAGCTGGAGTTGCAGGATGTTGTTTCTCAACGAGTTGCAAATCACGAGCCCGGCAGCTTGGGAATACGAATACCGGCCGCCCGATGGCGGCCGGGGGTTTCTCTTGGTTGCGGGGGGGGGATTTGAACCCCCGACCTTTGGGTTATGAGCCCAACGAGCTACCGGACTGCTCCACCCCGCGTCAATCAGGGAGCGTGAGTATAGGAGTCGGGGTCGGGCCTGTCAAGGAAGGCGCCGGCGGCGGGGTGGGCGTGACGAGAAGGATCACGGTGTCGCCCGGGCGCACCCAGCCGAGCTCGCGGCGGGCCACGGACTCGACGGCTGCAGGATCGGTGCGGAGGCTGAGAACGGTTTCCTCGAGCTCGGCGATGCTGTCCTCAAGCTCCAGCTTCCTGACCTCGAACCGCTCGCGTTCACGCTCGGCGGCCGCCATCTCGTCGAAGCCCTGGCTGACGATCGATGACAGCAGGCCGAGCAGGACGAGCCCCACCAGCGACGCCAGGATCAGGGAGATTCGCTTCATGCTCTCCCGTGAGCCAGCGCGGCGCGGCCGCGGTAGCGGGCCACGTCCTCGAGCTCCTCCTCGATGCGGAGGAGGCGGTTGTACTTGGCGATCCGGTCGGTGCGGCACGCCGATCCGGTCTTGATCTGGCCGGTGTTGAGGGCCACCGCGAGGTCGGCGATGGTGGTGTCCTCGGTCTCGCCGGAGCGGTGGGAGATCACCGCGGTCCAGCCCGCCTTGTGGGCCATCTGCACCGCGTCGAGTGTCTCGGACAGGGTGCCGATCTGGTTGAGCTTGATGAGGACCGAGTTGGCGACCCGCTTCTCGATGCCCTCGCGGATGATCTCGGGGTTGGTCACGAAGATGTCGTCGCCGACCAGCTGGATGTGGTCTCCGAGGCGCGCCATCAGCCTGCCCCAGCCGTCCCAGTCGCTCTCGGCGAGGGCGTCCTCGATGGAGACGATCGGAAAGTCGTCCACGAGCGACGCGTAAACGTCGATCATCTCGTCCGACGACAGACCCGTGCGGCCCTCTCCGGTCAGGTTGTAGGCGCCGTCGGCGAAGAACTCGGAGGCGGCCGGGTCCATCGCCAGCGCTACCTGATCACTGGCCGAGTAGCCGGCGGCGTCGATGGCCTCCATGATCAGCTCGAGCGCAGCACGGTTGGAGTCGAGATCGGGCGCGAAGCCGCCCTCGTCGCCCACGGCCGTTGACAGCCCGCGCTTCGACAGCACCTTCTTCAAGGTGTGGAAGATCTCGACGCCTGCGCGCAGGCCTTCGGAAAAGGTGGCGAAGCCCACCGGCATGACCATGAACTCCTGGAAGTCCACCGAGTTGTCGGCGTGCGCGCCGCCGTTCAAGATGTTCATCATCGGCACCGGCAGCTCGCGGGCGCCGCAGCCGCCGAGGTACTGGTACAGCGGCAGCCCGCTGGCCTCGGAGGCCGCATGGGCCACCGCCAACGACACCGCGAGCATGGCGTTGGCGCCGAGGTTCGACTTGTTGTCGGTGCCGTCGGCGTCAAGCAGCGACTGGTCGACCCCGAGCTGGTCGCGCGCGTCGAGGTCTTCCACCGCCTCGGCCAGCGGCCCGTTGACGTGCTCGATCGCCCGCAGGACCCCCTTGCCCCCGAAGCGGTCGAGGTCGGCGTCGCGCAGCTCGAGCGCTTCGCGGCTCCCGGTCGAAGCGCCCGAAGGGACGATGGCGCGGCCAACGGCGCCTCCCGACAGCACGACCTCGGCCTCGACGGTGGGGTTGCCTCGGGAGTCGAGGACCTCGCGGCCGGTCACGAACTCGATGTCAAACATGTTGGCTCCTCCGTAGGGTGAAGAAGTTTCGCACCAGGTGCATCAGGTGGCGGCGCTCCTCGGACGTGCGGCCCTCGACGTAGAGCCGGATCTTCGGCTCGGTGCCGGACAGCCGCACCAGGATCCAGCTGCCTCCTTCGAACACCAGCTTGAGGCCGTCGCGCCGGTCCACCGCTTCGACTTTGAAGCCGTTGATCTCGTTCCAGTCCTGGTCGATGCGGCGCTGGAAGGTCTCGAGCGACCGGTCCGAGAGCGGAATCTGGGTCCTGCGAAAGCTGAAGGTCCCGACCCGGGCCGCCAGCTCCTGCGAGAGCTCGGTCAGGCTCTTGCCCTCGACCGCGACCATCTCGGCGGCGAGCAGGCACGCCAGAACGCCATCGCGCTCGGGCAGGTGCCTGCTCCAGCCGAGGCCCGCGCTCTCCTCGCCGGCGAACTCGAGGGTGCCGTCGACGAGGAGCGGGCCGAAGTTCTTGAACCCGACCAGGGTTTCGATCGTCTTCAGGCCGTGGAACTCGGCGACCGCGCGGATCAGGCCCGAAGTGGCGACGGTGTAGCCCACCCCGCCCTCGAGCCCGCGACGGCGCGCCAGATAGTCGAGGATGAGTGCGAGTGCCTGCGAGGAGTCGCTCATCCTCGCCCCGTGATCGAGAATGCCGAAACGGTCGCCGTCGCCGTCGGTGGAGAGTCCGAGATCCGCGTTGGTCCGCCGCATCACGTCGCGGAGCTTGGAGAGGTTCTCCGAGGTGCAGTCGGGCGCATAGCCACCGAAGTAGGGGTCGCGGGTGTTGTGGATGACGTCGACCTCGACCTCGTTCTCGAGCAGGATATGGTCGAGGTACTCGCGGGCGCTCCCGAACAGGGGATCCACCACCACCTTGAGGCGAGACGACCGGATCGCCTGCCAGTCGATCAGCTCTTGCAGGCGCGCGAGGTAGGCTGGTTTCGGGTCGTGGCTCGAGATCAGCTGCGCTCGCGGCAGGAAGGTGTCGTCCCAGCTGCCCTCGAGGGCGTCGAAATGCTTCTCGACCCGCTCGGTGAAGTCGTCTGTGGCGTGGATGCCGCCGGCAGTGTAGATCTTGAGCCCGTTGTACTCGGCAGGGTTGTGGCTGCCGGTGAAGGTGATGCCGGCGGTGGCGGCGCGCTCCAGGACCATCGACGCCACCACCGGCGACGGCACGTCCCGCGGGGTCAGCTCGGCAGCGATGCCGTTGGACGCGATGAGCTGAGCCGCGGTGTGGGCGAACTTCTCGGACAGGAGCCGGGTGTCGAAGCCGATCACGACACGCTCCACCGGACGCCGCTCCTCGGCGAGGGTCTCGAGGATCGCCTGCACCACCATGCGGACTCGGCGAAAGGTCAATTCGCGGCCGATGATGCCGCGCCATCCGGAGGTTCCGAAGTGCACCATTGGGCAATTCTACACCGGGCGGGCGGAGCCCGCCCGGTGTAGAATTGCGTCGTGTTCCTCTACCGCGAAGGCGACCCGTCGGGTACCTACCTGATCCCACAGACCTCACACGCGTGGCTCGCGTGGCAGATCGCCGATCACTGGGGCAACCGGGACTTCGCCCGGCCGGCACCGCAGGCGGAAACCCTCGCAGCCATCCTCCTGCACGACTCCGGCTGGACCGAGTTCGACGAGCGACCCGAGGTCGACGGCAGTGGCCGGCCGCGGACCTTCGACCGCATGCCGGTGGCCAGGGGCCTCGATATCTGGCGGGCGAGCGTCGGGCGCAGCGCGCTCTACAGCCGCTACTCGGGCCTGCTGGTGGCGTCGCACTTTACGTTGCTGGCCGAACTCCGGCTCGAGCGTTTGATGGAGGAGAACGATACCGCGGACGCGCGGCTGGTCAAGAGCTTCATCGCCGCCATGGAACGCCACCAGGCGACCTGGCGGGAGAAGCTCGCGACCGACGCCCGCTACCAGGCCTACCTCGGCGGCCACGGCTGGCTCGTGAACTCGGCGTTGATGGAGGCCTGCGACAAGGTTGCAGTGTCGCTGTGCGCGGCGATGCCGCCGCCGTTCACGGTCACGGCCCAGGGCGCCTCGGGCGAGACGTTCGAGATCACGTTCGAGACCGTCGCTCCGGGCACCTGGCGCGTGCAGCCGTGGCCGCTGCAGGGCGACCGCCTGCGGGTGCACTGCGAGGGGCGGCGAATCGCCCAGTCCACCTTCGTCAGCGACGAGGAGTTCCAGGAGACCTGCCGGAGGGCGCCGACGGAGCGCCTGGTCTTCACGCTGCTGCGGTCATCGGCCGTCGGTTGACTTTCGCGTTCCCGAGCCTACAATATGCGTTTGCCACTGATGCTCCGCAGTAGCTCAATGGTAGAGCGGGTGGCTGTTAACCACTAGGTTGGGGGTTCAAGTCCCTCCTGCGGAGCCAGATCGATCCCGCCAGCCGTTTTCCGGCTTTCCCTCGGCCCGCCTCCGCACCCGTGTCCGGGTTCGAAAGGCCACTGGCCGCACCCACGTTCCGCGGCAGACGTCGGCACCCCTGTTTTACGGCATCGTGTACAGGAGCACGATCGCATAGAACTTGTGCCACCACTCCTCGGCCTCGTACGGCTCTGGGGGGCTGACGTCGTAGGGACCGAGGTCGACGGTGGTCCAGTAGCTGTAACGGTCGTTGTCGATCGCTGTACTGCCCGGGACCGCCGTCTCCATGTCGTGGCAGAGCCCCGACGTACTGCAGCCGAGATTTCCGGGCGAACTGGAGCTCAGCAGGGTCTAGGAATGATTCTCGATCATGAACAGGCGTAGAGAGGTCGACTGGCGGCGCTCTCCTCGAAGGCTCGCGGGAGACGGCTGTCTGCGTGGTGTCGGTGGTGCCAATCGCGGGAGGCGGCCGGTCGAGTGGGGCATGCGGACTCGGCGTGGTGGGCGTGGTGGGCGATTGTGAAATTTGGCGCAAAAAGGCATTGACGTGTTAATTTCGGGGGCGTATAAAGCCCGCGCGCGGGCAAACCGCCGGCAGGGGAGGCGACGATGGCGACCGAGTTCAACGCGTTCGAGATGGCCCAGCAGCAGTTCGACGCGGTGGCCGACAAGTTGCAGCTGGATGGCGGGATCCGCGATCTGCTGCGTTGGCCGCAGCGCGAGTTCCACTTCACGATACCGATCACCATGGATGATGGGACCGTGAGGGTGTTCAAAGGCTACCGGGTGCAGCACAACGATGCCCGCGGCCCCGCCAAGGGCGGGATCCGATTCCATCCGCAGGAGACGGTCGACACGGTGCGGGCCCTGGCGACCTGGATGACCTGGAAGTGTGCGGTCGTCGACATCCCGCTCGGCGGCGGCAAGGGCGGCGTGATCTGCGATCCGCACGACCTGTCGCCGCGGGAGCAGGAGGCGCTGTGCCGGGGCTGGGTGAGACAGGTGGTGCGCAACGTCGGGCCGGTGCAGGACGTGCCGGCCCCGGACGTCATGACCAACCCGCAGCACATGGTCTGGATCATGGACGAGTACGAGAAGCTCGTGGGCGGGCACTATCCGGGCTTCATCACCGGCAAGCCGGTGGAGCTCGGCGGCTCGCTCGGCCGCACCGAGGCCACCGGCTTCGGGGTCATCTACACCGTCCGCGAGGCGCTCGAGCGATTCGGGATCCCCGTCAAGGACGTGCGGGCCTCGATCCAGGGTTTCGGCAACGTCGCCCAGTATGCCGCCAGGCTGCTGATCGAGCTCGGCGGAATGGTGGTGGCGGTCGCCTGCTGGGACAACGACGATCACTGCGCCTACACCTTCCAAAAGGTCGACGGTATCGACATGGACTTCCTGCTGTCGATCACCGACCGTTTCGGCACCATCGACAAGGACAAGGCAGAGGCCGCGGGCTACGGCGTCCTCGACGGCGACGCCTGGCTCGGTCAGGAGGTGGAGATCCTGATTCCCGCCGCGCTCGAGAACCAGATCACCGGTGACAACGTCGAGAGCATCGCTTCGACCGTGAAGATCCTCGCTGAAGGGGCCAACGGCCCCACCACCCCGCGGGCGGACGCGGTGCTCAAGGAGCGCGGCATCTTCGTGATCCCCGACTTCCTGGCCAACGCCGGCGGCGTGACCTGTTCCTACTTCGAGCAGGTGCAGTGCAACACGAACTTCTTCTGGCCCAAGCACGAGGTCCTCGACCGCCTCGACCAGAAGATGACGACCGCCTTCCACTCGGTGGCCGACCTCGCCGAGGAGGCGGGCGAGTACATGCGCGATGCGGCCTACATGATCGCCATCCAGCGAGTTGCCACGGCCTGCCACCTGCGGGGCTGGGCCTGAGGAAAATTCGGAGCTCTGAATTTTCCCCTGGCCCCTGTGGGCTCAGGGTGGGTGGGTTGCGATCTGATCTCTGAATTCCGAACTCCGAATTCGGCCACCAGGTCGTGTTGACCAGCATTTCGCGATTGATATAATGCGCGTCCCTGTTGGGGTGTCGTCCAATGGCAGGACATGCGGCTCTGGACCGTAGAATCGGGGTTCGAGTCCCTGCACCCCAGCCACCGACTCCTCTCCGCCCGGCCTTGGCCGGGCGGTTTTCAGGTGGCGGAGCCGATCTCGCGGTGGGTGTGGATCGACACGAAACCCGAGTCGATTCCGTACCCGGTCCCGATCCCGAGCCCGATCTCGGCCCATGAGTGGGCAGGTCGCCGGGATCGGGATCGAAACCGGGTTCGGGACGGGGAACGAACCGCGTTCATCACGAGGTGGGCGATCGTCGCTTCACACGCCCCTGACATCACCGACGTACATTCACGGTGTGGCGACATACGACAACCGCACCGTCAACGGCGTGCACGGTGACTCGTTCTGCAACCGCCCGATTCGAGATCGAAGGACGGCTGCAGGCGGCAAGCGGTTCTGAGTGCACGGCCCAGCGAACGCCTTCGAGCGAGACCTGCGTCCCTGGATCGAAGGTCCAGAAGGACCAGGTCTCCCCGATCTCGGCCGGCAGGACCGCGGTCCCCGTGACGGCCACGATGCGGTAGTTGTCGCCCTCGAAGCGCAGCCGGTCGCCGCGGGCCAGGCGGGCGAGCGCACCGAGGTTGGAGAGGTCGTGGTCGGGACGGCCCCCGAGCGCGCCGATCACCGTCAGTTCCGAGAGCCCGAGGCCTTCCAGCGCGTACTCGAGCGCCTTGTCGAGGTCGGTCCGCTCCTGGTCGGGGCGATGACGCAGTACGCCGTCGCCCAGCCAGCAGCGGGTTGCCTCGCTGAGGGAGTCGAGGTCCCCGATCACAGCCCGCGGTCGGATCCCGAGCCGTGCCAGGTGGTCGGCGCCGCCGTCGGCGGCCAGCAGCGGCTCGGCATCGACGATCCGGCGGACGAGGCCCTCGGTCCACACCAACGGCGCCGCCGCCACCAAAACGGGTCTCATCCCGGCCATCAGCGCATAGTATAGGAGGACGGACCTTGGCTGGAACTGCAGCACGAAGATCGACGACCTCGATGGTAGACTACTCCCTGATGCACAACTCGGTCGAAGACCTCTCCGGGACGGTGTACATCCCGGACACGTCGGCACTCATCGAAAATCCGGAAGCACTCGATCGGTTGCTGATGGGCGGCAACATCGTGGTGCTGCTGCACCAGGTGATCGAGGAGCTGGGAAGGCTGCAGGCGTCGCGGTCGAAGTCCGACGGCGTTCGCCACGCCGCGCGGAGCGTGATGCGCAAGCTCCTCGAGTACCGACGCGCGCAGCTCATCCATCACTCAGTCGAGCGTCTCTTCAACCACCAGGCCGACCTGGCGGAGTTCCGGCGCACGCCCACGGGTGGGATTCTCGCCTGGCAACCCGACGGCCTGACCCTCGAGCCGTACTCCGGCGATTCGGGAGACAATCACATCCTCGCCGGTGCGCAGCGGATCGCGGAGGTCGCTCGCTCGAACGGCCACCCAGGGTACGCGGTTGTGGTGATCTCGGAGGATTCCAACCTCCTCTTGAAGTGCGACGCGCTTTCGATTGCCGCGGAGAACCTGCGCTACGGCAAGGTCAGCCTCGACAGCGTCGATCAGATTTTCCAAGGCGTGGTTCACGGTGAGGTCTCGGAAGCGACCATCCAGGCCTTTCTCGACAGCGGCGCGCCGGGCGAGCGCTGGCTGGCCGCCGCTGACGTGGTCTTCGCGGAGCCGACCGATCTCCACTGGAACCTCGGTGTCGTCATGCGCTGCGGCGACGAGGTCTTGCTCGGGAGGGCCAACCCGGACAGCGGTCGGATCGAGGATCTGCGCTTCGCCCAGTACTGGGACCGCAAGCGGATCACCTACAAGCCGCGTCCGATCCTCGGGTTCACGCCGCGTGATCCGCAGCAGATCCTGGCC
>CAZSTH010000126.1:0-10249 GCA_964609835.1 uncultured Thermoanaerobaculia bacterium
CTTACAGAGAAACGAGGCGTGGCGGGCGACGCGAGACAAGCTGAAATCCGAGGAAGGACGGGAGGTCTATCGGCATCGCAAGCACATCGTCGAGCCGGTCTTCGGCCACGTAAAGGAGGTCAGGCGTTTCCGTCGCTTCTCCCTGCGCGGCATCGCCACGGCCCGTGGCGAGTGGACCCTCATCTCCCTGGTCCACAACCTCCTCAAACTGGCGAACGTGCCCCTCACCTCACGACAAGGCGCACCCCAAGTCGCATAAGAACACCAATCGTCGCCAAAACTCATCCGCCACTGTCACAAAAAAGCCCCGCCCATCGTCGAATTGAGAGCCCCGGTCCGAAGATGCGCGCAGCGCATCCTGAGGAGGCCGTACCGCAGAGCCCCACCAGAGTTTTCCGGCCCCAGACCAACGTCGCATGGGGCTATGCCGTACGGGTTCCTAGCCCTTCGCCGCCCTCTCCACCCGGCGGCGGGAAGCTGGTGAGTCGAGCAGCTCCAACGCTCGCTCCAGGTGCGGGCCCCACAGCCTGCCGCTCCGGGCGAAAATCCCCAGGCACCAGCGGCGGTCGGATTCGCTCCGGAGGAGGGCCGCCAGCTCGAGCACATCCTCGGCGCGCGGCGGCAGGCCGGACTCGAGCATCGCTGACAGCGCCCGCCGGCGCGCCCAGCCGTCCGGGAAGGCCTCGACCAACTGTCGCAGGGTGTCGATGCTGGATCCCCGGAATCCCGAAAGCTCGCGGCGCAGCACCTTCAGCTGCGAGATCACCGACTGTTGCGCCCCGAGCGCACCGAGCACCGCATGGGCGTCGAACATCGGGGAGGGTCCTTCCCGGGACGGGGGCGGTGGTTCCGACGGCGGTGCCGGGGCCGGCCGCCGCGCCTCGTCCACCGGCCTCCAGCGGCTCCAGTCGACACTCTCATCGCGCGCTGCCGCGCCCGGCGGAACCGGGAGCGTCTCGGCCGCAATGCGCGACCGCTCCGCGGGCTGCTGCTCCGCAGTGGCCTCTGCGGCTCCGCCCACCGGCGCGCCGTCGGTCCCGGTGCCGTCCGGCTTCTTCTGGCCTTCGTCTTCAGTCCCTCCCGGCCCCCCGCCGGTCGGGCCCCGGCCACCAGCATCGGCCTCGAGAGCGGAGCGTTCGACGGCGGCGTTCGGCGCTGGTGGAACCGCCGGCGGCGGCGGGCCCGAATCCTCCTTCGGGTGCACGGCGCGCAGCTCGCCGAGGGCCCCGCCGATGTCGTCGTTCCGGTCCGTCGCACCCACCTGCCCCCGGTCTCCACCGTTCGTCTCGAACTTCGGCTCCACCAGCAGGCCGGACGCGACGTCGAGCCCCTCGGCCACCGCCTCCAGTCGGCGGTCGGGGTTTCGGAGGTCGGCCAGCGCCTCAGCGACCGCCGCACTGTCACTGTTGCGTACCCTGGCCAGCGCCTGCAGCAGCAGCGCCGGCGCCGTTCCGCCTCGCTTCACCGCCAACGACTCGAGCAGCTGCTCCGCACCATCGAACCCCGCGTGGCGAGCCAGCAGCCGCCGGTCGGCGGGGCCGAGCTCGCGAACGGTGCGCCAGGCGCGGACCAGCGTTTTGGCCTGCTGCAGCGGCGAACGAGCGGACTGCAGCTCGAAGAGCAGCGCGTCGAGCTTGCGCTGGTTGCTCATCGGGAGCTAGCCGTCATCGCTGTCCCCGGCTCCGCCGGCGCCGCCGACGACCGCCCCGGGCAGCTTCGAGAGATCGCGCAGCAGCTTGTCGAGATCGACTCCCGACAGCTGTTTCATGACGGGACCGAGCTGGGTCAGCACCTGGATCACGTCATCGGTGAGGCGGGCCGCGCCGGTCCCGTCGCCCGGTTTGCCTCCGTGGGAGATGATCGTTGTCTCTCCCGCCCGTGCCAGCGGCTCAGACACGGCAGCGGCGATCTCCGGCAGCACCTTCAGCGCCTCGATCGAGAGGCCGGCCTCGTTGTAGAGCTTGAGGGCCTCGGCCAGCTTGCGCCGCGCCCCGGCCTCGGCCTCGCCTCTCGCCTGGATGGCCTCGGCCTCGGCAAGGCCGATCTGCCGCCGCTGCACCGACTCCGACTCCGCCTTCGCCACACCCTCCGCCTGCAGGGCCTTCGCAGACTGCTCTCGGCGCATCCGCTCCGCTGTGGCCTCCTGCTCCACCGAGTACTTGTTGGCGTCCGCCAGCCGCTCTGCCTCGTACTTCTTGGCGTCAGCCTGCTCGCGGATCGAGGCATTGAGCTCGAGCTTCTGGCGCTCGACCTCGCGCTCGGCGATGCGGATGTCCTGGACCTTGAGCTCCATCTCGCCGGCCTTCACGGCCTGCGCGTCGGCGACGTCGACTTCCTTCCTGATCGTGGCTTTCTTGAGGCTGAGCGCCTTGTCACTCTCCGCGATCTCGGTGTCGACGCCGAGCCGCTTCTGCTCCTTCTGCTGCCGTGCCTGCTCCTCCTCGATGGCGGCGTCACGGTCCGAGTTGGCGGTCGCGATGCGAGCGTTCTTGAGCGCCTCCTGGATCTTCGGCTGACCGAGTGCGTTGAGGTAGCCCTCATCGTCCTGGATCGCCTGGAAGACGAACGACCGGAACTCGAAGCCCATCCCCTCGAGGTCGGTGTAGGCCTCGTCGCGAACCTTCTCCTGGAAGATCCTCTGCTCGCGGTAGAGCTCCTCCACCGTCAGGGTGCCGACGATGCCGCGCAGGTGGCCGGCCACCGTCTCCTTGATGGTGGCCTGGATGTCGTCCACCGGCAGGCCGAGAAAGGCCTCCGCCGCCCGCCGGATGTGGTCGATGTCCCCGCGGACCTTGACCTGGGCCACCGCCTTGACGTTGATCGGAATGCCCTGGATGGTGTAGACGTGCGGCAAATCGATCTCCAAAGTCATCATCCGCAGTGACAGGATCTCGTACTGTTCCCACGCCGGCCACACGAAGGTTCCGCCGCCGCGGATGATCCGGAAGCCCTCGATCTCTCCCGCCTCGGTGCGCACCTTGCGGCCGAGGAGCTTGCGACGTCCGAAGACGATCAAGGCCTCGTCCGGGCCGGCCTTCTTGTAGCGCATGCGCACCACCAGATAGACCAGGAACAGCAGCACGGGGATCCCGATCAGCACGACGACCAGCAGCGTGGCACCCATCCCTCACCTCCGACATGTGAAAGCATCTTCAGTTTAACAATCCCGTTCGCTACCCGTCCGTACGCATTGCGTGGCGCGTTCTTCCCCGGCCGGCCGCCTCCCGCTGATTTCGCTGATGTATCCACCCCCGGCGCCAAGCCGCCTTGAACGGCGGGCCTTCAACTGTGCGATCTGCGGGAAACGAAGGTCTGCCCGGAGCCGTATCACCCCTTTGGCATCACCGTTACGCCGGTGACGGAGCAGCCAAGGCCCGAGGACGTTTCCTCGAAGGGAAGCGCCACCAGGCGCTTCGCAACCACGTCGACGTCGACCTGCACCGAGGCCAGCATGTCGGAGCGACGCACCTCGTCGCCGATGACCACGTGGCGCACCAGGGTCACCGCGTCCTCGACCGCCAGCGACCCGCCGCGGATCGGTTCGCGGGGAACCTCCCGGAGCGGCGGCGCAGCCGCGGCGAAGGCGCGCACCAGACGCGTCAGGTCGCTGAGCGGCATGCCGAAGGCCGGGATCACGAAGGTCCTCCGGTCCTGCCACCCCGGGGTGCGGTGGCCGCCCGCGCGCAGCCGGTCGGCCACCACGAGATCGGCCTCCACCAGCCACCCCGGGCGCCAGTGCTGCGCGGAGCGACCGCCAGCCGGCACCAGCGCGACACCTTCGACCACCTCGAGGCCGCCGTCGGCGAGGACGGCGCCGCCGCCGCAGTGTTGGCAGAAGAAGATCGTGTCGAGGCCGTCGCCGGCGAGGGCCGAGCCGCACGAGGGACAGTCGAGAGCCACCAGATGGAGGGTCACTGCATCTTCTCCATGACCTCGGAGACGGTGTCGGCCAGTGACGCGTGCTTTCTCCGCGCTGCGAGCCCGGTGCCTTCTTCGACGACTCCGCCGTGGCGGAACTGCGAGTAACCCCAGTACACCAGCCCTGCCAGAGCCAGCCCGACCACGCCGAGGCCGACGAGGCCGTTCTCCGAGCGCAGGAAGGCGCCGGCGTGCTGCAGGATGGTCGTCCCCACGAAGCACGCCCCGGCGCACGCGCCGACCAGGCTGAAGGCGCGGTAGAGGTGGTTTCCCGGCGCCTTGCCGAAGGCCAGGCTGCCGTCCTCAGCGTCCACCAGCACCTGGTAGGTGCGGCCGCGGAAGCCGTAGCGCACCACCCACAGCGGGTAGTAGACCAGCGCCACCCGCCGCCGGACTCCGGCGAGCCAGGAGAACGAGATGTGGTCGAGCCGATTGGAGCGCGCGAGATCCTCCAGCGCCCGGTCCGACAGCTCCGCCGCCGTCTCCTCCAACGATTTGCTCGGCCGGAAGACCATACCGCGGCCCCGCAGCAGCTCGTCGTCGAACGGCCGCACCTCGTCGCCGGCGAGATCGATGCGGTGGACGCCGAACTCGGCCATGTCCGCGGCCGGCATGGTGAGATCGACGTGGTGCTCGATCTCGCGCTCGACCGGCTCGCGCACCGTCTCCCAACGGTTTCCACGCTTGCGCCTCTTCTCGCGGATCCCGAGCACCCAGCCGACGACGTCGAGCCTGGCACGCACGAACGGGAACCATGCGAGAAAGGCCTCCTCGAAATGGGCGTTCTTGCTCAGCGCCGGGTCCTTGCGGAGGCCCCTCCGGAACCAGCGGAGAACCTCGCGATCGGCCGCGTCGCGCTCGAGCTTGTTGAGGACCATGACCCGCACCACGCCGCGCCGCCCGACCACCGCCTGCGGCGTCCCGCAATACCGGCAACGAACGTTGGTGAACCCCTCCTGGACCTCGACCGATCCCCCGCACGATGCGCAGGTCAGCCCGGTCAGCAGGCGCCTCTTCTCGGCCCTCTTGACGCGGGCCTGCGCCTGCGGCGACTCGTCCGGCACCGGAGGCGGCGGAGGAGGAGGCGGCGGCGGCTTCGAAGACGCCGTCACGCCGTCCCTTTCCGTCCATGACAGGGCGGTGGCAATTCTGGATTCTGAATTCCGAACTCCCAATTCACGGTCACACCTTCTTCGAGGTCAACCACGCCACACCGAGGATAGGGACCGCCGATACCAGGTAGACCAGCAGCTTGACGAACAGGTTCTGAATGATCAGACCCTCGAGCCCGAAGACCGCAATCGCCAGCACCGCGACGCCCACGAACGGGGCCTCCGCCTTGGCCGGGAAGTCGGCCGGAAACACCTTGCCGGAGACGCCGTCCACGGCCGCACGATAGGTCGTTCCCCGCCACGAGTACGGTGAACGGTACATCGGCAGGTGGTAGAGAACGGTGCGCCGAACCTCGACCTCGCCGAACCGCGAGCTCAACCAGTCGTGGGCGGTGCGCGCCGGCACCTCCGGCTCGATCACCCGCGCGCCGGCCGCCAGCTCCTCCCGCATCGGCTGCGTGCTCCCCGCCGGCAGCTCGAGGCCCTGCAGCCCCTGCAACGACGAGGGCGCTGCCGGCTCGAGGACCACCTTCTCGATCGCGCCATCGGCGATCGTGAAGGCCCAGAATGGAAAGTACTCCAGCGTCGGTGCCTCGAGCCGGGCCTTGCGGTCGAGATCAGCCACCGTCGAACGCCCGCCGAGGAATCGACGCAGGTGGGCGCCGACCTGGTCGGGCCGGACCGTCGGCCGCATGATCTCGTGGTACATCGTCTGGCTTCCGTCCACCACCAGCGCGGTGGAGCAGAACGGGCACTCGAGCAGCCGCTCGTCAGCGCGGGGCTCGATCGCCGCGCCACACTGAGTGCAGGAAATCTCCATCGGCTACCTTCCGAACCCGCAGAGACCTTGCGCCCGAGGCACCCCAATCAGAGTTCCGACAATATGTCCGTCCGCTTCTTGTCGTACTCCTCGCGGGTGATCAAGGCCTTGTCGAGGAGTGCCTGAAGACGGATGAGCCGCGCTTCGAGATCGGGAGTGTCTCCAGCCGTTGCGGCGGCAGCACCGGCGGCGCCGGCGGGCGCCGCGGCGCCGGAGCCGCCCTGCTGCGCCTGCTGCATGGCGTTGGCGATCATGCCCGGCATCATCGCGCCGAAGCCGGCTCCGAGGCCGAGCCCCATGCCGGCCCCGGCATTGCCGCCGCCCTCGCCGCCCGCACCGCCCTGCGCTGCGTCCTGGACCGCCTGCGCCGCCTTGAACTGCATGTAGGTGTTCATGTTGCCGACTGCACCCATGGCCGCCCGTTCGTCCATCTTCTCCTGCACCTCGTCGGGCGGCGTCACCGAGTTGATGTAGAAGTCGGTGAGGTCGACGCCGTACTTGGCGAAGTCCTCGGTCAGCCGCGCCTTGGCGGCGGTCCCGAGCTCGTCGTAGTAGCGCGGGAGGTCGAAGATCGTCTGCAGGGTCTCGCCGAGCAGGTCGTTAAGGCGCGACACGATGACGTCGCGATAGAAGTCCTCGAGGCGGATGGTCTCGAACAGCCCCTGCGAACCGACCACCGTGTTGACGAAGAGCTGGCTGTCGTGGATGCGGTAGGCATAGGTGCCGAAGGCGCGCAGCCGAACCATCCCGAGCTCGTTGTCGCGGAACACCACCGGCTCGCGGGTGCCCCACTTCTGGTCGATGAAGGTGCGCTTGTTCACGAAGACAACCGACACCCTGAACGGAGACTCGCCGCCGAACGGCGCTCCGATCACCTTGCCGAGGAGCGGAACGTTCTGAGTGCTGAGGGTGTGGCGGCCCGGGGCGAAGACGTCGAGCGCCCTTCCGTCGCGGTACAGCACGGCCTGCTGCGCTTCGTGCACGACCAGCTGCGCGCCGAGCTTGATGTCGGCGCTTCCCTCGGGCGGAAACCGGTAGACGATCTCCTGGCCGGTGGGATCGTGGTGCTCCAGAATCTCCAGCAGAGCCATCACACACCTCCTGTCTGCGTCACGTCCTCGAAGACCGTCGCCCGCTGCTCGAACTTCTGCTGGGCGGCGTCCAACGCGTCGAGCAGCCGGCTCAGAGTCTGGGGGTCCGCGGAGCCCGGCAGCCGCTCCACCTGCACCCCCAGGTACTCGATGGTCTCGGCCAAGGAGAGATCGAACTCGTAGAGGCTGGCGAGCTCGTCCTCGCCGATCTTGACCGCGTCGAAGAAGCCACTCGAGCCGTAGTCCGCGTGGCGGATGCGGTTGGCCAGGCGATCGAGGCCCTTCTCGATGCTGCCCGCGTCGGCCAGCGTGTCGAGCCGCCCGCTTCGCGACCAATCGCGAATCTTGCCGTTGATCGCGAACCGCGCGCGGTCCACCTGCTCGGCGAGCCAGTCGCGCTGCAGCTTGTCCACCTCGCGGCGCATCTCGCGCTCGAGGTAGCCGCTGAAGCCCGGGATCTTGGCGCCCAGCCGCTCCAGGATGTTGCGACGCTCCCGCGCCCTGTCGACTCCCTCTGTCATCGTCGGCCTCCTCAGTTACCGTTCCGGTACATCGTGGCACCGCTGGGTGTCACCGAGACACCTCGTTCGGCTCGAAATGGTTCCTATTTCTGGCACGCAATTTGCTCTCTTCTCGAGTGTCATGACGTTGAAGACCCTGAATCCCTGCTCGCATCGTGACGAGGGAGCCCGGAAGGCTTCCAGGGTCGACGGCATGCCCACCTTGCACGGACAGCTCCGCTGTCTCCAGCCAACATCAACCGACCTACAACGCCCACCATTATAGACCTGCCAGGTTGCAGTCGCCCCCGGAGTCCAGGGAACTCCGGGGCGGCTCCTCGCCGGCGCGATTCTCTCACCCCGATGCTCGAGTCGCGCGTATCGTAGAAGGAGACGGGACGTCGAAACGGAGTCATCGATCAACTCTACGCCCGACAGGCATGGGCGATTCCGCGGCGTCGGGTTACACTGTGGTCGAGATGGCGAAGAAGATGCGCAAGACCGCGAAGAAGAGCCCTCGGGACCGGAATCAAGCGCCCGCGAAGCAGGGCACCAGGTACACGCCGGCGGAGATCGCGATGGCGGTACTCGGCGCGGCGCTTCTGATACTGTTCGCCGGCATCATGATCACGTCGCTCTTCGGATCGGGCTGAGGGCTACCGCTTTCCCCGCTTGCCGCGGGCGGGCCTGCTGCCCTTGAGGGAGGCCTTACGGTAGTCCTTGTTCATCCTGGCGATGGACGCGATCGAGATCTCCTTCGGGCACACCGCCTCGCACGAACGGTAGTTACTGCAAGCTCCGAAGGCCTCGTTCTCCATCGCCTCCACCATTCGGCGAGCCCGCCGCTCGCGTTCCGGCTGCCCCTGCGGCAGCAGTCCGAGGTGGGCGATCTTCGCACCGACGAAGAGCATCGCCGCGCTGTTGGGGCACGAGGCCACGCACGCGCCGCAGCCGATGCACTCTGCGAAATCCATCGCGAGCTCGGAGTCCTCCGTCGCGATCGGCAACGCGTTGGCGTCAGGGGCGCTGCCGACCCGGGTATTGACGTAGCCGCCGGCCTGCATGATGCGGTCGAAAGCCGAACGGTCGACCACCAGGTCCTTGATGACCGGAAAGGCCTTCGCCCGCCACGGCTCGATCGTGACCTCGTCGCCCTCCGAGAAGTGACGCATGTGGAGCTGGCAGACGGTCACCGCCTTCGGCTCGCCGTGCGCCACGCCATTGACCATAAAACCACACGAACCGCAGATGCCCTCGCGACAGTCGTGCTCGAAGGCGATCGGCTCCTCGCCCTTCAGGATCAGGTCCTGATTGAGGACGTCGAGCATCTCGAGGAACGACATGTGGGTGCTGACGTCCTCGAGCTCGTAGGTCTTGAATCCGCCGGCATCGTCGGGGTTCTTCTGCCGCCAGACGTGCAGTGTCAGCTTCATTTGTAACTCCTCTGGGTCGGCTCCACGGTCTCGAAGACGAGCGCCTCGTCGTGGGCCAACGGCTCCCGGTCCTCCCCCGCGTACTCCCACACCGTCACGTTGGTGAAGTTCTCGTCATCGCGCAACGCCTCGCCCTCCTCGGTCTGGTACTCCTCGCGGAAGTGGCCGCCGCACGACTCATTGCGGCGCAGGGCGTCGTGGCACATCAGCTCTGCCAACTCCAGGTGGTCCGCCACCCGGCCGGCCTTCTCAAGCTCCTGGTTGAGGTCCGCGCCTTCGCCGGAAACCTTGACCTCGGTCCAGAACTCCTCGCGGAGCTGCCGAATCTTCTCGATCGATTCGGTCAGGCCCTCGGCGGTGCGCGACATTCCGCACTGGTCGAGCATCAGCAGCCCGAGCTCGCGGTGGAAGGAGTCGACCGTGCGCGAGCCGTCGACCGCGAGCAGGCGTTCGACCCGCTCGCTGACCTCGTTCATCGTCGCCTGGCAGGCGCCGTTCGAGGAATCGACGTCGCCGAGCTCGGCGCCGGCCAAATACTCGCCGAGGGTGTAAGGGATCACGAAATAGCCGTCCGCCAGGCCCTGCATCAGCGCCGACGCTCCGAGGCGGTTGGCGCCGTGGTCCGAGTAGTTCGCCTCGCCGAGCACGAACAGGCCGGGAATGTTGCTCATCAGGTAGTAGTCCACCCACAGGCCGCCCATGGTGTAGTGCGGCGCCGGGTAGATGCGCATCGGCGCCTGATACGGGTTCTCGTCGGTGATCATCTGGTACATGTTGAAGAGATTGCCGTAGCGAGCGCGGATCACGTCCTCGCCGAGACGGCCGATGGCCTCCTCGAAATCGAGGTAGACACCGCGCTTGCCGGGTCCGACGCCGCGGCCCTCGTCGCAGACCTTCTTCGCGTTGCGCGACGCCACGTCACGCGGCACCAGGTTGCCGAACGAGGGATAGATCCGCTCGAGATAATAGTCCCGCTCGTCCTCGGGGATCTGGCCGGGCGGTCGGTCGTCGCCGGCCTTCTTCGGCACCCACACGCGGCCGTCATTGCGCAGCGACTCCGACATCAGCGTCAGCTTCGACTGGTAGTCACCTGCCTGCGGGATGCAGGTGGGGTGGATCTGGGTGTAGCAGGGGTTGGCGAATCCGGCGCCGCGCTTGTGGGCGCGCCAGATGGCGGTCACGTTGCAACCCTTCGCGTTGGTGGAGAGGAAGTAGACGTTGGAGTAGCCCCCGGTGCACAGCAGCACCGCGTCGGCCACGTGGCACTCGATCTCCCCACTCAGCATGTCCCGGGTCACAATCCCGCGGGCGCGGCCGTCCACCACCACCAGGTCGAGCATCTCGGTGCGCGGCCGCACCTCCACGTTGCCGGCGT
>CAZSTH010000127.1:0-10209 GCA_964609835.1 uncultured Thermoanaerobaculia bacterium
CTCATCTCGCGCTGCTCGTCGAAGCAGGCGCCGTCGCCGCGTCGCGTGCCGAGCATGCTCTGCGGCTCTTCGACTCCGTCCGCGCCCGGACCTGGCGGCTGCTGCACCCTGCGAGTTGACGATCGAACTCCCACCCGCCCGGCAGCCGGGACGGCTGGCCCACGAACCGCACCGATCGAGCTTGTGGGGCACGCGTCTCGAGTGCCGGGCGGGTGGCGGTGACGGTGGCAGATCGAGAGCTGAGTGGGGAGACTGTCCAAAGTCCGAATTTCGAATTTCGAATTCCGAATTCCGAATTCCGAATTCCGCCGAGCCTACTCCCCCTTCAGCTCCTCCCACGCCGCGACGGCACGGCGGAGGTGCGGGATGACGATGGAGCCGCCGACCACCAGGCCGATCGCAAGCACGTCCTGCAGCTCGTCGTCTCCGACGCCCTCCTCATGGCAGCGCCCGAGGTGGTAATACACGCAGTCATCGCACCTCAGCACCAGTGACGCGACCAGCCCCAGCATCTCCTTGGTCCTGGCGGGCAGCGCGCCGTCGCGATAGGTTTGGGAGTCCAGGCTGAAGAAGCGCTTGATCTCCAGGTTGGCCTTGTCCAGAGCCAGCTCGGTCAGCTCCTGCCGCTCGCGCTGGAACTCGTCGAAGCTCTGACGGCTCACGAGTTCACCATGTGCACGGCCTGGCCGAGGGCGCCCTCGATCGCCTCCTGCAAGGCTTCAGACATCGTCGGATGAGGATGGATGGTGAGCGCCACGTCCTCGAGGAATGCGCCCATCTCGAGCGCCAGCGTCGCCTCGCCGATGAACTCGCTGACCCCGCGCCCGACCGCCACGATGCCGAGCAGCTGCTTCGATTCGGCGTCGGCGATGGCCTTGACGAAGCCGTCGGTCGCGTCGAGTGACATGGCCCGTCCGGAGGCCTTGAAGGGGAAGGTTCCGGTGACGACATCGTGTCCGGCCTCCCTGGCCTGGTTCTCGCCGAGGCCTGCCCATGCCACCTCGGGATCGGTGTAAATGACCGCCGGCACCACGCTGTCGAACGCCGCCGCGTGCCCGGCGATGACCTCCGCCGCGACCTTGGCTTCCTGGTAGGCCTTGTGGGCCAGCAGCGCGCCGCCGGCCACATCGCCGATCGCGAAAATCCCCGCCGCCGAGGTCTGCTGGCGGTCATCGACCTCGATGAAACCCTTGTCGTCGGTCTTGATCCCGGCCTCTCCGAGATCCAGGCCATCCGAGTTCGGCAGGCGTCCGACGCTCATCAGCGCGACATCGGCCTCGAGCCGGACCTCCTCATTCTTCGCGTTCTTGGCGACGACCACCGACGGGTCGCCTGCCTCGAATGACTCGGCGCGATGCTCGAGGAGCAGCTTGACCTTGAGCTTTTTGAGCTGGCGCGCCAGCACCTTGCCCACCTCCGGATCGAGGTCCGGCAGCAGCGACGGGAGGAACTCGACCACCGTCACCTCGGAGCCGAGCTTGGCGTAGACCGTGCCGAGCTCGAGGCCGATGTAACCGCCGCCGATCACCACCATCTTCTTCGGCACCTCGCCGAGGGACAGCGCCTCGGTGGACCCGATCAGCTTCTCGCCGTCGAAATCGAGACCTTTCAGGGCCATCGGCCGCGAGCCGGTGGCGACGACCGCCTGTTCGAACTCCACCTCGACCACCCCGTCATCCGTGGCGACCGCGAGCTTGCGGTCGGACAGGAACCTGGCTTCGCCGTGCAGAACGTCGACGCCGCTCTTTTCACACAGGAAGCCGACGCCTGAGGTCAGGCGCTCGACGATGCCGTCCTTCCACCCGACCAGCTTCGGCAGGTCCACGGAAAGACCGTCGACGGTGATGCCCATGTTCTCAGCGTGCTGGACCTCGTGCGCGAGGTCCGAAGCATGGATCATGGCCTTGGACGGTATGCAGCCAACGTTCAGGCACACGCCGCCGAGGGTCGAGTCCCTCTCCACCAGCAGCACGTCCTTGCCCAGCTGTGCCAACCGAATCGCGGCCACGTAGCCGCCCGGTCCGGCACCGATCACCACCACCTGACACCCACGGGACACAGAGCCAACAACCATGTCTACAACCTCACCATCAGCTGCATCGGCTGGGAGACCAGCCGCACCAGATCGCTCATGAACCGAGCCGCCTCGGCGCCGTCGACGTAGCGATGATCGAACGAAACACTCAGGTACATCATCTTGCGGATCATGATCTCTCCATCCACCACCTCCGGCCGCTCCTTGATGGCGTGCAGGCCGATGATCGCCAGCTCCGGCTGGTTGATGATCGGGGTCGCGAAGACTCCGCCCAGCGGGCCGATGTTGGTGATGGTACAGCTTCCACCCTTGAGCTCGTCGAGCGTCAACTGGCGCGAGCGAGCGCGCTCGGCCTTGTCCGACACCTCGGCCGCCAGCTCGACCATGTCCTTGCGGTCGGCGTCGCGCACGACCGGCACGATCAGGCCTTCCGGCGTATCCACCGCGACGCCGACGTTGTAGTACTTCTTGTAGAGGATCTCCTGCCGCTCCTCATCCACCGAGGCATTGAAGATCGGGTGGTCCTCGAGGGCCGCCACCAGCGCCTTGATGAAGAACGGCAGCAGGGTGAATCGAACACCGGTCCGCCGCTCGATCTCGGGCTTGGAACTCTTGTGGTGAGCCACCAACTCGGTGACGTCGGCCTCGTCGACGTGGGTGACGTGCGCCGAGATCTGCTTCGACTGCCGCATCGCGCCGGCGATCACCTTGCGGAGGTGCGAGACCGGAACGCGTTCGACGTCGCCGTCCGCGGTCGGAGTCACCGCCCCCGCCGGCGGCACGGACACCCGCCGCGGCGCCGCGGCCGGGGCACCGCCCTCGGCTGCACGGCGCACGTCCTCGTCGGTGATGCGGCCGCCCGAACCGCTGCCGTCGACCCGACCGAGATCGACCTCGAGCTCACGCGCCAGCGCACGGGTCCTGGGCGTCGCCAGTGGGCGCCTGGCGGAGGCGGCGGGCTTCGGCGCCGGGGCCGGCTCCGGCTGGTCCTCGGCCGGCTTGCGGGCCGCTCCGTCCGCGGCCGATGCCGCGTGATCCACCTCCTCGCCCGCGTCGCCGATCGTGACCAGCGGATCGCCCACCAGAATGTCGGCGTCGGCCGCGGCGTGGAGGCGGAGCACGGTGCCGGCGTGCGGCGACGGCAGCTCGACCACCGCCTTGTCGGTCTCGACCTTGAGCAGGGCCTGGTCCTCCGAGACGCTATCGCCCTCGGCCACCAGCCACTCCACTATCCGTCCCTCGTGGATGCCTTCGCCGACATCTGGGAAGTTGAAAACGAACGCCATGAGCTGCCTTTCGCCTGCTTCGTCGTTCTGCTGACGCGATTCGCTACGCGAATCGCGGAGCCATCAGAAGGAGCGGGTCTTTCGGACCGCTTCGATGATCCGTTCACGCGAGGGAAGATAATACCTCTCCGCCTTCGCCAGCGGGAAGACAACATCGAAGCCGGCGACCCGTTCCACCGGCGCCTCGAGCTGGAGCAGCGCGTGCTCCATGATCTGGGCGGAGATCTCGGCGCCGAATCCGCACGTCCGCGGCGCTTCGTGCACCACCACCGCGCGGCCGGTCTTCGTGACGCTCTCGATCATGGTCTCCCGGTCAAGCGGGTTCAGGGTGCGAAGGTCCACTACCTCCGCGCTGATCTCCTCGCGAGCCAGCACCTCCGACGCGTCGAGGCAGACTCGCACCATCGCCCCCCAGGAGATCAGGGTCACGTCGCTGCCTTCCCGGGCGACCGCAGCCCTGCCGAGAGGCACGGTGTAGCTCTCAGCCGGCACCGCCTCGCGAAACGCCCGGTAGATACGCTTCGGCTCCATGAACAGCACCGGGTCGTCGTCGCGAATGGCGGCGATCAGGAGCCCCTTGGCGTCGTACGGGTTGGACGGAACCACCACCTTGATGCCGGGGGTGTTGAGGAATAACGCCTCGTAGCTCTCGGAGTGGTGCTCGGGAGGATGGATGCCGCCGCCGTAGGGCATCCGCACCACCATCGGGCAGCCGAGGCGGCCACGGGTGCGGTTGCGCATTCGCGCCGCGTGCGCGAAGAGCTGGTTGATGGCGGGATAGACAAAGCCCATGAACTGGATCTCGGCGACCGGTCGGAAACCGGTTGCGGCGAGGCCGACCGACATCCCGACAATCGCACTCTCGGCCAACGGAGTGTCGATCACCCGGTCCGGACCGAAACGCTCGATCAGCCCCTCGGTCGCACGAAAGACACCGCCGTCCACGCCCACGTCCTCACCGAGGACAAGCACCGTCTCGTCGCGGTCCATCTCCTCGAGCATGGCATCCCGCACCGCCACAGCGAGGGTGAGCTTCTCGGTCGCCATCTCGGGCACCGCCTGCAGCTGCCGGCCCCGCGAGCTCATCGCGGCGCCTCCCCCTGCAGGGTCTCCATCTGCTCTTTCAGGTGGGACGGCAGCTCGGCGTACATGGAGGTGAAGATCTCCGACGGATCCGCCGGGGTCATCTCCTCCAGCTTCTTGACCTGCTGGTCGACCCAGCCGAGGGCCTCTTCCGACAGCACCGCCTCCTGATCTTTGTCCCACAGCTCGCGGCTTTCGAGGTAGCGGCGCAGGCGCAGGATCGGGTCCCGGCCCTCCCACTTCTCGAGCTCTTCAGGCTCGCGGTACCGGCTGGCGTCGTCTGCGGTGGTGTGGTCGCCGAGGCGGTAGGTGACCGCCTCGATCAGGCTCGGGCCGCCGCCGGTGCGCGCGAGCTCGATGGCGTCCCGGGCCGCCGAGTAGACCGCGAACACGTCATTGCCGTCCACCTGCACACCCGGCACACCGTAGGCGTGCGCCTTCTGCGCGAGGGTCTCCGATCTGGTCTGCTGGTGGATCGGCACCGAGATCGCCCACTGGTTGTTCTGGATCACGAACACGCACCGTGCGCCGAAGACGCCGGCGCAGTTGAGGGCCTCGTGGAAATCCCCTTCCGACGTCGAGCCGTCGCCGCCCATGGCCACCGCGACGGCGTCTTCACCTCGCAGCTTGAGCGATAGCCCGACGCCGGCGCCGTGCTGCCATTGGCTGCCGACCGGAACCGCGACCGGAAAACAGCGGACGTCCTCCGGATAGCACGAGCCCCGCTCGTCGCCGGCCCAGTAGGCGTAGATGAGGTGCAGCGGCACACCCCGCAGAACCATGATGCCGTGCTCCCGGAAGGCGGGAATCAGCCAGTCATCGTCACCCATAGCCAGAGCCACGCCGGCCTGCACCGCCTCCTGGCCCTTGATCGGCGGCCAGGTTCCCATCCGGCCCTGGCGCTGCAGCTTGAGGGCTTTGTCGTCGAACGTGCGCATCAGCACCATGTCCCGGTACAGGTCGCGGATCTGATCGGGATCGATCTCCGGCACCAGCTCATCATCGACCCGCCCCTCGGTGTCGAGGATCTCGAGCCGCTCCGTGACCGCTTCATACACCCGTGTTCGAGGCATACGCTCTCCTCAGCTCTCGTTCTCTGGTCAATGTTCGGCAACAACCAGGTCACGGCCGGTATTTCGGACGGCATCTCGGGGCTCGGCCAGGCAGCGGGCACTCCACCGGTCACGGGAGCGGGGCCCATCGATCGCTGGCGTACGGCTCGAGGTAGCGGGGCTCGAGCGGCGCGACGGCGGTCGGGCGCGGCTCCAGACCGAGAGCCCGGGCCAGCTCCCGGACAACGGCATCCGTGACGTCACGCCCGGACAGGCCTTCGATCGCCGGCGCCAGTCCCGCAACGATCCGGTCGACCGGCACCCGGAAGACCCGAGCGTAGAGGTCTGCGTCGAGGCCGAGGAGGATGGCCGCATGGACCAGCACCGCGCCCCGGCGCCGGGTCTGGGCGCAGCCGACCGCCTTGCGGCCGCTGACCAGGAGGGTGTCGGAGAGCTGATCCAAAAAGCAGATCGGCGAGCGGACGCGGCTCGCGTGCCCGGGCTCGACCGGCCTCGCGACCGCCGAGCCGAGCGACCGCAGCGCCGGCTCCAGCGCGTCCAGGAAGCGATCGTAGAGTGTCACGATACCGGCCGCCCAGGGATGGGTCTGGGGGAGCGCGAGACCGACACCGAGATCGCCGTGGTGGACGACCCCGGTGCCGCCTGTGAGGCGGCGCAGGACCGGGATCGACGCCGATCTGCAGAAATCGAGGTCGATGGTGTCCGCGGCCTGGGCGTACCCGAGAACCACGACGGGTCCCTGCCACGAGGTCGCGAAGATCGCGACGGTCCCGGAGGCCGCCCGTTCCAGCAACCACGCCTCACGGGCGAGGTCATCCAACGGCGGTCCCTGCGATCGGAGCACCTCGATCACGGCCGTTTTCATGGCGACGATTGAACCACACCCCGAGAAGCTCGCCCGCGAGCTGCTGGTCGAGATGGAGGACTCGTCAGCGCCCGAGGACCGACGAGCGCGGCGGCAGCCGATACGCAGTACACTCTCCGACCGGAGGTGCGCTCATGCATCGTGCTCTCGCGCTGGCACTCACGCTCGCCGCTGCCGGGGCCGCGGCCAACGACGGAGTCCTCGGGCGCGTCAACTTCGAGGCGCTCTTCGAAGGCGAGTCCCTCGCACTCGAAAGCCTGAGCGGCGTGACCTGGCTGCCGGACGGCCGCCACTTCCTCTACTTCACGTCACGAGGATCGAAAAAGACCCTGCACCGGTGGAGCGTGCGGGAAGGCACGGGTGCCACGGTGGCCGACTGGACTGCCGTGATGTCCGCCCTCGCGTCCCGGCGCCCCGGGACCGCTCTGAAAGCGCTGGGCGACGTTAACACGTCGGCCTCGGGGCGCACCTCGCCGGTGCTGTCGCCCGACGGCAGCGTCCTCGCCGGTGGCCACGCCGGCGATCTCTACCTCTTCGATCTCGCCACCGGCAATGCCCGCTTCGTGACCGGTGACAGCGACCAGGAGATCTTCCCGGCCTTCAGCCCCGACGGAACCAAGCTCGGATTCGTCAAGGCCGGCGACATCCACTGGATCGACCTCGCCTCCGGGGTTGTTCACCGGGCCACCGACCGGAAGGGCAACCGATTTCTCCTCAACGGCGTCGCCGACTGGGTCTACGAAGAAGAGTTCGGTGTCGAGCGCTGCTTCTGGTGGTCACCGGACGGCAGCCGGATCGCGTTCCTGCAGTTCGACGAGCAGCCGGTCGGGATCGTGCCCATCACCGACGATTCCATGCCCTATCCGGGGCTCGAGGAGCAGTGGTACCCGAAGGCCGGGACCGCCAACCCGGTCGTCCGTCTCGGCGTCGTCGGTGTCGATGGCGGCGAGCCGCTGTGGATCGACACCGGCGACCATGACCACTATCTGCCGCGGGCCGGCTGGACGCCGGGTGGCGAGATGTGGGCGCAGCGCCTCGACCGCGAGCAGGAGGTCCACGACCTCATCGCGGCCGACCCCTCGAACGGCGCCACCCGCACCCTCCTCACCGACCGCGACCCGGCCTGGATCAACATCACCGACGACCTCCGATTCCTCGGCGACGGCCGCTTCCTGTGGACCTCGGAACGCGACGGGTGGCGGCACCTCTACCTCTACGCCGCCGACGGCACGCTGATCCGTCAGGTCACCTCCGGCAACTGGCAGATCGAAGAGCTGCTCGGGGTGGACTCCTCCGAACGCCACGCATTCGTGGTCTGCAACCGCGGTGATCCGCGGCGCTGGCGCCTCGAGCGCGCGGATCTCGAAAGCGGCCGGATGCAGCCGCTCGGCAACCACGAGCGCGGCGCCCACGCGGGCACCCTGTCCCCCGCGGGCTCGCTGTTGGTGGACGTCTGGTCGACCCGAGACCAGCCGCCCAGGGCCGACCTCGTGGACGCCTCCGGCGACGTCGCGGCCAAGATCTGGGCGTCGGGTGGCGAGCTCGATGGCTGGGACCTCCTGCCGGTGCAGGCCGGGGCCATCACCGCCCGCGACGGCACCGAGCTCCACACCCTGCTGATCCGCCCGCGAGACTTCGACCCGGCAGAAAAGTACCCGGTCCTGCAGTACGTCTACGGGGGCCCACACTCGCAGCTGACCGCCGACCGCTGGGGAGGCTCCATCCACCACACCTACCGCCTCATCGCCGAGCACGGCATCGCCGTCTTCCTGCTCGACAACCGCGGCACCTTCGGTCGCGGGCACGCCTTCGAGACCGCCGTCCACCGCCGCCTCGGCCAGGTCGAGGTTGCCGACCAGGTGGACGGCGCGCGGTGGCTGGCATCGCAGCCGTGGGTCGATGCCGATCGCATCGCGGTCTACGGCGGCAGCTACGGCGGCTACATGACGCTGCTCTGCCTGCTCAAGGCGCCGGAGCTCTTCTCGGCGGGAATCGCCTACGCCCCGGTCACGGACTGGGCACTCTACGACACCGTCTACACCGAGCGCTACATGGACACGCCGCAGTCGAACCCCGAGGGCTACGAGGAGGGCGCGCCGCTGACCCACGCGGGCAAGCTCGAAGGCGCTCTGCTGCTCGCCCACGGGTCGATGGACAACAACGTGCATTTTCAGAACACGCTCCAGCTCGTCGGCAAGCTGGCCGCCGCCGATAAACCGTTCGACCTCCTGGTCTATCCGCGTACCCGGCACGGCATCCGACGCTCGCAATTTGCGATTCATTTCCATCGGAAAAAAATAGACTTTATACTCGAAAATCTATCAAAAAAGCGAGGCAATAAGCCATGATTCCCTACTTTGTCGTGCACTCTTTTACTGATGAATTGTTCCGCGGAAATCCGGCCGGCGTGTGCCTGCTCGACGAGTGGTTCGACGCCCCCCTGATGCAACGCATCGCCGCCGAGAATCGCCTCTCCGAAACCGCCTTCGTCGTGCCCGACGGTGACGGCTATGGCCTGCGGTGGTTCACTCCAGCGAGCGAGGTGGACCTCTGCGGCCACGCCACGCTGGCCGCCGCGTTCGTGCTCTTCGAGGAGCTCGAGTACCCCCACGAGACGATCCTCTTCAGGTCGCAGAGTGGCGAGCTCACCGTCGGTCGCGGCAGAGCATCGATGTTCCTCGACTTCCCGTCCCGTCCCCCGCAACCCTGTGCGGTTCCCGACCGGCTGTCGGCAGGCCTGCGACGCGACGTGGCCGAGGCCATGCGGTCGCGCGATTACCTCGTGGTGCTCGGCAGTGAAGACGAGGTTCGCGCCGTCGAACCCGACTTTCCGGTCCTCGCGGAGATCGACAGCGAAGGCGTGATCGTCACCGCGCCCGGCACCGACGTCGACTTCGTGTCGCGATTCTTCGCGCCCGCGCTCGGGATCCCCGAGGATCCGGTGACGGGCTCCGCCCACTGCACGCTCGCCCCCTACTGGGCGGAGGTCCTCGGCAAGACCGAGCTGACCGCGCGCCAGGTCTCGGACCGCGCCGGCGAGCTCGCGTGCAGGGTGGTCGGAGACCGCGTCCACATCGCCGGCCGCGCCGCCCTGTACGCCAAGGGATTCCTCAACCTCGAGTGAGGTCGTCGAACCGCAGATCGCGCAGATCGGCGCAGACCACCGGTCCGGTATCCGCGTTCCTCGGCGTCGTCCGCGGATTCTTTCCCGCCAAGAGGAACCTCGGAACGTCAGAATCGTTACCGCAGCGTCGTCCTCAGATTGCGCCCAGGCTCCGGACGGTTGTTGAACGGCTCGTTGTAGAGCTCGTCGGTGAGGTTCTCGAGCGCCACCAGCACCCCGAGCCCGAAGTCGAACTCGTAGCCGGCGCGCAGGTCGTAGACCGTGAATCCACGGGTCCCGGTGTCGAAGAAGAAATCGAACTCTGGCAGCCGGCCCTGGCTGTCGAGCCACCTGAGATCGGCCTCGACCCACCACGATGGCCGCTGGTAGCGGACTCCGAGGTCCGGCTGCCGGGTGATGATGTTGGCCACGCCGCCGATCGCGTCCGACCCGTACTGCACCGACGCCGGGCCGCGGTGACCACGATCTGGTCGGAAAAGACTCGCCCCGGCGCGCGCTCCTGCCGGGACGTCGGCTCCGTTCCGGTCGGATCCGGGACGCTCGGGTCGTCTACCGAGCCCTGGGCGAAGAGCACCCCGGACATCATCGAGAACACGACGATCAGGCTGAAAAGGGTCCGGCTCATGGCGTGGACCTCCTCGAGAACGGGCCGGCGACGCGTGCCCATCCACGCGCCCCGCACGATGCCAACCCGCATATCTCACCAGCTTCCTGCTGCGGCCGCCGATGCACCGCACCCGGCA
>CAZSTH010000128.1:0-10199 GCA_964609835.1 uncultured Thermoanaerobaculia bacterium
ACCGGGCACAGCACCTCGGCGACCTCGCGACGAAACCCGGTGAGATATGCGGGCTCGTCTCGAGTCCGGACCGGCCCGGTTGCCGGCTCCGTCTCCGTCCCCGATCCCGATCCCCCTTCACACGATCCGCTCTGAGGCGGCTCAGCCGCCTCAGAGCGGATCGTGGGGCATGCTGCCGCGGTGGCTGCGGAGATAGGCGAACGGGGTAGCGAAGAGGAAGTTGGAGACCCTGGAGGTGTAGACGTCGGCGCTCTTCTCGATCTGCTGCGCCAGGTGGCTCTTGTCGTTGCCGGCGCGCAGCAGCGCGCCCCAGCGTGGATTGCCGAGCTCGGCGGCCTCACGCGCGAGCGGTGCGATCCGTCCGTCGAGCTCGACGGTCTCTTCACGTACGCGGTCGAACTCGGACTGGAGCGACTCGACTGAGGCCTTCGGGCGCGCGCCGTACCCGGTACGGAGGCGTTGAATGGCCAGCCGGGTCCTGCTCAGGGTGGCCTCCATCTCGATCTTGCAGGCCATCATCCGGACCAGCTCGACCTCGGTGTCCCGAAAATGCTCAACGGCGGCCAGCTCCTCCTCCAGCTCGCGCAGGATCAGCGCCGTCCGCCAACGGAAGTTGGCCTTCGAGAGGGTGACGTCGGCGTAGACGTGATCGCCGACGTACAGGATCTTCGAGCCTGACAGGCCGAGGTAGGACTCGACCGTCGTGGCGTCGCCTCCGAGATAGGCGCCGGGACCGGGAATCGAGCCGGGGACCGGCTCGAGCAGACCGCGCTCCTCGTCCGCGATCGAGAACAGCGGCAGGTTGTAGACGAAGAAGCTCGGCTTGCGCGCAGCGACGATCACCAGCTCGAAGAGGTCCCGCCAGCCGAGGCCGGGAGCCAGGAAGCGGTCGAAGGCGAACGACATGATGCGCCGGGCGTAGGGCCACTCCGAGTTGGAGATCAGCATCAGCCGTTTGCCGGCGTGGACCTGGTCGAGCAGGGCCATCGGCGCCTGCGGGTCGAGCACCACGTAGGGCTCGGGGTTGTCCATGATCTCGGACTTGATGGTGCCCTCGATGTGGGTTTCGTCGAGCAGGGCCCGCACCCGGCGGAAGAGGTTCTCGTAGCCGTGGACGCCGGCGAAGGCGTCACGGTCGTAAAGGTCCACGAGCTGCGAGTACAGACACCCCTCGGACAGCGAGAACAGGGTGTTGAGGAAGAAGAAGCGCGGCTCTGCGAGGTCGACCGGGGTGTGGCGGTAGACCGCGCGCTGCTCGTCGAACTCCATCAGCCGCGTTCCGTGGGCGGCCCGCAGCACGTAACCGAAACGGTTGGCCTTGACGACGTTGCCGAGCTCGCTGTCGATGACCAGGCCGCGGATGACCAGGCCGGGATCGAACTCGAGGTGTCCGACCGGCCACCCCTCTTCGCACAGCACCTCGCGGGCGCGGTCGTAGGCGCGCCGCTCCCACGCCTCCGAGTTGTAGTGGACCAGCGTGTAGTCCATGTCGTAGCCGATGGCTTCGATGGAGCGCAGGTTGAGCGTCCGGTTGGCGTAGATGCTGCGCCCCGGCGGCACCTCTTCGATTCCAAGCACGACATCCGTCATCGCGCGAAGCTTAGCATTCGCCCGAACCCGATTCCGACAAGCTGTCACAGCATCAGAAGAATGGCGGAGGAAAGAAACCGCGAATCACGCAGATGAGCGCAGGTTCTCGTCTTGAACCACAGAGGCACAGAGGGCGGCCGACGCCGCATCCACGAAGACACGAAGACCACGAAGGGGCCGCGAAATCCGTTTTTCGTTCCCGAGAGCGGCGGCGGCGGACGAGTCGTCGAGGGCCTCACGGGCCTCGGCGACCTCGCGACGAAACCCGGTGAGATATGCGGGCTATGGTGCCTTCCAACGCCTGGGAGCGGGTAAAAAAAAGTGCCCGCGCGCGGCGGGCTGAGAAGGAGGAGATTTTCCGGTGCGTCCAATGGCATCTTAGGAAAAGCCTGCCATTGCTTCCGTGACCAATGTCACAAGAGCCAATGTCAGTTGCGGAGGCGCGGTTCTCTCCGTGCCCGTTCCCGTCTCCGTGTCCGTGCCCGAGATTCAGGAATCACTCAGAGACTCATCTCGGGGCACGGAAACGGACACGGGTACGGAAACGGGGTGTCAGTCTCCCGGATGCACGACGCCGATGTAGGGCAGCGCGCGGTACTTCTCGGCCCAGTCGAGCCCACAGCCCACGACCCAGACATCGGGGATCTCGAAGCCGAGGTAGTCGATCTGGGCGTAGACCTCGCGCCGGTCCGGCTTGTGGACGAGGGCGCAGGTCTTGAGCGACGCCGGCTGCCGCGTGGTGAGGGTGCGCACGAGGTAGGCCAGGGTGTGGCCGGTATCGACGATGTCCTCGACGATGATCACGTGGCGTCCGGCGATGCTCTGCCGGAGGTCCATGATCATGCGTACGGCGCCGTCGGTCTCGGTGCCATCGCCGTAGGTGGAGAGCGCCATGAAGTCGATGGTGCGCGGGATCGTCAGGCGGCGCGCGAGGTCAGCGAGAAAGATGAACGACCCCTTGAGGACGCCGACGAGCACGAGGTCGCCGACGTCCCGGTAGTCGACCGAGATCCGCCGCGCCAACTCGGCCACCTTGTCCCGGATCTGCTCCTCGCTGATCAGCACCTCCGGCTGCTGTCGTGTCATGAACACCTCTCGATTGGACTGCGCGAGCCTATCCCGGATTGTGAATCGAATCCACTTTCCTCCTCCGCACTCCGCACCGTCCCGCGCCCGGTGAGGGACGGCGCGGAGTGCGGAAACATGCGAGGATGGTCGACGGTTGCCCGAGGGTGGTCATGGGACGTAGTTTGTCGACAGGTGAGGATCGGAGACGCCGGCCGGTGGTCCGGCTGGCGGCGGAGTACGCGTGGCCGTATCGCTGGAGCTATTTCGCCGGCGGACTCTTCCTGTGGCTGACGAACTACCTCACGGTCAGCATTCCGGTGCAGATCGGGCTCGCCGTCGACGCTCTCCGTGCCGACCAGTCGCTGGCGAGCTACGTGGCGGCGATCGCAGCCATGGGTGTCGGCGTGATCATGGTTCGCAGCCTGTCCAGGATTTTGATCTTCAACCCGGGCCGCCACCTCGAGTACCACCTTCGCAGGGACCTCTTCTCGCACCTGCTGCGGCTGCAGCCCTCGTTCTATGCGACCCAGAAGCGCGGAGACATCGTCAGCCGTGCCTCCAACGACATCACCTGGGTACGGACGCTGGTCGGCTTCGGCGGCCTGCAGATCGTCAACGTTACCCTCGCGGTGGTGCTGACGGTGTGGAAGATGATGACCCTGTCGCCGCAGTTGACCCTGTTGGCACTGCTGCCGATCATCGCGGGCGCGGCGGTCGTCCAATTCGGCATACGGCGCCTCTTCGTGCTCTCGCGACGCAGCCAGGAGCAGCTCGGTGAGATCTCCGAGCACGTCCTGGGCAGCCTCCAGGGCATGTCCGCGATCCAGGGTTTCGTCGCCGAGGAGGCCTTCATCGAACGCTTCGAGGAGCGCAACCGTGAGTGGCTCGCGACCGGCATCCGGTTGGCGCTGATCAGATCCATCGCGCTTCCACTGCTGGTACTGGCTGGGGGCATCTCGATGTTCGCGCTGATCGCCGCGGGCGGCTCGATGGTGCTGCAGGGTGCCATCACCGTCGGCCAGCTTGCGGCCTTCACAGCCCTGCTGACGGTCTTCCTGCCGCCGCTCCGCTCCATGGGCTGGATGATGTCGGTGATCCAGCGCGGGCGTGCCGCGCTCGAGCGCATCTTCGAGCTGATGGACGCTCCGGTCGAGCGGCCGGAGGGCGAGCGTGGCGTGCGTGCGGATCCCGGCCGCGGTCCCGTCATCGTGCTGCAGGGCGTCCGCTTCGCCTACCCAGACGAGCCCGAGCACCGGGTGCTCGACGGCGTGTCAGCGACCCTCGAGGCGGGCTCGGTGGTCGGCCTGTTCGGCCGCACGGGCAGCGGCAAGAGCACCTTGCTCCGGCTATTGGCGAGGCTCTACAACCCGCGTCCAGGCTCGATCCTGATCGACGGCACCGACATCACCGACCTCGACCTTACCGACTGGCGGCGGCGGGTGGCGATGGTGCCTCAGCGTCCGTTCCTGTTCTCCGACACCATCGTCGCCAACGTCGCTCTCGAGGTGGAGCCGGACATGGAGGAAGTGCAGCGGGCCTTGAGCAGGGCCGCTCTCGATGACGATCTGGGGGTGCTGACCGATGGGCTCGAGACCCTGGTCGGCGAGCGCGGCATCATGCTCTCCGGCGGCCAGCGGCAGCGGGTGGCGCTGGCGCGCGGTCTGTACGGCGGCGCCGACCTGCTGATCCTCGACGACGTCCTGTCGTCGGTCGACCACCACACCGAGACGCGCCTGGTGGAAACCGTGGCCGGGTTGTCGCGCGAGCGTGGAGCGCCGACAGTGCTCATCGCCAGCCACCGGATCTCGGCGCTCCGCCTCTGCGACACCGTGCTGGTGCTCGATGGCGGCCGGCTGGTGGACTCGGGGCCGCACGCCGAGCTGATCGAGCGTCCAGGCCTGTACCGCGACATCTGGAGGGTGCAGAGCCAGGCGGCCGCCGCTGAGCAGGAGGTGGCGTCGTGATCCGGTCTTCGATGCTCGGCCGGCTCTGGCCCTACCTGCGGCCGGACCGTTGGGCCTTCGCCATCGCACTGGTGATGACTCCCGCCGCCGCCGGCCTGAGCCTGGTGCAGCCGTGGCTGCTCAAGAAGGTCATCGACGAACATTTGGTCCCGGGGGTGGCGGAGGGCCTGACGGGTCTCGCCCTCCTCTACCTCGGCGCGGTGGTCGCCTCCTACCTCCTGGAGGGCGTCTATGTGCTGTCGCTCGCGTGGGGCGGCCAACGGTCCATCGTCCGGCTGCGCTCCGGCATCTACGCCAAGCTCCTGAGCCTGCGCCAGAGCTACCTCGACCGCCAGCCGGCGGGCCGGCTGCTGACCCGGGCGACGTCGGACGTGGACGCGCTCGGCGAGGCGTTCTCATCCGGCATCATCAACATCGTCATCGACGTGCTCATGATCGCCGGCACTCTGGTCGCCATGTACCTGCTCGACGCCCGGCTGACAGTGGTGCTGCTGCTTGCATCACCGCCGATCCTCGCGGTGCTCGAGTTCATCCGGCGGCGGCTGCGAGTGCTGTTCGTCGAGGTCCGCGAGGCCCTGGCTGAGGTCAACTCGTTCGTCGCCGAGCGCGTGGACGGGGTCGAGGTGGTTCAGCTGTTCGGCAATGAGGCCCACTCCGAGGAGCTCTTCGACGCCCGCAACGACCGCTTCCGCAGGGCCACGACCCGCTCCAACATCTACGACTCCATCATGTATGCGATGGTCGACGGGGCGGCCTCGATCTGCGTCGCCGTGATCCTGTGGTACGGCTCCGGGCTGGCGTCGCAGATGGGCCTGCCGGTGACAATCGTGGAGCCCGTCAGCGCCGGGCTGCTGGTGGCGTTCATCGAGTACCTCGACCGTCTCTTCCGGCCGCTGCGAGAGCTGTCGTCGCGGATCTCGGTGCTGCAGCGGGGTGCGGCGGCTGTCGAGAAGATACTCGCCCTCCTCGACGTCGAGGAGACGGTCGAGACCAGCGGCCGGCCGGTGCCGCGGGTGGCGGGCGAAATCGTACTGCGCGGCGTCTGCTTCCGCTATCGAGAAAACGCCGACGACGTCCTCCGCGACATCGATCTCGAGGTCAAGCCCGGCGAGGTGGTGGCGGTGGTCGGCGCCACCGGCTCCGGCAAGACGACGTTGACGCGGATCCTCGACACCTCCTACACCGGGTACCGCGGCTCGGTGACCCTCGACGGCCGTGAGCTGTCGGAGCTGCGCGGCGACGATGTCCGCCGCAGCATCGCCGGGGTCCGCCAGGATCCGCAGCTGTTCTCCGAGACCGTCCGCTTCAACATCGACCTCGGGAGCCACGACCTCGGCGATGCGGACTCGGAGGCGGCGGCTGTCCTCGTCCACGCCGACCGCATCGTCGATCGTGTCGGGTGGGAGCACGTGCTCCGCGAGCGTGGCGCCGACCTGTCGGTTGGCGAGGGGCAGCTGGTGACCTTCGCCCGCGCGATGGCGCACGGGCCGGCAGTGGTGATCCTCGACGAGGCGACGGCGTCCATCGACTCGATGACCGAGCAGCTCATCCAGGACGCTCTGGCTCGGATCTTCGAGCGCAAGACGGTGATCGTCATCGCCCACCGCCTGTCGACCGTCGAGCGCGCCGACCGCATCGTGGTGCTCGACCGCGGCCGCATCGTCGAGCAGGGCAGCCACTCGGAGCTGATGTCCGTGGACGGACCCTACGCGCGCCTCGTCAAGGCCGGCGAAGACCTGCTGGTCGCCTGATCCCGTGTGCGACGAGCCCGCGCGGCCTGCGGGCGCCGCGCGGTTGCGGATCGAGGGCCGGGCGGGCGGCAATCCGACATCCGACGAGGGCGCGCTTCGCGCAGGCGCTTTGCCTGCCGTTGGCATCGTCGGCCGCAGCAGGAAGCTGGTGAGATATGCGGGTTAACGGCAAGGGTGTCCCGAGAAGGCCGCGATCCTCGGCCCCGGTGATGCCGAGCTCGCTACCGCTTCGGCTTTTCCTCGATCCGCGGATCGGCGACACTGACTGCATGAGCTCTCCCATCGATCATCCGTCAGCTGTCCGCTCCGGCGAGGAGCTCGATCTCGAACGCCTCGGGCCATTCCTGAGTCGACACCTCGAGCTCGACGGCCGGCTCGTTGTCGAACAGTTCCCATCGGGCTTCTCCAACCTGACCTATCTGCTGCGCGTCGGCGACACCGAGCTCGTGCTGCGCCGTCCGCCGCATGGCAGCAAGCCGGAAAGCGGCCACGACATGGGCCGCGAGCACCGCGTCCTCACGGCACTCCAGGACGCCTTTCCGTACTGCCCGAGGCCGCTGCTCTACTGCGCCGACGACACCGTCATCGGAGCACCGTTCTATCTCATGGAGCGGCTCAGGGGCATCATCATCCGGCGTGATCTCCCGCCCGGGTTCGAGCTCTCGGCCGACGAACTGAGGGACCTCTTCGAGCGGGTGGTCGACGTTCACGCCGAGCTCCACGCCGTCGATGTCGAGACCGCCGGCCTCGCCGACTTCGGCAAGCCGCAGGGTTACGTAAAGCGCCAGGTCCGCGGCTGGTCGCAGCGGTTTCGGCGTGCGCGCACGCCCGACGTTCCCGACTGCGAATCGATCATGGCCTGGCTCGAGGCCAGCCGCCCGCCCGAGGTGGGTGCGGGCTGTATCGTCCACAACGACTTCCGTCTCGACAACCTGGTGCTCTCGGCGGGGAATCCGCTCGAGATAGTCGGTGTCCTCGACTGGGAGATGGCCACCCTCGGCGATCCGCTGATGGATCTCGGCGCGTCGCTCGCGTACTGGGTGGAAGCGGAGGATCCGCCCGAGGTGCAGGCCATGCGCATGATGCCCACCAACGCGCCCGGCGCACCGACCCGCGCCGAGGTCGTGTCGCGCTACGCGGAGCGCAGTGGTCTCGCGATCCCGAGCTTCGATTTCTACCTCTGCTTCGGGCTCTTCCGGCTGGCGGTAATCGTGCAGCAGATCTACTACCGCGCCTACCACGGGCAGACCGCGGACCCGAGGTTCGGGAACCTGAACGTGTGGGTTGGGGTATTGGCCGAATCCGCTCGGCGACTCATGTGACGGCGACCCAAGACGAGGGGTCCGGCGAAAAAGGGGGGCAGCGGGACACGACGGTCTGGCCGTGGCGGCATTCCGAGACATACTGGATGTCGAGCAACGAGAGGTCGCACGCCTCCCACACCGCGTCGTCGATCGCCTCGACGGCCCACTCGACGTAGCTCGTGTTGTTGACGTGACCGGCGAGGTCGAGATCGGAGCGGCGAACAGTGAACCGCAGCTCGCGCCCGACCGTCCTCGGAGCCTGGATGTCCGGCGGCCTCGCCGGCTCGCCTTCGATGCCCAGCTCGCGGATGCAGCGGATGATCGAGTCCGGCAGCCTCTGCGGTCGCCGGCGCTCGAGATCGAGCGCCACCCAGAAGGTCGAGACCGACCCGATCGGCAGGTCGCTGCCATCGCGGATCTCGATCCGCTGACTGTGGACGGAGTGTCGCGCCGGAGGCATCGGCCGGATGCTAGCATGGGGCGGTCGCTGCCGCCGACGACGAAAGGAACCGCTGTGGACTTCTCGCTCCCCGATCAGACCACCACCATGCTCGAGATGATGACGCACTTCGTCGACCGCGAGCTGGTGCCGATGGAAGAGGCGTTCCTGCGTAAGCCGTTCCGTGAGCTGCTGTCCGAGATCGAGGCCAAGCGGCAGATGGTGCGCCAGATGGGCCTGTGGGCGCCGGGCCACCCTCGCGAGTACGGCGGCATGGGCCTGGGGCTGGTGGAGCTGGGCCTGGCGTCCGAGGTGCTCGGCCGAACCCCTCTCGGCCACTTCGTCTTCAACTGCCACGCGCCCGACGCCGGCAACATCGAGATCCTCCATCTCCACGGCTCTGACGAGCAGAAGAGGCGGTGGTTGAAACCACTGGTGGACGGCACCATCCGCAGCTGCTTCTCGATGACCGAGGTCGAACTCCCGGGCTCCAACCCGGTGATGATGGAAACCACCGCGGTCAAGGACGGGAACGACTACGTGGTCAGCGGGCAGAAGTGGTACACCACCGCAGCCGATGGCGCCGACTTCGCGGTGGTCATGGCGATCACCGACCCGGAGGCCCCTCGGCACCGTCGTGCATCGATGATCATCGTCCCCACCGACACTCCCGGCTTCGACCTGGTCCGCAACATCAACGTCATGGGCCACACCGGCGACGACTGGGCGAGCCACGCCGAGATCCTCTACCACTCGTGCCGCGTCCCGCAGAGCAACCTTCTCGGGGCCGAGGGCGAGGGTTTCGTGATCGCCCAGGAGCGGCTGGGGCCCGGCCGGATCCACCACTGCATGCGTTGGATCGGGATCTGCCACCGCGCCTTCGACCTCATGTGTGCACGCGCGGCGTCGCGGACCATCGGACCGGATCGAACGCTCGCCGACAAGGACCTCGTCCAGGCATGGGTCGCCGAGTGCGCGGCCGACATCCAGGCGGCCCGGCTGACGGTCCTCCACACCGCGTGGAAGATCGAGAAGCTGGGATGGAAGGCGGCGCGCGAGGACATCTCGATGATCAAGTTCCTGACCGCCAACACCCTGCAGAGGGTGATCGACGACGCCCTCCAGGTCCACGGCGGTCTCGGTATGACCGACGACACCCTGCTCGCCTTCTTCTTCCGCCACGAGCGTGCGGCCCGGATCTACGATGGGCCGGATGAGGTCCACAAGCTGTCGCTGGCGCGGCGGATCCTCACGGCCTATCGATAGCGATGGGCGCGAGCGGATCAGTCGTAGCGGCGGCGGGTGGCCTCGTCGCCGAGTGTCCACCGCACCCGCTCCTGCCATTCCAGAGACTCCCAGGTCCCGAGCTCGTGGTGGGTCAGGTAGTAGCTCTGAGGAATCGGGTGGGTGCCGATCTCGACCTCGAGCCCATACCTCTGCTGGATGAAGCGCTCGAAGTCATCGATGTAGGGGCACGGCGGATAGCCGACGAGCAGGCCTGTCGCGAGGTGGACGACCTCGGCCCCGTTCTTCTGCATCTCGGCAGGCGCGTACTCCACATTGCCTCCGGGGCAGCCATCGCAGGTCGTGTAGCCCACCAGCTCCACCTTCCCATGCAGGTAGCGGCTGAAGGCGCCTTCGCGTTCGCGCAGTGCACGAAGGCACTTGCCGCCCGCGCAACGCCGCCAGCGGTCGCAGATGATGATGCCGACGCGTGTCATTCGTCGCCGTCGTCCCCGATCGCCTCGACCGGGCACTCCTCCATGGCCTGCTGCATCAGGGCCTCCTCGTCGTCGTTCTCCGGTTGTTTGAAAACGTAGGAGTAGCCTGCGTCCTCGTTGGCGCGGATGTTGTCCGGCGCGATCTCCCGGCACACGTCGCAGTCGATACAGGTCGAGTCCACGTAGTAGCGTCCGGGGACGTTGGCTTCGACCGTGTCACTCGGGTCTGCCATGGTCGGCTCCTTGCGCGCGGCCGGGTTCCGGCCCATGCGCGCCTCGGCTAACCCGCATATCTCACCAGCTTTCGGCTGCGGCCGCCGATGCACCGCACCCGGCAGTGCTTTCTCATCTCCGGGTGCTCG
>CAZSTH010000129.1:0-9873 GCA_964609835.1 uncultured Thermoanaerobaculia bacterium
GCCGGCGCCCCCGGATCGCCACCCGCGCCCGTACAATGAGCGGATGCGGTACCTCGGTGTCGACCCCGGTGGGCGGCGGCTGGGCCTGGCGGTCGGTGACGATCTCACCGGAATCGCCACTCCCTTGGAGGTGATCCCGTACGAAGGCATCGAGACCACCGCGCGCCGCATCACCGCGACGGCGAAACGGCTCGGGGCGGCGCGCCTCGTGGTCGGTCTTCCGGTGCTGGCGGACGGGTCGATCGGACCGGCGGCGCGGCGCACGGAGCTCCTCGCACGGGCGCTTTGCGCCCTCGGGCTCGAGGTAGCCACCCAACCCGAGTACCTCACGACCGACGAGGCTCGGCGGCGTGCGCGGGCGGCGGGACGCCGCGCGCACGAACCGGTGGACGATCTCGCGGCACAGGTCATCCTGGAGGAACACCTGGCGGCAGCGCGCCCTGCCAAGGCGGAGAACGACGTACGATGAAACTTCGCTTTCCGATCATGGCCGCAGCAGCAGCGGTTATCGTGGCCGCTGTCTGCGGCTGGTCCTTCTACGACGCCATGTGGGGTTACCGTCTTCCCATGGACGTGGCGTTCGAGATCGACGAGGGCCAGAGCGCCAGCCGGGTGCTGGCGGAGCTCGAGCGCCGCAACGTGGTGCCGTCGGCCCGCGCGGCACGGCTGTACCTGCGGATGTGGGCGAGCCAGAGGGCGTTCCACCACGGCCGCTTCAACTTCCCTGCCGGTTCGCGGCCGATCGACGTGGTGGAGAGAGTGCTGGAGGGCGAGGTCGAGATGGTCACGGTCACCGTGATCGAGGGCAGCGACCGCTCCGAAATCAGTCGGACGATGAGCGCCGCCGGCATCGGCACCGACGACGACTGGATCGCGATCGTCGACAGCGCGCTGTGGCTTGCAGAGCTCGCGCCCGCCGCGACCTCGCTCGAGGGCTTCCTGTTCCCGGACACCTACCGCTTCGCCGTCGGCACCTCCGCCGAACGCGCGGCGCGCCACCTCGTGGACACGTTCCTCGAGGTCTGGCGTGAGGAAACCGCGGCGCTGACTGAGCCCTGGGCGTCAGTGCTGGAGATCGTCACACTCGCTTCGATGGTGGAGGCCGAGACCTCGATCGATGACGAACGTGCCCGCATCGCCGGTGTCTTCGTCAACCGCCTCCGCCGCGGCATGTTGCTGCAATGCGATCCGACCGTGGTCTACGCGCTCAAGCGCACCCACCAGTGGCAGGGCCGGTTGCTGCGCATCCACTGGAAGCTCGACGACCCCTACAACACCTACCGTTACGGCGGCCTGCCTCCCGGGCCGATCAACTCACCGGGCCGCGCCTCGTTGTCCGCCGCCCTCAACCCGGCGGCGACGCCCGAGCTGTACTTCGTCGCCAATCCGGACGGCGGTCATACATTCTCGACAACACTGGCCGCTCACAACCGCGCGGTGGCGCGGCTCCTCGCGTCCCGCCGTTGACCGTTGTCGCACCGTGGTGGTAGGTTTCGAGCTGGAGGAATCATGTCCCAGGAGTACCGGCCCTTCGCGTCGTACCTGCGATTCAAAGAAATCCTCGCCGATCCCATGGGGCACCTCTACCGAGCCGGCGAGTTCGATGCAGGAGGCTTCATTCGCGCGGTCTGGCTGCGGGTCTTCGACGGGCCGGGCGTGCCGGCTGACGAGGTCATCGAAGGGCTCGACCGGGCCCGCCGAATCTCCCAGAACGTGCAGTCCACCAGCGTCGCCGCCGGCCTCGACGCGGTCGTCGCCGATGGCGTGCCCGCGATCGCCAACGACTACAGCCCTTCGAAACCCCTCACCGTGGTCCTCGCGCGGGCTGCCGAGGAGCGGTTTCCGGTACCGATCGACAACGCGCTGCTGATATTGGAGAAGGTCTCGCTCGCGCTCGCCGCCACCTCGACCCTCGAGATCGATGGCGAGCGGGTCGTGCACGGCCTGCTCCACCCCGGCCTCATTCTGGTCACTCACGACGGTGAGTCTCAGGTCACCGGATTCGGGGTCGCGCCGCAGTTGCTGGCGTTGGTTGACGATGCCGCGGCGATCGAGAGCATTCATCCCTACCTCGCGCCCGAGGTGATCCGCGGCCGCTCACCGGGCAGGCGTGGCGATGTCTACTCGCTTGGCGCGATCCTGTTCCATCTCCTGACCGGCTCCGCCCTCCCGGCAGCGGTTCCCGATCGCGCCGAAGCGCTCGAGACGGGCCAGCTGGACGGCGATGAAGGGCCGCTCCCGGATGACATCCGAGGTCTGCTGCAACGCAGTCTCGCCGAGCAGCCGGAGCAGCGATTCAGCTCTGCTGCCGACTTCAAGAAGGAGCTGGACCGGCTGCTGTACGGCGGATCCTACAGCCCCACCACCTTCAATCTGGCGCTGTTCATGGACCGCCTGTTCCGGGCCGAGGTCGAGGCCGAGGAGAGGGAGATGGTCGCCGAGCAGAAGGTCGATATCTCCGCGTACCTCGACACCGCGGTCGAGACCCAACCGCTGATGGAGGAGGTGGCCGAGGTCCCGCCGGCGACTGCGAACCGCCGCGCGCTCTGGATCGTTCTCGGGGCGGCGGCTGCGGTCGCGGTCGCCGTAGTCATCGGCACGCAGCTGGCCGGGCGCGGTCCGTCAACGGCATCGATGCCTCCGACACCGACCGCCGAGGAGGTCGAGGCCCAACGGCAGGTTCAGGAAGACAAAATGCGGGAGCTGGCCGAGGGTCTGGTGGCCGAGATGATGGCGGAGAAGGAGCAGGAGATCCGGCAGGAGCTGAGCCAGCGCCAGGCCAAGATCAACGACCTCCAGCGCCGACTCGAAGAGAGCGAGCGGCGCGCGCGGCAGGGCGAGCTGTCGCGGGAGGAGGCCCGCAAGCGCCAGGAACTGGAGCGCCAGATCGCGGCCGAAGAGGAGGCTCAGAGGCGGCAGGAGGCGGATCTCGCGGCCGAGCGCGAACGGGCCGAAGAAGAGGCCCGCACCCAGGTGGAGGGAGGAGGGCCGGCAACCGCTGCAGCTCCGGTCGGGAACACCGTCACGGACGAGCCGCTCGCCGACGGAGGCACGGATGCTGCACCGGTCGTCGCCGACCAGGAGGCCGGCGATCGCGGTTCGGTCGAGGTTCCGACCGCCAGGCCGACGCTCGAGCCGACCGTCGTTCCGACGGCCGTGCCGACCGCGCCGCCCACCGTGCCGCCGACCGCCGTACCGACTCCTGAATCGGCCGCGGCGGCGCGGGAGGCGGTGATCCGCACCAACGACTTTGTCGAGCCGACCGAGGTCGACACGCTGCCGGTGGTGATCAAGGAGGAGGCCGTGGTGTGGCCGCGGTCGGCCCTGACCTCCCGCCGCCAGGGGGTTGTGATTCTCCAGGCGACGGTCAACGCCGACGGCCTGGTGGAGGGGGTCAGAATTCTGCGCGCCGACCACGACGGCTTCGGCATCCCTCAGGCCGCATCGGACGCGGCCATGAAGTACCGATTCAAGCCAGGGATGAAGGACGGCGTTCGGATCAAGACCTGGGCAACGATCACCAAACCGTATCGATTCGTGATGCGCTGACCCGACAGACCGGCGGCATCTATCGAAAAATGCGGCCGGGCGCATGCCCGACCGCATCTCGATTCCGGTCACTCTACCCCCCGCTCATGCGCAGCGCTGCTGTCCAGCGCCTGCACACCCCCGGCGACGGACTACTTCTCGACTCGGTCGCGGAGGGTCTTGCCGGGCTTGAAGTGAACGTAGTTCTTGGCCTTGATGGTGATCGTCGCACCGGTCGCCGGGTTCCGGCCCTGGCGGGCGCCCCGGTGCTTCGTGGCGAAGGTGCCGAATCCGGGAATGGTGACCTTCTCGCCAGCATCGAGGGCGGTCGCGATCAGGCCCTTTCGCGGGTGGGCCGAGAAGATCGCGTCGATGATCTCGGCCGCCTTGCCCTGACTCACGCCGGTCTTTTTCGCAAGCTTCATCGCCATTTCGGTCTTGTTCATGCCGAACCTCCAGATTTTCGATGTGCCTCCAGTGTCGCCGCTTGCCGTGGCGCTGTCAAGCGGAAACCTTGGAAAACCTAATATTGGCGCTTGTTTTCAGGGCACACACGCGGTAGCGTCGAGGATGGAGGTGAAAATGGATCTCAAGCTGCGCGGCCGGCGGGCCCTCGTGACCGGCTCCTCCCGCGGCATCGGGCGGGCTATCGCGCTGTCGCTGGCCGACTTCAAGGTGGACGTCGCCATCAACTATCTGCGCAACCGCGCGCGTGCCGAGGAAACCGCTCACGAGATCGAGCAGCGCGGCGTTCGTTCACTGGTACTGAAAGGCAACGTCGCCAAGCCGGAGCAGGTGGAGAGGATCTTCTCCTCGATCAACGACTGCTGGGGCGGGCTGGACATCACCGTGTCGAACGCGGCATCGGGCGTCCTGCGGCCCGCGCGTGAGCTGACGCTGCACCATTTCGACTGGGCGATGCACATCAATGCCGCCGCCCTGCTCCCGATCACCCAGCAGTTTCTCGAGATGCCGTCACACGACGGCAAGGCGCTGGTGGCGGTCTCGTCGCTGGGCGCGCTGCGGGCGATCCCCAACTACACCGCGGTCGGCGCCTCCAAGGCCGCCCTCGAGTCGATGGTCCGGCACCTCGCGGCCGAGTTCGCGCCCGACGGACTGCGCATCAACGCCGTCTCGGCCGGAACCGTCGACACCGACGCTCTGCTCCACTTCCCGAACCGCGAGCAGCTGCTGGACGCGGCCCGGGCGAGGACGCCGGCCGGCCGCCTGATCCACCCACAGGACGTGGCCAATGCGGTGGTCTTTTTGTGCACCGACTACGCATCCATGATCCATGGGCAGACCCTGATAGTCGACGGCGGGTACTCCATCCTCGCCTGACGCGATCCCGACCGCCGCGGACCGGCCTCGGCGGGCGACATCGCGTCAGAGGAGCTTCTTGAGGAACTGGCCCGTGTACGACGGGCCGCAACGCGCGACCTCCTCGGGGGAGCCGGACGCCACCACCTCGCCGCCACCCTCCCCACCCTCGGGCCCGAGATCGATGATCCAGTCCGCGGTCTTGATGACATCGAGATTGTGCTCGATCACCACTACGGTGTTGCCGCGGTCGACCAGTGCATGCAGCACCGCCAGCAGCTTGTTCACGTCATCGAAGTGGAGGCCGGTGGTCGGCTCGTCGAGCAGGTACAGCGTCTTCCCGGTCGCGCGCTTGGCGAGCTCGCGTGACAGCTTGATGCGTTGCGCCTCGCCGCCGGAAAGGGTCGTTGCCGGCTGCCCGAGGTGGAGGTAGCCGAGCCCCACTGCCGCCAGGGTGTCGAGGATGCGAACGATCTTGGGATGGGCAGCGAAGGTCTCGAGCGCCTGCTGGACGGTGAGATCTAAGACCTCTGCGATGCTCAGCCCCTTGAAGTGCACCTCCAGCGTCTCGCGGTTGTAGCGGCCTGCGTGGCACTGGTCGCAGGTGACGAAGACATCCGGCAGGAAGTGCATCTCGATGCGGAGCTGGCCGGCCCCCTGGCACGCCTCGCAGCGACCGCCGCGCACGTTGAAGGAGAAACGCCCGGGTTTGTAGCCCCGGGCCCTGGCCTCGGTGGTGGCGGCGAAGAGCGACCGGATGGGATCGAAGACCTTGGTGTAGGTCGCCGGATTGGAGCGCGGCGTGCGGCCGATCGGCGACTGGTCGATCGCGATCACCTTGTCGAGGTGCTCGACTCCCTCGACCGAGTCGTGGCGGCCTGGACGGCTCGGCGTGCCGTACAGCGAACGGGTCAGCGCCTTGTGCAAAATCTCGTTGACCAGGGTGGATTTGCCCGATCCAGAGACACCGGTGACACAGACCAGCCGAGCCAGCGGCAGATCGACGTCGATGCGCTTGAGGTTGTGCTCGGCGGCGCCGCGGATCCGCAGCCGCTCGCCGTTGCCGCGCGCCCGGGCGGCCGGAACCGGGATCCGGCGCCGACCCGCCAGGTAGGCGCCGGTCAGGCTTTCCTCGATGGCCTCGAGGCTTTCGGGCGGCCCGCTGGCGACCACCCGCCCACCATGGCGGCCGGCACCCGGCCCGAGATCGACGACCCAGTCGGCAGCTCGAATCGTCTCCTCGTCGTGCTCCACCACGACCACCGTGTTGCCGAGATCGCGCATCCCTTTCAGAGTGTCGAGGAGGCGTCGGTTGTCGCGCTGGTGCAGGCCGATGGATGGCTCGTCGAGCACGTAGAGGACCCCCATCAGCTTCGAGCCGACCTGGGTCGCGAGCCGGATGCGCTGGCTCTCGCCACCCGAGAGGGTGCCCGCCATGCGGTCGAGGGTCAGGTAGTCGAGCCCGACCGCGACCAGGAAGCCGAGGCGATCTCGGACCTCCCGCAAGATCTTGTCGGCGATGGCGGCATCGCGGTCGCTGAGCCGGAGGCGCTCAAACCACTCGAGCGTGCGTCGCACCGGCAGGGCGGAGACCTCTACGACGCTGCATCCCTGAACCTTGACCGCGAGCGCCTCCCGCCGCAGCCGCAAACCCGAGCAGTCGCCGCAGGGCGCCAGCGACATGAATTTCTCCAGTTCGCGACGAATGTCCTCGGAGGTGGTTTCGGCGTACCGGCGCTCGAGGCGGGCGACGGCACCCTCGAATCGATCCCGGTAACGGTAGGCGCCCTTGCTCCCCTCCCACACGAACTCGTGCTCACCGTCCGTGCCGTTGAGGAGGATGTTGCGGACCTCCTCCGGCAGCCGCCGCCACGGCGTGTGCAGGTCGAAGTCGAGGGCCGCGGCGAGCTGCTCCACCTGGTGACGGAACCACGATCCGGGCGATCGGCCCATCGTCGCGAGGCATCCGGCAGCCAGGGATCGCTCGGGATCGACCACGAGCTTCTCGGGATCGACCTCGCGCAGGAAGCCGAGCCCGGAACAGGTCGGACAGGCCCCCTGCGGCGAGTTGAACGAAAACAGCCGCGGGGACACCTCGGTCAGGGAGAAGCCGCACCGGGGACACGCGTGGCGCGCCGACAACACGATCTCGTCGCCGTCCGTCACCGTCGCGACCGCCAACCCATCGCCGACCCGCAGGGCGGTCTCCAACGAGTCGGCGATGCGCGCTGCCACCCCGCCCCTGATCGACAGCCGGTCCACCACCGCCTCGATGGTGTGCTTGCGCATCCTGTCGAGCACGGGCGGGTCGGCCGCTTCGACGAGCTGGCCGTCAACCCTCGCGCGCACGAATCCCTCCCGAACCATCTGCGCGAAGACCTTGCGGTGCTCGCCCTTTCGGCCCTCGACCACGGGCGCCATCAGCATGAACCTGGTGCCTTCGGGCAGGGCGAGCAGCCGGTCGACCATCAGCTCCACGCTCTGCGGTCGAATCGAGATGCCGCAGTCGGGACACTCGGGGACGCCGATCGAGGCCCACAGCAGGCGCAGGTAATCGTGAATCTCGGTCACGGTGCCGACCGTCGAACGCGGGTTTCGTGAGGTCGTCTTCTGCTCGATGGAGATCGCCGGCGACAACCCGTCGATGGTGTCCACGTCCGGCTTCTCCATCTGGTCGAGGAACTGGCGGGCGTAGGCCGACAGCGACTCCACGTACCGCCGCTGGCCTTCCGCAAACAGGGTATCGAAGGCGAGCGAAGACTTGCCTGAACCCGACACCCCCGTGATCACCACCAACCGGTTGCGGGGAATGGCGACGTCGATGTTGTCGAGGTTGTGCTCACGGGCTCCGCGAATGGTGATGTCATCCTGCATGCGACGGTTCTCCGGACTCGATCCGATGAGCACAACGCCCGCGGCGCGAGCGGCGTTCCCGCAACGCACGATCGGCCTCCGGCGGGCGCAACCGCGCCGATCTTACGCCTCGATTACACCGTGGTCAATCGCTCCGCTGCCGCTCTTTGATGGCCTGCTCGGCCTCGCGATCGAGGGTCCGCCGGCGCAGGGTCTCCCGTTTGTCGTGGAGCTGCTTGCCCCGCACCAGTGCGATCTCGACCTTGATCCAGTTGCCGTCGACGAAGACCGACAACGGCACTACAGTCAGTCCCTTCTCCTGGACCTTAGCGGCGAGCCGCTCGATCTGGCGCGTGTGCAGCAGCAGCCGACGCCGACGCAGGGGGTCGTGAGCGGAGTATCCGGAGTGGTCGTACAACCCGACATGACAACCGACCAGGTAGGCCTCGCCCCGTTCGAACAGGACGAATCCCTCCTTGAGGTTGATCCGGCCGGCGCGGATCGCCTTGACCTCGGTGCCGAGCAGCTCGAGGCCGGCGGTCTCGGTCTCGAGAATGTGATAGGTGTGGCGGGCCTTGCGATTCTTGGCGAGCGTCTTGCGACCGTCGGTCATTGCACGACCTGGGCGAGGGCCTCCACCATCTGCGGGTCGAACTGGTGCCCCTTGCCGCGACCGATGATCTCGAGCGCTCGATCCGAGCTGACGGTCGGGCGATAGCGTCCGGGGACGGTGAGCACGTCGTACACCTCGCAGACATGGACCAGCCGGGCGAGGACGGGAATCTCCTCCCGAGCCATTCGGTCCGGGTAGCCGGTTCCGTCCCACCGTTCGTGGTGGTGCCGGATGGCAGCCACCACGTCGTCGAGCCCGGTGCCGGCCAGCAGCTGCTCCCCCACCAACGGATGTTTCTGGAACCGGATCCGGTCGTCGGCCGAGGGCGCTTCCGATCGATACAGCCTCTCGTAGTCGAGCTCGCGCATCCCGATGTCGTGCAGCAGTCCGGCCAGCGCCGCGTCCTCCACCAGCTGCGGTGGCAGGTCGAGATGGCGCGCGATAGCGAAAGCGAGCCGGGACACGGCCTCCGAGTGGGCGACCAGGTCCTCGTACGTGCGGCCGCCCGGCTGCAGCAGGCGCCGCGCCAGGTTCCGCCGCGAGAAACGAAGGGCCGCTTTCTCGTGTGCGTCCGTGAGTCGCGCGCGCAGTCGCGCCAGGGCCGACCGCGGACCGGCGGCGCCGCCGCCGGCTATGACAGACGCGCACAGCGCGCCGGACTCCGGTTGGTGGAGGAGCACCGCAGAAGCGATCATCGGCGAGGCGATTCCGTCCGCAGTGGTCGGAATCCGCCGCAGCTCCGTCCGCCAGGTGTCGCGAACGGGCGGGATGACACCGGCCTCGGCAAACGCCGACGTCTGGTGGCGAAGGAGCGCATCGCGGTCGATCTCCTCGCCGCCTTCTCGCATGTTGATCAGGGTCGCAGCGTCCTCGAGGGTCACCAGTGTCACCGCCACCGCCATCACCTGGTGCTCCAGCAGGCAGTCGAGCGCCGCGTCGTGGACGTTCTCGAGGCCCGGCTCGTCGAGCAGCGGGGCCCGCGGCGGTCCCACCGTGGCCGGCGCCGCCGGCCGCTCGTCACGTTCCGGCGCGTCGGGCTCGACATCGTCGATGATGCCCAGGAAGCGGCTCCGCCTGGCGTAGTCGACCATCGCCGCGGCGATCTTCTTCGCCTTGGCCACATCGGTGCGCTCGAACGTCCGCTTGCGCCCCTTGTCGCGGGCATCGACGAAGCCGATGATCTGATCATCGAAGACCAGCGGCGTTAGCAGCAGCCTGGTGTTGCCCGCGCTGCGCAGATACTCGGTCAACGGCCCGAGATCGTCCTTGCGGTTGAATGCCGCCGGGTTGTCCTTGAGCTCCCGGACCTTGCGCACCATCGGTGTCGAGAGGGGGTGCTCGATCGCCAGCACATCGCGCCGTCCGAAGCCGTACTGGGTCGCCAACAGGAAACGGTCGTCGGGGCCGGGGAGATAGAGCGCAGCGCGCGTGCACTGGACCTCTTCGAGAAACCGGAAGAGGATCTCCTTGAAGCCTCGCTCGATCTCCGGAGACCACCCGGGTATGGTTGCGCTCATGGTCTTTCCTCCGCTATCGACAACCCGCCCACTGTACCATTT
>CAZSTH010000130.1:0-9764 GCA_964609835.1 uncultured Thermoanaerobaculia bacterium
CGGCTGGTGGCGGTGGCGACCGCGCCTCCCCTCGAGCCTGCGCCGGTCCGTGGCTCGACCTTCCGCGTCTTCAGGGCCGCACCAAAGGCGGCCGGAGCGCCCGCGGTGATCGATGTTGGCAGCGACGACCACCTGATGATGGCCGGCTGCTACCGTGCAGAGCGCGCCGAGGGCAGGAGCTTCCGATGGACCGGTCCGAGCGCCCGGGTCCTCGTTGCCGGGGCGCGAAAGGTGCGGTTTCGTTGGTCCCCCGGTTCACATCCGACCGATCCGCTCCCGGTCAGCGTGCTCGCCGATGGCAGCAAGATAGGGTTCGTCAGGCTCGAACGCGGGTGGCACACGAGCCGTTGGTTCACGCTGCCGGCTGGAGATTCGCGAATGCTGATCGAAATCCGCACGCCGACTTTTCGGCCCGCCGATCTCGACCGCGGTCACGACCGCCGCCGCCTCGGGCTCAGGATCGACGCGGTCGAGGTGAGGTAGCAAGGGACACCGGCGATCGAGCTCTCGTGTCGTCGATCGGGTTCGAGTAGGATCTACGGATCATGAGGGGAGGAGCGGCGTGACCTGGGAAGCGTGGTTCACCGTTGCGGTGGTCGCCCTGGCGATGGTCGGTCTGGCCCGCAACCTGCCGGCGGACTCGCTGCTGTGGGGGGCCGTGATCGCCTGCGCCCTGGCCGGGATCCTCTCGATCGAGGAGATGTTTCGCGGATTCACCAATTCGGGAATGCTGACCATCGCCGCCCTCTACATCGTGGCGGCCGGGGTTCGCGAGACCGGAGCCCTCGATCTGGTGGGCCGCAAGCTGCTCGGCGGAGTCCGCAGCCGCCGGACCGTCATGCTCAGGATGGGTGTCGCGGTCCCGGTGCTGTCGGCCTTCCTCAACAACACTCCGGTGGTGGCGATGTTCATTCCGATACTCACCCGGTGGGGCTCCAAGTTCCGGGTGTCACCGTCGCAGCTGCTGATCCCGTTGTCGTTCATGTCGATTCTCGGGGGGATGACGACCCTGATCGGCACCAGCACCAATCTCGTGGTCCACGGCATGATGGCGAACGCCGCCGCGGCCGATCCGTCGCTCGCGCAATCGCTGCGTCCCATGGGGCTGTTCGAAATCGGCGCGCTCGGCCTGCCCTGCGCGTTGATCGGGACGGCCTACCTGTTGCTGATGTCAGGCAAGCTGCTACCCGTGCGGACCGACATGCTCGAGGAGATCGGCAGCTCGCCGCGCGAGTACCTGGTGGAACTGCAGGTCCTGCCCGAGTGCAGGCTCGTGGACCAGCACGTGGAGGAGGCGGGCCTGCGCCACCTGCCGGGGCTGTTCCTGATCGAGATCGTGCGCGACGGCGAGCTGATCGCGCCGGTGCGGCCGGACCACGTGATCACGGCCGGCGACGTCCTCACCTTCTCCGGCGTGGTCGGCTCGATCGTCAGTCTGGACCGGATTCCGGGCCTGGTGCCGATCGCCGATCCCGGCTACGAGCGCGAGCTGTCGGAGAAGCGGGAGAGGATGCTCTCCGAGGCGGTGGTGTCGCCGACCTCGCCTCTCATCGGCCGCACCCTGGGCGAGTCCAACTTCCGCGCCCTCTACAACGCGGCCGTGGTCGCCGTGCACCGCGGCGGCTCGCGGCTCCGAAGACGCCTGAACGAGATCGTCCTCCGTTCCGGGGACACCCTGCTGCTGCAGACCGGGCCGCACTTCGTCGACGCCCACCGCAACAACCCCGACTTCTTCCTGGTCAGCGGCGTCGACGACTCGCAGCCGTTGCGCCACGACCGTGCGGCGTTGTCGCTGGTCCTGCTCGGCCTCCTGATCGTTTTGCTGACGACCCAGCTGCTGCCGACCGTGCTCGCAGCGTTCCTTATCGCCGGCGCCATGATCGTGGGCCGCTGCATCTCGATGCCCAAGGCCCGCCAAGCCCTGGAGCTTCAGACCCTGTTCGCCATCGCCGGTGCCATTGCCCTCGGCCAGGCCCTGCTGAACTCGGGGGCGGTGCATACGGTGGCTCACGGCACCGTCGGCACGCTCGGACAGTGGGGTCCGGTCGCGGTGCTGGCCGGGATCGCGATCCTGACCATGGTGTTCACCGAGATTGTCACCAACACCGCCGCGGCGGCGCTGATGTTTCCGCTCGCCGTCGCCACCGCCCTCGACCTGGGCGTGGATCCACGCCCATTCGTCATGGTGGTGGCGCTGATTGCCTCGGCGAGCTTTCTGACTCCCATCGGCTACCAGACCAACCTCATGGTCTACGGGCCGGGAGGGTACCGGTTCACCGATTACGGGCGGGTCGGCGTGCCGCTCAGCGGTCTCCTGCTGCTGGCGGCGGTGCTGCTGGCGCCCCAGGTGTGGCCGTTCTGACGGCCTCGAGCGCGGCCGCGTAGGCCGCGGATCTCCCCGGGCGCGCCAACTGACGTACCCGCAGGGCGATCCGGAGCCCGGCGCGAATCCCCGCCAGCCGGCCCGGGTGGTGGCGCGCGGCGTAACGCAGCAGGTTGGAGGTGTAGGCGACGAGGAAGGCTTCGTCACCCAGTGACGCCAAACTCGAGCCGCCGGCGTGGCGCACACGGGCTTCGGGTACGGCGACAAAGCCGAGGTCGAAAGTCGATCCGGGTCGTTCAACCAGTTCGCGGAGGCGGCGGCAGAAGTCGACGTCCTCCCACCACGCCGGGCGGTAGGCGGGGTCGAGGCCGCCGAGCTCCCTCCACGCCCGCCGGCGGACCATCCACGCCGCCGCCGCGGGCTGCTCAACCGGGCGCACCGTCTTCGGTGGGTGGGCGAACGCCGGCCGGCCGGGGAGCCCGGCCGCCAGGCGGGCCGGCGACGGCAGGCGCCTCAGCTGCCACTGGTGCTGGCTCTCCCCCCCGAGGTCTTCGAGCAGGGGTACGGCTGCGGCACAGCGCGGGCGCTCATCGAGCGCCTCGAGTAGGGCGGGCGCGGCACCGGCCCGCAGCTCGGTGTCGGGGTTGAGGAGAAGCAGGAGCGGCTCCTCGCAGAGCGCGGCGCCGCGATTGGCGGCGTGGGCGAAACCCAGGTTGACGTCCAGCTGCTCGACCTGGAGGCTGCGGAACTCGGCGGCGAACTCGCGGGCACCCCCGTCGCCCGACCCCGAGTCGACGAGCACGACCCGGCCCCGTCCGGCCCCGCCGCGTGCGAAGACGGAACGCAGGCAGGTCGAAACTTCGCGGCCGCCACGCCACCGCACCACGACCACCGCGTACCGGTTCATCTGCTCTCCGGCGGCAGGTGCCGGAGCCGGCGCCCGGGTGTCGGACGCCGCCAGCCCGCGGCCAGCAGCAGCGGCAGCGCCGCCGCCACCAGTCCGGCGGCCGGCAACGCGCGCGGATCGTGGGGCGTCATGCGTGCAGCCGCCCGGAGCTCGCCCCACGCCGCCGCCGGGACCGTGGCCAGGATCGACCACAGGCTGAGGTTGCCGGCGATCACCCGCCACGGGTTGGCAAGCAGCCACCACGGATGACGCCACCCGAGGCGCCTCCCCGAGGCCGAGCCGAGATGGCGGCATCGTGCTCCTGGAACCCAGTGCGACGCCCAACCGAGACGGGCCAGGCGGAGCCCCAGGTCCACGTCCTCGTGGTAGCTGTCGAACGCGGGGTCGAAAACACGGCAGGGGTCGAGGGCGACGTCGAGCAGCGCCCGCGAGCGGTACAGCGCTGCGGTCGCTGAAACCGCGGTCCGCCGTGCGGGCCGCTCGGGCTCGGGCTTGGCGGCTCGCCCCCGGTCGACCTGGGTCGGCAGCCGCCAGCGGCTGAAGGTGACGCCGCGCCCGTCGACGAGGCCTCCGTCGCGGTCGACGATCGAGCCCTGTACCGCGGCAGCCTCGGGAGTGTCCTCGAGGAAATGCGCGAGCACGCCGAGCCAGCCGGGGTCTGGAAAGGCGTCGTCGTTGAGCAGGGCCACGGCCTCGGAGCGCTGCCAGACCTCGGTGATGCCGGCGTTGGCGGCCGCGGCGAAGCCGAGCCTGCGATCGTTGCGAATGGCTGCCACGTTACGGGGCAGCGCCGTGCCGCGCCCCGGTCCCGACAACACCGCAACGACCTCGCTCGGCGCAGGATCGAGCCGGTGCACGCGGGCGACGCACTCCGTCAGCGACGTCGCCCCGAGGGATGGGATCACGAGGGCGATGCGCATTTCGATCGCCGGATGCGGAGATTTCGGGTTCGACTGCCGGTGGCGGTCATCCCGCTCAGTATACCCGCCGGGCTACAATGACCGCGTGGCAATGAGATTGGCGATCGACGGCAGGAAGTTGACCGACTTCGGCATCGGCACCTACCTGCGCGCGCTGCTGCGCGGTCTTGACGGGCGGCCTGACCTCGATCTCACCGTGGTTGCCAGGTCCGGTCACGAGGAACGGGTCGCCGAACTCGCGGGTGGGGCGCGGGTCATCACGTGTTCCGCTCGCGGCTACGGGATCGCGGAGCACTTCCAGCTGCCGGCAACCCTGTGGCGTGAGCGCATCGATCTCGTGCACGTCCCGCACTACGTGGTTCCCCGCCTGCTCCCGAAGCCGGTGGTGGTGACGATTCACGACCTGATCCACCTCCTCTACCCGCCGGACCACCGCCCTCACCTGGCGCGCCTCTACCTCCGTTTCATGGTCAAGACGGCATTACGCCGCGCCCGCCGCGTGATCACCGTCTCGCGGACCTCGCGGCGCGATCTGATCAACCTGCTCGGCGCCGACCCCTCGCGCCTCGTCGTGGTTCCCAACGGTGTCGACGCCGCGCTCGCCAACCGCCCGCCCAAGCAGGATCTCGAGTCCCTCAAGGCGCACTATGGCTTGCGGTCGCCGTTGATCCTGGTGGTTGCCAATGACAAGCCGCACAAGAACCTCGATCTGGTCCTGCGTGCCTATCATCTGGCGGTCCGCCGGCACCGCATTCCGGGCCAGCTGGTCTTCGTCGGAGGCGTTGATGCCGGCAGTCGATTGCGGGTCCGCGCCCAGAGGCTCGGGCTGGACGAGCGGGTCCGTTTTCTGGGGCGGATTCCGCGCGGTCACCTCCACGCGTTGTACCATGTGGCGGCGGTGCTGCTGCATGTCTCGCTCTACGAGGGGTTCGGTTTGCCGGTGCTGGAGGCCATGTGCGTCGGGCTCCCGATCGTGACCTCGAACCTTGGCGCGATGCGGGAGCTTGGCGAGGGTGCGGCGCGGTTGGTGAACCCGCTCGAGGTCGACGAGGTGGCCGAGGCGGTCGAGCGGGTGCTGGTTGACGACGCCTTGCGCCGGCGGATGGTGGAGGCGGGGCACCGTCGGGCGGAAAACCTGAGCTGGGGGCGGACGGTGGAGGAAACGGTGGCGGTGTATCGGCTGGCCCTCGGGGAGGCTTGAGTGCGGGTTGCGCTGGTCCACGACTGGCTGACGGGCATGCGTGGTGGCGAGTGGGTGCTGTACGACATCGCGCGCCTGTTTCCCGATGCTCCGATCCACACCCTGGTCCACCGCACCGGGAGCGTTGCGCCGTTGCTCGAGGAGCATCCTATCCATACCTCCTGGCTGCAGCTCGCCTCGTTCGGCGGCCGCCGCTGGCGACATTTGCTGCCGCTGATGCCGGCGGCGGCGGAGTCCCTCGCCTTTCCCAACGCTGACCTCGTGATCTCGTCGTCCCACGCGGTGGCGAAGGGCGTCATCCCGACACCGGGGGCGTTCCACCTCGCCTACGTCCACACCCCGATGCGTTACATCTGGGACCAGCGCGCCCAGTATCTCGACCCGATTCCCAAGCTGTTGCGGCCGATCGTCGAGATGCGCTTTGCGCGCCTGCGGCAGTGGGACATGGTGTCGTCGGCGAGAGTGGACCGCCTGGTGGCCAACTCGCGCCTCGTCGCGTGGCGAATCAAGCACTATTGGAACCGCGAGGCGGAGATCCTTCCGCCGCCCGTCGCCACCGAGTACTTCACCCCCGGCGGTGACCACGGAGATCACCTCCTGACGGTTGCCGCCCTGGTTCCGTACAAGAGGGTGGAGGTGGCGATTGCGGTTGCACGGAGGCTCGGCCGCCGGCTGGAGGTCATCGGGACCGGCCCCCGCAGGCGGGCGCTGCGCCGGCTCGGCGGTCCCGACGTCGACTTCCTGGGGTGGGTCGATCGCGACCGTCTGCGCGATGCCTACCGCCGCGCCGCCGTCCTGCTGGTTCCAAACGTCGAGGATTTCGGCATGGTGTCGGTGGAGGCCCTGGCCTGCGGGACCCCGGTGGTGGGGCTGGCGCAGTCCGGAACCGCCGATATCGTGCGTGCGGGGGTCGAGGGCGAGCTCGCGGAGAGAGAAACCGTCGATGCCCTGGCCGACGCGACGGCCCGCGTCCTCGACCGGACGTGGGACCCGCAGCGGCTCCAGGACCGGGCCGATCACTTCTCGCGCGAGCGTTTCCGGACCCGATTCGGGTTCCTGCTCGACCGCCTCGGATTCGAAGGAGTGCGCCCGTGATTGAACGCCGGCGTCGGATCGAGGGTGTGCTGCAGCTCGCGTCCGACATCCTCTGTACCGGAGCGGCCTTCTTCCTGGCCTACTGGCTGCGGTTCGTGTTCGAGCTCCACCCGGTCACCAAGGGCGTGCCGCCGTTCCACATGTACATTCGGCTGATGCCGGCGGTGCTTGTGCTGTATCCATTGGTCTTCTACTTTCAGGGGCTCTACCACCGGCGCCGCATCCGCTCGCGCTTCCAGGAGGCGATGCGGGTCAGCGTCTCGGTGATGCTGGCGACCGTCCTCCTCACCGCGGGCCTGACCTTCTACCGCCCGGCGGACTTCACGTACTCGCGGCTGTTCCTCGTCTACTTCGCCGTCCTCGAGATCGCGCTCGTCTTTCTGTTCCGGTTCCTGCTGGCTTCGATCCTGGCCCTGATCCGCCGCTCGGGGGGTAACCTGCAGCGTGTGCTGGTGGTCGGTGCGGGCGACCTCGGGCGCGAGGTCGTCGACCGCCTCAGCGCCCACCAGGAGTACGGCTACGAGGTAGTGGGTTTCCTCGACGACGATCCCGGTCGTCAAGACCGGGAGATTTTCGGCGTGCCGGTCCTCGGGACCACCGATAATCTGGAGGAGATCGTCGAGCAGCGGGGCGTGGATCAGGTCATGATCGCGCTGCCGCTCGCGGCCCACTACCGTACCGTGCAGCTGGTGCGCCGCGCGGGCCAGATGCTGGTGGACGTGATGGTGGTGCCGGACGTGCTCCAGTACTACGTGATGCGCGCGGGCATCGAGGATCTGGACGGCCTGCCGTTGATCAATCTGACGCGGATTCCGCTGCAGGGCTGGAACCAGATCGTCAAGCGCGCGGTCGATATCGTCGGTTCGGCGCTCCTGCTCCTGCTGACGGGCTGGTTGTTCCCGATCATCGCGTGGCTGATCCGGCGCGAGGACGACGGTCCGGCGTTCTTCTCCCAGATCCGGACCGGGATGGACGGACGTTCATTCAAGCTCTACAAGTTCCGTTCCATGCGCGCCAGCGCCGAGGGCGAGAACGGCGGCGAGTGGACGCGCAATCACGACCCGCGGGTGACGCGGGTCGGAGAGTTCCTCCGACGCACCAACCTCGACGAGCTCCCGCAGCTGTTCAACGTGCTCAAGGGCGACATGTCGCTGGTCGGTCCGAGGCCCGAGCAGCCGAAGTTCGTTGAGAGATTTCGCAGCCGCTATCCCGCCTACAACGTGCGCCACCGAGTGCGCGCGGGCCTGACGGGCTGGGCCCAGGTCAACGGCCTGCGCGGTGACACCTCGATCCGCCGACGCATGGTGCACGACCTCTACTACATCGAGAACTGGAGCCTCGGACTCGATTTCCGTATCCTGTGGCGGACCCTTCGCCTCGCCCGGCCCCTCGGGCGAAGCTGACCCCGAATCAAGCGCGGTACTCGTCCGGGTTCTCGCCGGGGAGCCCGGCGGTGTCCCGGAGCACGGCGGCCGTCGCTCGCGCCGCGGCCTCCCAGCTGAACCTCCGTGCGCGCTCTCTCCCGAGCTGCACCAGACGGTCCCGGTGCTGGGGATCGCGGAGCAGCGCCGCCGTGGCCGATGCGATGCCGTGGGGGCTGGACGGGTCGACGTAGACGGCCGCCGGGCCCGCGATCTCGGGCATGGCCGAGGTGCCCGAGGTGATGACGGGGGTGCCGCATGCCATGCTCTCGACCAGCGGCAGGCCGAAGCCCTCGAGCCACGATGGGAAGAGCAGGGCGTCGGCACGGGCGTAGATCGAAGCCAGATGCCCACGGTCCACGTAGTCGAGGTGCCGGATCCGCGCGCGCACCGGCGAGCTCTCGAGCTCGCGTCGAATGGCTTCCGTGCGCCATCCCCAGCGGCCGACAAGCACCAGATCGCCGGCGTAGCCCCACTCCACCAGGAGCCGGAATGCCTCGAGCACGCCGAGGACGTTCTTGCGCGGCTCGAGGGTCGAAACGAAGAGGAGGTAGCGTGCCGGGAGCTCAGTCGGCGTCTCGTCGTCGATGGTGGCTGCGAACCCGGCGTCGACGCCCTCGTGGATGGTGCGGATCACCCGAGGCTCGCACTGCAGCTGGTCGGTGAGCTCACCGGCGGTGGCGTCAGAGACCGCGATCAGCCGCTCGGCGTGGTACAGGGTCCTCGGCAGGTGGCGCGCGAGGCCCTCGAGGGTGGCCGGCGAGACGGTGTCCTTCCTGACCGCGAAGGCCAGGTCGTGGACGGTGACCACGAGAGCGCGGGCAAACGGCTCCTGATCGCCGTGTGGATAGAAGTTCGGCGCCAGAAGCACATGATTGCCGTCGAGACAGCGCAGCAGCGGCTCGACGAACCGGCGCAACGCCGCCAGGGTCGGCGCCACCGGCAGCAGGAACCCCGGCGGCAGCTGGTGGACCCGCAGCCGCATCCTGCGGCGTCCGGGCATGGCCGGCGGCGGTTCATCGTCCGGGGCGAGGAAGGTGCGCGCGTAGAGGTTGTAACGGAGACCGTCGTCCCGCTCGTCGAGGGCCGCCAGCAGGTTCCAGGCATACCAGCCGACCCCGGTCATACGCTCGAAGAAGGGGTAGATGTCGACGCCGATGACCGCCTCCTCCTCGCCGTGCATGACCCGCGAGTGGAAGGTTCGCCAGCGCGCCCGCAGGGTGCCGGCGACGTCGCGCGCGATCGAGAAGAAGAACCCGAGGGTGACGGCCAGTCGGCGGAGCATGGCGGCACGATGATATCCCAGTTTCGCTCACCGGCCATCGCCCGCCACCGTCACCGCAGACCGCGTCCGCAATCCGCGACCGTGGACCGCGACCGGGGCCGCGATCCGCGACCGCGACCGCCACGGTCACCGCCACCGCCACCGCGGACCGTCACCGTCCACCGTCACCGTCCACCGTCTACCGCCACCGTGGACCGCCACCGTCAACCGTCACCGCACACCGCGTCCGCGATCCGCGTCAGCGTCCGCGACCGTCGACCGCGACCGGGGCCGCGTCCGGGGCCGCGACCGCCACCGCCACCGCCACCGCAGACCGCCACCGTTGACCGCGAACCGCGGACCGCGTCCGCGACCGGGACCGCGACCGTGGACCGCGACCGTCTACCGCCACCGCCACGGTCGACCGTCACCGCCACCGCCGACCGCGTCCGCGACCGCGACCGCGACCGCGTCCGCCACCGTGGGCCGCGATCCGCGACCGCGTCCGCGTCCGGGACCGCGACCGTCTACCGCCACCGTCACCGTCACCGCCACCGCCTACCGCCACCGCCGACCGAGTCCGTGCCGCGTTGGTGGCCCATGATCACCTCCGGGCCGCTCGTGGACGAGCGA
>CAZSTH010000131.1:0-9663 GCA_964609835.1 uncultured Thermoanaerobaculia bacterium
CGCTATCGACAACCCGCCCACTGTACCATTTTGCCCGCTTGACGTTCGGGCCCGCCGATCTGACCGGGTTTCGTCGCGAGGTCTAACCCGCAGATCTCACCAGTTTCCTGCTGCGGCCGCCGATGCACCGCAGCTCGCGGGCCGCAGGAGCGAAAAGGCGACACGTTCGGGTGAGGAGTTCCGTGTAGAATTGCCGCGGCATGAGTCACTTGCTGCCGCTGGTGCTGGCGATCGCCGCGGTGGCTTCGGGGCCGATCTCGGTCGAGGTCGAGCGCCGGGCCAACCAGCTCGAGGTCGACGTCTCGCTCGAGGTGTCGTTTCCGGACGAGCTCGCGACCGAGCTGACCGCGGGGGGACGTACCGAAATCCAATACCTGGTCCGGGTGTACGCGCCGCGATGGTTGATACCGGATCGCCGGGTTTGGAAAGGGACCGCCGTGTCTGTGGTCTCGTTCGATGCAGTGACCGGCCGGTACCTGTGCCAGCTGATTGTCAACGGCACCACGACCAGCAGCACGGAAACCGGGAACGCGGCGATCGCTCGGGCATGGTTGACCTCGCCCCCCACCATCGAGGTGCCCCTCCCCAGGGGTCGGCGAGGCGGCGAGCTGCGGATCCGGGCGCGTGCGGTGTTCTCCCGCGGCACCACCTGGCTGGTATTCCCGACCACCGACGGCACCCTGTGGCAGGAGCTGCAGCTGCCGAGCGTGCGAGCCGACCCGTGAGACGCTCTCTGGCATCGGCCGTCTGCCAACCGTCATGAGTCGGCTGCGGCGGCTGTGGGCGGAGCACGCCCGCGAGACGCGCTTTGTCGTGGCAGCGTTTCTCTTCCTCATGGCGCTGTCCGCAGGGGCCTACTTTCTCCTGCAGCGCGCCCGCGAGGCCTCACCCGAGGAGCTGACCAATCGCGTCCTCCTGTTCGTGCTGTGGTATCTCGACATCTCCCTGATCGTCATCCTCAGCTTCATCCTCGTGCGCAGCCTTCTCCGGCTCGCGGTCGAGCGGCGCAGCGGAATCCTCGGCAGCCGCTTCCGGACCAAGCTGGTGCTGACCTATGTCGGTCTCACCTTCGTGCCGGTGATCCTGATCTTCCTGATCGCGACCAATCTGCTCCAGGGATCCATCGACCGCTGGTTCTCCGCTCCGGTAGAGACCATCCTCCGCGGCGGCAAGGAGGTGACGGTGCAAATCCGGGAGCTCGTGGAGGAGCGCCTTGCCCGCCAAGCCGTCATCGCCGCCGACGAGCTCAGAGCCGCCAGCGACCGCGCCGACCTCGCGCGATTGAGAAATGTTCTCGGTGTCGACCTGGTGGCTTTGTACGTGGGGGACGACCTCGTGGAGGCGGTGGCCGACCCCCGTCGCATACCGGCGTCACTGCCTCCGCTCCGCTGGGAGCAACTGCCTGAGCAAGGGACGCGTGCCGACCGCTGGCGCGGCGGTCTGCTGGTGCGCGCGTGGCGCTCCGAACGGGGCGACCGTCGGGTGGTCGTCGCCGATATGTTGCCGGCAGAGCTGCTCCTGCATCTCGAGAACGCGATTGCCGCCGATGCCGAGTTCCAGGACATGAAGCAGGCCCGAGGAGCGATTACCGCGACCACGGTTCTCGTCCTGCTCGCCATCACCCTGCTCCTGCTCTTCGCAACCGTCTGGGTTGGGTTGTTCCTCTCACGCCGCTTCACCGAACCGTTGCTGGCGGTGGCCGCGGCCACGCAGCGCGTGGCCGAGGGCGACGCTCTCGAAGAGGTCGACGTGCCGGCATCCGATGAGGTCGCGGTCCTGGTCGACTCGTTCAATGCCATGGTCCGCCGCGTGAGGGCCACCGAGGCCGAGATTCTGAGCTCGAACCAGCAGCTAGCGACCCTCCTCGCCACGGTGCCGACGGGCGTGTTGTCGCTCGAAACCGAAGGCGCACGGTTTCGGCCCAACACCGCCGCTGCGCGGATGCTCGGTCATCCCGAGTGGGAGAATCGGTGGCTGGCTACTGACGAGCTGGACGTCCCCGGGCTGGAGCCGCTGTTCCGGAGGCTGCGGTCCGATCAACCGGCGGCCGCTCGATTCGAGGCCTCGCTGGAACTGGCTGGGGCCCGTCTGCAGGTGGACGTGACCACGCGTCCGCTGCCCGACGGGGGCCGGGTGGTGGCCATCGACGACCTCACGCAGCTCATCCAGGCCCAGCGGCAGGCGGCGTGGAGCGAGGCGGCGCAGCGGATCGCGCACGAGATCCGAAACCCCCTGACCCCGATCCGGCTGGCGGCCGAACGAATCCAGCGCCGGGCCGCTTCGCTGGATGATGAGCTGCGCGAGATCGTGGTCACCGGCTGTGAGGCGATCGTCGCCCAGGCCTCGGGGCTCACCGAGCTGGTCGACGCGTTCCAGGAGTACGCGCGGCTTCCAAGCGTCAACCCCCGACCCTGCAACATCGGCAAGGTGCTCAAGGAAGTGGCCTCGCTGTACGACGGGATCCGCGAAGACATCGAGGTCGAGCTCGACCTTCCGGCTCGGGAGGTGGTGGCGGCGGTCGACCCCGTCCAGCTGCGCCAGGCGCTGGTCAACCTGGCTGACAATGCCGTCGCTGCGATTGACGAGGGCGGCACCATCACCCTGCGTCTGCGCGTGGCCGGAGACGATCTGACGATCGAGGTCGTCGACACCGGCGCGGGGCTCCCAACCGACGACACCGCAACCCTGGTCGAGCCCTTCTTCTCGACCAAGGGTCGCGGGTCGGGAATGGGCCTGGCAATGGTCCACCGGATCGTGATCGACCACGGTGGCGAGCTCGATCTCAAGAATCTCAGCCCGCAGGGCACGCTGGTCCGGATCGTCTTCCGCGAGGCCGTGAGCGGGCCGGGCGACACCGACACATCGTAGGGCATGCGGGCGTGACCGGGCCGATCCCGGCGCGACGCCGACGAGAACCTTTCGTTGACCCCTCGAGAGACTGCCTGATACCATTTTTTCATGGCGTACCCTGGCAACCCCGAGCTGTCGCCGCAGGCCCAAGACCGTGTCATGACCGCCTTCAAGCAGGTGGTCGACAAGCTCCAGCACGGAAATCGTGAGGAAGCCCTGATCGGGTTGGAGTTCGTCTTGCGCCTGGATCCGGCATATTTGCCGGCACGTAACCTCCATCAGCAGCTCTCGTCGGGCGCCGCCGAGATTGACCTCAACGAGATCATCTCCCAGCTCGAGGCCCCGACCACCGAGACCATCAACACCCTGGTGGTCGAAGCGGTGGAGGATTTCAACAACCGTGAATTCGCGGCGGCGCGCGCCAAGGTGCAGCAGGTGCTGCTGGACCTCCCCGGCCACCAGGAAGCGCGCGCCCTCCTCGCTCAGATCGAGGAGGCCGACTCTGGTTCGTCCCAGGTCGAGCGATTCCTGGCCCAGGCCCGGGACGCCCTCGCCGACGGCAACACCCAGGAGGCCGCCAACTTCGTGATGATGGCTCAGGCGCTCGACCCCCACCACGAGCAGATCGCGACCACCCTGGGCGAGATCGAGAGGCAGGGGGACATCTCCCTCGAGCAGGCCGGCTTTGTCGGCGACCCGGCCGCCACACAGAAGATCGACTTCGAGTCCTCGGCGGGCGGAGACGCCCCCGACTTCGGCGCCGCCGACGCGGCCGATCTGTTCTCCGACACGGCCCCGGCAACGCCCCGAGCGGCGTCCGGTGATGCGATTCCCGAGCCTGATTTCGAGCCGCCGTCGCCGCCGTCCAGGCCGCCGACCGAGGAGCGGGCGGCGGCGGGAGCCGACTACTACGAGTCCGGCTCTGACAACGTGTCGGAGCTCTTCGAGTCGAGCCCCACCGCGTTTGAAACAGTCGACCCGGGCGAGGCCGCGGCTTCGTCGGATGCCGATGCGGTGATTCGCGAACTGCTCGCCAAAGGCGGCGCGGCAGCCGCCGAGGACAATTACGTCGCCGCTATCGACGCCTGGTCGAGGATCCTGCTGATCGACCCCAAGCACGAGGAGGCGCTCGACCGCATCAAGCACATCCGCCACGCCAAGGAGGAACTCGAGCGCCGCATCGAACCCATGCTCGACGATGCGGCCGAGGCGCTTGAAGGCGGCGATGTCGAGCTGGCCCGAAATTTCGGCTCGCGCGTGCTGTCGCTGTGGCCGAAGCACGTCGAGACCACCCGTTTGATGGAGAAGATCGGTCGCGCAACCCCTTCGGAGCCCAACGGCGACGGCCGGGAGCAAACTCACTCACCAGAGATGCCGGAGCTCGAGGACGACCTCTTCAGCGACGACTTCACGGCCACCAGTGACTTCGGCGCTGCGGCCCAGAAGCGGGCACAGCGGCTGGAGGGCGAGTGGCGCACTCCCGCGAAGCCGAAACGGAAACTGCCGTGGCAGTGGTGGGTGGGGCTCGGGGCCGCGGGCGTCGTTGTGGTGGCGGTGTCGCTGTGGGTGGCGGGCGTCTTCGCGCCGGCGGAGCCCGCCGAGTCCCGGTTCCAGCAGGTCAATCGGGTCCTGACCGAGGCCGAGGAGTTGTTCAACCAGAAAAAGATCGACGAGGCGATTGTGCTGCTCGAGGAGAACTCGGCCGACGACCAGTACCAGGGCCGCGTCGACGCCAAGCTCACCGAGTACCGGAAGATGGTCGCCACCCCGGTGCCGACCCCGGTACCTCCGGGGCTCGCCGCCTGCCGGCAGCTGGTGGACGAGGGACGCTGGCTGGCGGCCTACGATCGCATCATGGCCGAGTTGCGGATCGCGCCTAACGATCCGGCACTCGAGGCACTCCGCCAGCAGGTGAGCGAGACCGAGCCGGAGGCGCCGGCCCTCCACCAGGTGTTCGAGAGCAATGACTTCCGGGCTGCCATCGCCATCATCGAGGACCTGTTGGAAGAGAATCCCGAGCACGAGGAGCTGCCCGCGCTGTATGACCGGGCGCTGTTCAATGCCGGTCTCGCGGAGATGCGCGCCTTCAATCTCCCGGCGGCCGAGGCCCACCTCCAGGTCCTGCTCGAGCGCCACCCGGGTGATGAGGAAGTGACCAGGATGCTTGAATTCATCGAGCTGTACAAATCGAGACCGGTGGACATGCAACTCGAGATCTTCGTCGGCAGCATCGACCTCCGATGAGCACCGAGAATCACGACGTTCCCGGGAACTGGGACGCCATCATCCACCGCGAGCCCGGCGCCGACCGGCCGGCATCCGGCCGCGGGCCACAGGGCCGGCCGCCGCCGCTTCTCAACGCGATGGCCTCGGCGTGGGCGGATCTGGCGGTGCTCCTGGCGGTGTGCGCGGGAGCGCTGATCGCGGTCCTGCTGATGGGTGAGCGCCCGACGCTGGCGGCTTTCTGGTGGGCGATCTCACTGGCCGTGGCGTGGTGGGGTTTCGCCGCCGCGGTCCTGCTCGTGGTGCGCCACGGCACACCGGGGATGCTGCTCGCGGGGATTCGTTTCGATGCCGCGGTTCCTAGAAGCCGCCTGCCGTGGGTGATTGGAGCGGCGTTGGTTGGGATTGCCACCCTCGGGCTGTCGGCAGCTGTCGGGGGCTACGCCGCGATCCGCGTGGCCGCCGATCGAGGTTTGCTGTGGGAGGACCCTGAGCCGTGACCGCCGACCAGCGGCGCCTCAGCTGTCTCCCCGGGGCCGCTTGAACACCATTCCGATGTGGTCGGTGGCCGCCGTCTTGTAGTTGATGGCAGTGATCGCCACCAGCTCCCACCCCTGCTCGCCGAGCTCGTTGAGCTCACTCTCACGGGCGGGATCAATGCGGTAGTTCTCCGACCGGATGTTGATGATCCTGTACTCCCAGCATGCTCGGTCCATACGTCCTCCAGCTGAAGCCCGCGTGAAGTGTACCGCGCCGCGGCCACGACGCTTCCTTGCCGCCTCCCGGGAGTTCGACTTCTGGCGGGGGTTTAGGTACCGTGATCGGGTGGACCGACCATCCCAGGGAAGCTCTGCGCCGCAGGCATCCGTACATGACCAGGGCCCGGCGATCCCCGCTCTCAGCATCGTCATTCCGGCCCTCGACGAGCGCGACCGCCTGCCGCCCACCGCCAAGAAGATCATCGCCTTTTTGGCCGGCCGGCCACGCTGGCTGCCGGCCGAGATCGTGGTCGTCGATGATGGTTCCAGCGACGGAACCGGCGACGCGGTGCTCGGAGTCGAGCTCGCCGAGGACATCGAGCTTCACCTTCACACCCACGCCCGCAACCGCGGCAAGGGAGCGGCGACGCGCACCGGCTTCGCACGTGCCCGCGGCCGGCTCGTCCTCCTCACCGATGCCGACCTCGCGGCGCCGATCGAGGAGCTGGAGGAGCTCGCAGAGGCAGCCGCCGGCGGCGCCGTCGCGGTCGGCTCGCGTGCCGTGGATCGCAGCCTGATCAGCGACCCGCAGCCCTGGTACCGCGACCTGATGGGGCGAACGTTCAACCTCCTGGTTCGCACGCTGGGTCTCAGCCCGATCGGCGACACCCAGTGCGGCTTCAAGCTCTTTCCAGGTGACCTCGCTCGCGACCTGGCCCGCGAGCAGCGCATCGACGGTTTTGCTTTCGACGTCGAACACCTCGTGCTGGCACGAGCCTGGGGCTGCGACGTCCGTGAGATCGGTGTCCGCTGGCGTCACGTCGAGGCGTCGCGGGTGCTCGCGATCCGGCACTCGGCGCAGATGTTCCGGGACCTTCTGCGGCTGTGGTGGTGGCGATCCACCGGGACCCTGCCGAGGCCGCCCGGAGGCCAGCGGTGACCGCCGGCGCAGACGCCTGGTCGCAGGAAGCGTTCCTGGAACACCTGGAATGGGAGCGCAACCTGTCACCGGCTACCCTCCGCGCCTACCGGCGTGAGCTGAAGCGCTTCGTCGGCTTCGCGGAATCCGAGCTCGCGGTTGCCGGCCCCGACCGGGTGTCGCCGGCGACCGTGCGTGCCCACCTCGCTCATCTCCACGGCCGACGCCTGTCGGCGCGTTCGATCGGTCGGGCGCTGGCCGTGCTCCGCACCTACTTCCGGTTCCTGGTGTCCGAAGACCGGATCGAGGCCAGCCCCGCGGATCCGGTGCCGCACCCGAAGGCGACGGATGCACCGCCAGAGGTGGCGGGCCGTTACGCGATCGAAGAGATCCTCGACGGCTTTCCCGAAGATCCCGCCGGTCGCCGCGACCGCGCGCTCATCGAGCTGCTCTACGGCGCCGGGCTGCGGGTCGGTGAACTGGTGGGCCTCGATCTTGCCGATATCGATCTCCGCCAAAGGCTGCTGCGGGTCCGCGGCAAGGGCAGGAGGGAGCGCCTGGTGCCCTTCGGCCGCCCCGCCGCGGCTGCCGTCGCGGCCTATCTGCCGGAGCGGGCCCGTTGGCGTGGGCGGTGGCCGGGTGACGACGACGCGTTGTTCGTCAATCAACGAGGGGGCCGGCTGAGCGACCGCTCGGTGCGGAGGATTCTCGACCACGCGGTGGCGCGCAGCGCGGAGCTCAACCGGCTGCACCCTCACGCCCTGCGCCACGCCTTCGCCACCCATCTTCTCGAGGCCGGGATGGATCTGCGAGCGATCCAGGAGCTGCTCGGTCACAGCTCTCTCGCCACCACCCAGATCTACACCACGGTCGATCTCGCGCGCCTGATGGAGGTCCACCGCCGCAACCACCCGCGCGGCTGACCCTCATCCGGACTTCTCACCACATGGGGCGTCCGAGGAGCCCGAAGAGTTCACAGGAGATCCGGGCGTGGAAGGGACGCGGCCCACGAGCCGATGGCGGCGAGCGCGATCTCGGCCTGGAGCGCCCGACGCTCACGGCGGCCGCGCACCTTCGCCGCAGCTGGTGCGACCGCGACCAGGCCCCAGTTGACGTTCGCGGGTTGGAACCCGGCCGCCGGGCGCGCCGTCAAGTGGCGGATGAGACCACCACAGGCGGTGACCTCCGGCGGCGGCTGCGCCCTGGATCCGGCCAGCTCGGCGAGCAGCGAACGCGCCGCCAATAAACCGGTGGCGGCCGATTCCACGTAGCCCTCGACCCCGGTGATCTGGCCGGCGAGACGGAGTTCCGGGCGGCGCCTGAGCCGCAGACCGGAGTCGAGGTGGTCGGGGGCATTGATGAAGGTGTTGCGGTGGATCATGCCGAGCCGCACGAAACGAGCGTGCTCGAGCCCCGGTAGCAGGCTGAACACTCGCTTCTGCTCGCGATGGGTGAGCTTTGTCTGGAAGCCCACCAGGTTCCAGTGCTCGGCCGCCAGGTCGTCCTGCCGAAGTTGGACGACCGCCCACGGCCGCCGGCCGGTTGCGGGATCGGAGAGACCGACCGGCTTCATCGGCCCGTAGCGGAGCGTGTCGCGCCCGCGCTCCGCCATCACCTCGACCGGCAGACAGCCTTCAAAGTAAGTGATGTCCTGCTCCTCGAAGTCCTTGAACGGGGTCTTCTCGGCCGTCAGCAGCGCATCCACGAAGGCCTCGTACGCCTCGCGATCGAGGGCGGAATTCAGATAGTCGTGGCCGTCACCCTTGTCGTAGCGCGAGGCGGCAAAAAGGCGACCCATGTCGAGAGAGTCTGCGGCGACAATGGGCGCGATCGCGTCGTAGAAGGCGAGGGGTCGCTCACCGAGCAGCCGATCGAGCGCGCGGTGGAGGGTGGGCGAGGTCAGCGGTCCGGTGGCGATGATCGCCGGCCCCTGCGGCAGGTCCTCAACCTCGGCGCGCACCACCTCGATCCGTGGATGAGAGCAGATGGCGTTGGTGACGGACTCGGCGAAAAGATGCCGGTCGACGGCGAGCGCGCCGCCGGCCGGCACGGCAGCGCGCCGGGCGGTGGCGATGATGAGCGAGTCGAGCACCTCCATTTCGGCCTTCAGGAGGCCGACCGCGTTGCCGATCGAATCTCCCCGGAGCGAGTTCGAGCACACCAGCTCGGCCAGACGGTCGCTGCCGTGGACCGGTGTCGGGCGCCGCGGCCGCATCTCGTGCAGCCGTACCCGGACACCGGCCGCGGCCAGCTGCCACGCCGCCTCGCTCCCGGCGAGGCCGCCGCCCACGACCACGATCGACGGGGGCGGCATCACGAGCCCTCGCCGCCGCCGACGGGCGGCACCTCCGCCCGAACTCGGGCGTAGCGGCCGTCGGGCAGCCGCTCGAGCTCTCCCGCAAGCTCGAGCTGCAGCAGTTCTCCCACCGCCACCGACACCTCCTTGTCGGCGCGCCTGGCGATCTCGTCGACCGTCATGGCCTCGCCGGAGGGGATCGCGGCCACCATCGGCGACATCGTCGCGGCCGGTACGGGAGCCGCGGGCCCATGACCGACCGCATCGAACACGTCGCGCGGCGTCAGCAGCGGGCGGGCTCCCACTCGCAACAGGGTGTTGGGTCCGACCGAGAGCTCGGAGAAGATGTTGCCGGGCACGGCCATCACCTCGCGGTCCTCCTCGATCGCGAGCCGCGCCGTGACCAGCGCACCTGAGCGGGCTGCGGCCTCCACCACCACCACGACCTGTGCGAGGCCGGCGAGAATCCGGTTGCGCTCGGGGAAGTGGTGGCGACGCGGAGGGGTTCCCGGGAGATACTCGGTCATCAGGGCTCCGGTGCCGGCGATCTCCTCGGCGAGCGCGCCGTGCTCCGGCGGGTAGAGCCGGTCCGGTCCAGTTCCCCATACCGCCCACGTGGTGCCGCCCGCGGCCAGCGCTCCGCGGTGGGCGGCGGCGTCGACGCCTCGCGCCATCCC
>CAZSTH010000132.1:0-9444 GCA_964609835.1 uncultured Thermoanaerobaculia bacterium
AACCCGTGTTACCGGCGTGAGAGGCCGGCGTCCTAGACCCCTAGACGAACGGGCCACGCAGCGGTGGAATTTAGCACACGATCCATCGAGGTGCAAGCTCGTCTCATCTGTTATACTCTCCGGCCATTCCAACCCGGTGGAGGATACCCATGAGCATCCAGGTCGCGATCAACGGATTCGGACGCATCGGGCGCCTGCTGGCCCGCCACCTCAAGTCCCGCGACGGCTTCGATCTGGTCGCGGTCAATGACCTCACATCGCCCGAGATGCTGGGCTACCTCTTCGCCCACGACTCGGTGCACGGCAGCTGGAAGGGTTCGTGCGAAGTCGACGGCTCCGATCTGACCATCGACGGCGACCGGATGCGGGTCTTCGCGGAGCGTGACCCGGCGAAGCTGCCATGGGGGGATCTGGGTGTCGAGTATGTCTTCGAGGCGACAGGCCTGTTTCGCTCTCGCGAGGCCGCGGGGGCCCACATCGACGGCGGCGCCAAGAAGGTGATGATCACGGCCCCGGGCAAGAACGTGGACGAGACCTTCGTCATGGGCGTCAACCACGAGCTCTACGACGCGGGCAGCCACCACGTCGTCTCCAACGCCTCGTGCACGACCAACTGCCTCGCGCCGATGGCCAAGGTGCTCCACGAGGCGGTCGGGATCGAGCACGGCTGGCTCACGACCACCCACGCCTACACCAACGACCAGAGCATTCTCGACGTCCAGCACCCCAAGGACATGCGCCGAGCGCGGGCGGCGGCGATCAACATCATTCCGACGTCCACCGGCGCCGCCAAGGCCATCGGGCTGGTTTATCCCGAGCTCGACGGTAAGCTCCACGGCGCCGCCATGCGGGTGCCGGTGCCGGACGGATCTGTCTGCGACCTCACGTTCGTGGCGTCGCGTTCGTCGTCGGCAGACGAGCTCAAGAGGGCCTTCATCGACGCCGCCGCGGGCCCGCTCGAGGGCATCCTGCGCGCTACCGAGGTGCCGATCGTGTCGAGCGACATCATCGGCGAGACCCACTCATCGGTGATCGACCTGCCGCTGATCAACCAGGTGGCGTCGAACTTCTTCCGCGTCGTCGGCTGGTACGACAACGAAAACGCCTACGCTCTGCGCTGCGTGGACCTCGTCGAGTACATGGCGTCGAAGTCGTGAGCCTGCCGACCCTGGATCAGCTGCGCGACGTCGGGGGCGGGCGCGTGCTCGCGCGCCTCGACCTCAATGTGCCGATTGCGGACGGCGAGGTGCTCGACGACTCGAGAATCACGGCCGCGCTGCCGACCCTGCGGTGGCTGCTCGAACGGGCATCAGTGGTCGCCGCCTGTTCCCACCTCGGGAAGCCCGGGGGCAAGCCGGACCGCGCATTGTCTCTCGAACCCGTTGCGGCAGTGCTCGAGGGGCTTCTCGAGCGTCCCGTGCGATTCGTGGCCGACTGTCTGCAGGGCCTGCCGGACGATCTCGAACCCGGTGCGCTGGTGCTGTTGGAGAACCTCAGATTCCACGCTGGCGAGAAGGCCGGCGATGCCGGGTTCGCCGAGCGGCTGAGCGCGCCCTACAGCCACTATGTCAACGACGCCTTCGGGACCGCCCACCGGGCACACGCCTCGGTGGTGGCGGTGCCGGCGCGCTACTCCGCGGGGCGCAAGGCGGCGGGATCGCTCATGGAGCATGAAGTGGCGGCGCTCGCGCGGCTGGTGGACGAGCCCGGGCGGCCGTTCGTTGCGGTGGTCGGAGGCGCCAAGGTTTCCACCAAGACGCGACCGCTGCAGTCGCTGCTCGAGCGCGTGCAGACGCTGCTGATCGGCGGCGGCATGGCCAACACCTTCTTCCTCGCCGAAGGGCTCGGCGTCGGGCGCTCGTTGGTAGAGGAGGAGATGGTCGAGACCGCGCGGGCGGTGCGGACCGCGGCGCGGGAGCGGGGTGTCGAGCTAGTGCTGCCGGTCGACCTGATCGCCACCGACGATCTCGACGAACCCGACAGGGTCGAGACGGTGACGCCGGAGGAGATACCCGACGATCTCATGGTGGTGGACATCGGACCTCGAACCCGCGCTCGCTACCGGACCGCTCTGGAAACGGCGCGGACCGTGTTCTGGAACGGCCCGATGGGCGTCTTCGAACGCGACCGCTTCGCAGCCGGCACCTTCGCGGTCGCCGAGGCGCTGGCGGCGAGCGGGGCCTACTCGGTGGTCGGTGGCGGCGAGTCGGTGATGGCGATCCGGCGCGCCGGGGTCTCCGACCGCATCGGCCATGTCTCCACCGGCGGCGGCGCCTCGCTGCAGTTTTTGACCGGCGAGGCGCTGCCGGCTCTGACCGCGCTGGAAAGCTGAGGATGCGATGCGGAGACCACTGATCGCCGGCAACTGGAAGATGCACAAGACGACGGCCGAGACCACGGCTTACCTCGAACATTTGCTCGCGGAGGAGATCCCGGAGTCGGTGGACGTCGTCTGCTGCCCGAGCTACGTCTCGCTGCCCGCGGCGACCATGCTCGCCACCGGCTCGGGGATCCGAATCGGCGCGCAGAACGTGCACTGGAGCGAGGCCGGCGCCTTCACCGGCGAGGTGGCGCCGACGATGCTGACCGAGATCGGCGTCGCCTGGGCGATCGTCGGACACTCCGAGCGCCGGACGCTGTTCGGCGAGAACGACGACATCACCCTCGAGCGGGCGCGGGCGGCACAGGACGGTGGCCTCGAGGTCATCTACTGCATCGGCGAGACCCTCCAGGAACGCGACGCGGGCCGGACCTTCGCGGTACTCGAGCAGCAGACAACAGCGCTCGGCGAGCTCGACCCGCAACACCTCCACATCGCCTACGAGCCGGTGTGGGCGATCGGAACCGGGCGCACCGCCACCCCGGCCCAGGCCCAGGAGGCCCACGCCTTCTTGCGGGTACGGATGGCGTCGCTGTTCTCCGGCGAGGCGGCCAACGCCCTGCAGATCGTCTACGGCGGCAGCCTCAAACCCGAGAACGCCCACGAACTGCTCGCGCTCGAGGACGTGGACGGCGGACTGATCGGCGGCGCGAGCCTTGACGTGAGCTCGTTTTTCGCTATCATCCGCGCTGCGGCCGACTGCGCCGCGGGAGAAGAATCGTGACTGTCCTGCTGGTGATCCTCTACATCCTGGTCTGCCTGTTCCTTATCCTGGTCGTGCTGCTCCAGCAGGGCAAGGGCGCGGACCTCGCCGGCGCCTTCGGCGGCGGCGGCAGCCAGACCTCGTTCGGACCGCGCTCGGGCACCAACATCATGCACCGCATGACGACTGTGGCCTTCATCCTCTTCGTGCTGCTGTGCCTGACCTTGGCGATCCTCTCCGGCAAGCAGCGGTCGTCGGTGATGGAGAGCGTTCCGCTGACCCAGGAGGGCACAGCTGCGCCCGCAGAGCCGGCCCTCGAGCCGACTGACGAGGGCGCGCCGCCGACCGCCGGCACGACCGGCGAGACCGGCGGCGAGCCGGTGGAGACTGAATGACTGTCTGTGCCGAAGTGGCGGAATTGGTAGACGCGCACGGTTGAGGGCCGTGTGGAGCGATCCGTGCCGGTTCGAGTCCGGCCTTCGGCACCAAATTTCAAGAGCCCCCGATTCGCGGATCGGGGGCTCTTGAGATTTGCGCGCGTGACTTAGAAACTCTGCAGATCGCCTCGCCGCCCCGGCTTCATCCCCTGTCGCGGACTTTGGCCCAGGTGTCGCGCAGGGTGACGGTGCGGTTGAGGACCGGGCGGGCGGCCGTCGAGTCGGGATCGATGCAGAAGTAACCCAGGCGCTCGAGCTGGATGCGGGCCCCGGCCTCGAGTCGGGCGACGCTCGGCTCGAGGCGCGCGTCGCTCACGCGCTCGAGCGAGCTCGGGTTCAAATCGTCGACAAAGTCGCCGTCGGCGCCGGGGTCGGGGCTGATGAAGAGGTGGTCGTACAGCCGCACCTCTCCCACGAACGAGTGCGGGGCCGAAACCCAGTGAAGGGTTGCCTTGACCCGTCGGCCGTCGGGCGCGTCTCCACCTCGGGTTTCCGGGTCGTAGGTGCAGCGCAGCTCGACCACCTCGCCGGCCTCGTTCTTGACCGCCTCTCGACAGGTCATGAAGTAGGCGTAGCGCAGCCGCACCTCGCGTCCCGGCGCGAGGCGAAAGAACTTCTTGGGCGGGTCTTCCATGAAGTCGTCGGCCTCGATGTAGAGCTCGCGGGAGAACGGCACCGAGCGCGAACCGGCGCCGGGGTCTTCCGGGTTGTTGACGGCCTCGAGCTCCTCCGAGCGGTCGGCCGGGTAGTTCTCGATCACGACCTTCAAAGGCCGGAGCACGGCCATGCGGCGCTCGGCGGTACGGTTGAGCTCCGCCCGGACGCAGTGTTCGAGCAGCGCCAGGTCGACGACGCTCTCCCGTTTGGCAACGCCCGCACGGTCGACGCAGTCGCGGATGGCGGCCGGCGGGAAGCCGCGCCGACGGAGCCCCGACAGGGTCGGCATCCGGGGATCGTCCCACCCGTCCACATGGCCGCCCTGCACCAGCTTGAGCAGGCGCCGCTTCGAGAGGACGGTGGAGCTCAGATTGAAGCGCGCGAACTCGATCTGGCGCGGCCGTGACGGCACCGGCAGGTGGTCGATCAGCCAGTCGTACAGCGGCCGGTGGGCCTCGAACTCGAGGGTGCAGAGGCTGTGGGTGATGTGCTCGATCGCATCCGACTGGCCGTGGGCGAAGTCATAGGTCGGGTAGATGCACCAGCGATCACCGGTGCGCGGGTGGGTGGCGTGGAGGATGCGGTACAGCACCGGGTCACGGAGATTGATATTGCCCGACGCCATGTCGATCTTGGCACGCAGCACCCGCGCGCCGTCGGTAAAATCGCCGCGCCGCATGGTTCGGAAGAGCTCGAGATTCTCCTCCACCGTGCGGTTCCGGTACGGGCTCTCGGTGCCCGGTTCGGTGAGCGTGCCGCGGGTCGAACGAATTTCGTCGGCGGTCTGGTCGTCGACGTAGGCGTCGCCGTTTCGGATGAGGTGCTCCGCCCAGTCGTAGAGCCGTTCGAAGTAGTCCGAGGCGTGGTAAAGGTGTTCCCCCCAGTCGAAGCCGAGCCACTCGACATCGCGCTTGATGGACTCGATGTACTCGTGCTCCTCCTTGACGGGGTTGGTGTCGTCAAAGCGCAGGTGACAGCGTCCCCCGAGCTCCTCGGCGAGGCCGAAGTTGAGGCAGATGGACTTGGCGTGGCCGATGTGCAGGTAGCCGTTCGGCTCGGGGGGGAAGCGGGTGATGATCGTGTCGTGCACCCCGCGCGCGAGATCGTTCCGGATGATGTCGCGAATGAAGTCCTGCTTGGCGGCGGTGGGCTCGTCTGGTGCCATGGTCTCTGCTGTCTCCGTTTCTGAATCACGCCTTCATCGACCGCAGGCTGTCGATCGCCCGCCGCAGCCGCCACCGGCAGCGCTGCTTGCCGAGCACCTCCATGGTCTCGAACAGCGGCGGGGTTGCCGCGCGCCCGGTGACCGCGATCCGCACCGGCATGAAGAGCTCCTTTGGCGACCACTCGTGGTCGTCGCAAAAACCGCGCAGCGCACCCTCGATCTTCTCGGCATTCCAATCGAGGATGCCGTCGAGGCGCTCCTCGAGCAGCAGCCGGAAGGCCTTGGCGGTCTGCTGGGGGGTCCGGCCCTTGGCCACCAGCTTGTCGAGCGACGTGGGCTCGAGCTCGACCTCGCCGACGAAAAAGAAGCCCGCGTAGGCGACGAAGTCGGCGAGGGTCTCGATCCGCTCGCGTACCAGAGGCAGCACCCTGGCCAGGTAGTCGTCCGCCAGCGGCACCTCGTGGAGGCGACCGAGGAGGTCTCCGGTGCCGAGCTCGCGCAGATAGGTGCCGTTGAGCCACCGCAGCTTGTCGAGGTCGAAAACCGGTCCGCCGAGGCTGATGTCGGAGAGGCGGAAGCAGTCGACGAACTCGTCCAGGGTGAACCGGTCGCGCTCGTCAGGCATGGTCCAACCCATCAACGCCAGGTAGTTGATCATCGCCTCCGGCAGGTAGCCGGCCTGGCGGTAGTGGTCGAGGCTGACCGGGTTCTTGCGCTTCGAGATCTTGGACTTGTCGGCGTTCCGCAGCAGCGGCAGGTGGCAGAAGACCGGCAGCTCCCAGCCGAATGCGCGGTAGAGCTGAACGTGCTTCGGCAGCGACGAGATCCACTCTTCGGCCCGGATCACGTGGCTGATCCGCATCAGGTGGTCGTCGACCACGTTCGCTAGATGGTAGGTAGGGTGGCCATCCGACTTGAGGAGGATCTGATCGTCGATCTGCTCGTTCGCGAACACGATCTCACCCCGCAGGAGATCGTCGACGACGGTCTCGCCGGCGGTCGGCATGGCGAGCCGGACGACGTGTTCTTCCCCGGCCGCGCGCCGCTCGGCGGCGGCCCGCGGTTCGAGCGTACGGCAGTGGCCGTCGTAGCCGAGCTGCCGCTTGGCCGCCCTCTGCTCGGCGCGGAGGTCGTCGAGGCGCTGACGGGTGCAGAAGCACGGGTAGGCCGCACCCGCCGCCACCAGCTCGTCCACATGGCGGCGGTAGATCTCGGTGCGCTCGCTCTGGCGGTAGGGTCCGTGAGGGCCTCCCACATCGGGCCCCTCGTCCCACTCGATGCCGAGCCACGACAGCGCATCGAGGATCATGGCCTCCGAGGCCCGGGTGCTGCGCTGACGGTCGGTGTCCTCGACGCGGAGCACGAACCGGCCGCCGTGCTGCCGCGCGTGGGCGAGGTTGAAGAGGGCGACGTAGGCGGTGCCCACGTGCGGGTCACCGGTTGGGCTCGGGGCAATGCGGGTTCTCACCTCTGCGGGCATCCGGACCTCTCGAAAAACGCCGCCATGGCGGCGGCGTGACGTTGCTATGGCGGAGAGGGCGGGATTCGAACCCGCGGTCCAGGTCACCCCGGACAACTGCTTAGCAGGCAGCCCTGATCGACCACTCCAGCACCTCTCCGCACCGGGGCTGGTATTGTACGCGGCGGCGGAACGGGTGTAAACCGTTGTTCTGTTTTCGATCCCGATCCCGATCCCGAAAAATGGACTCCTCGCGACCCTCGCCCTGCCGCCGAAGGTCGCAGAAGGTATACAGTAGGTTTTCGCGGAGGGATGGCCGAGTGGTCGAAGGCGGCGGTCTTGAAAACCGCTGAGGTTCACGCCTCCGTGGGTTCGAATCCCACTCCCTCCGCCACCGATTCCGCGAACCGCCCGGTCGGCGGTTCGCGGAATCGGTCTAATACCCCCCGAGGCTGCCGCGGATCTCGGGCAGGGCGCCGACTCCCTTCAGGCCGATGACGATCAAGAACTCGCGGGTCGGAAAGGCACCGATGCGGGTGTCCCGGTAGCTCGCAGAGATGTTCCAGCAGCTGCCCTGCCAGCCCACCCCGTAGCGCTGGTCGCCGATCTCCCGGTTGACGATGTCATAGGCCAGCTGGACCGACAGCTCGAGCGGGAACCCCGCCTTCCGGAAGCCGACCAGGCTTCGGACCTGCGAGGACGTACGCTCCCCGTCGCGCGGGTTGTAGCTCTCGTACCAGGTCAGAGCCAGGGAGCCGAGCGGCCGCTGCAGTGAGGCCGCCAGCGAGGTCGAACGGAGGCTCTTGTAGAACAGGTCGTAGGAGAGGCGCGCATCGAAGCCGGTGCCCTGGATCGGGGTCAGGCGCAACGCCATGCCGAAGGGGCCGAGCTGGCTGGTGTCCCCGTCGACGCCGGTGGTGAGGGGGTCGTCGAACGAGAGGTCCTGGATGAACTCGAGCGACGCCAGCTCGCGGGTCCCGAGGCCGGACGATGACCGCCCGAGCAGCCGGTTGGCGAGGATCATGCGCACGAAGTTGGCGTCGCGAGGCGTCGAGTCGACCTCATCGAAGATCGGAATCCGGCTGACGTCGGTGGTAGTGGTCAGGTAGCGATACTCGAACCGGGGCTCGATCAGGTGCTTGACTTTCTCATACGGCCCGAGACCGCCCTCGAAGACCCGCGACAGCGACGGCCCGACGAGGTCGACGCCGGCGGTGGCGTAGACGCGATCGAGAGGCTCGTCGACGTAGGACCTCCGGTCCTCGGCGAGCTGAGCAGTGTAGTACGTGAACCTGCCGCCGACCCGCGGGGTCACCGACAGCCACGGCGGACCGGGAAGGGTGTAGGACAGGGTCGGGAAGAGGTCTGCGCGGCCGTAGTCTGCCTGCAGGTCGCCGCCGCGGTCGACGCTGAGATAGTTGAGGGAGCCGATCAGGTTGAGGTAGACCGGCGAGCCGGCAATCGTGGTCGAGCCGGACCGCACCTCGATCTCGGGTATCTGGCTGAGCACGACGTCGCTCGTGGTCAGGAAGGTCTCGCGGTGGTCGGCTCGAAGGTTGAGCGCGTACGGGCCGAACGAGCGCGTCAGATAGACGAATGAGTAGAGGTCACGGCGGGTGTTGGCGTCGAAGTTGCGATCGAAGTCCTGCCAGAAGTCGATGTCGGAAAGGCTCTCCAGCTGCGCGAGGAGGCGAAACCCGAGCACGTCCTCCTGGTTGTGGAAGCCAAAAATCCGCCACTGGAACTCTTCGTTGGGCTCGTCCCAGAGTCCGTAGAGATTGATCTCACCGGACGCGCCCTGAACCGGCGCCCATCGCCACAGGCTGCCGAGGCCGTAAAAGTCCTCGGAGTAGTAGTCGGCGAGAAAGGTGACGTCGTAGCTTTGCCCGAACGGCACGAAGAGTGGCAGGCCGAGGTTGTATCCGCGGCGGTCGGAGTAGCCGATGTTGGGAAAAAGAAGGCCTGCCGCACGCTGCTGCTTGATCGGCCACACCATGTAGGGAAGGTAGAGGACCGGTACGCCCTGGATCTTCATGGAGGTCGAGGTGAACTTCCCCAACCCTTCCTCCTTGACCACGGCCTTGGCAAAGTGGAAGCTCCATGAGGGATGGGCGTCGTCGACCTCACAGGTCGTGAACCGTGCGTTCTTGAGCCGATACCGCTGCTCGTCGAGCTTCTCGATCTCGCGTCCCGAAAAGGTGTACATGGGGTCGACGAACGCGCTGGCGTTGAAAAAGATGCCGGTCTTGGTCTCGAGGTTGAACCGCGCCTCGTCAGCGGTGAATCGGCTCGGCCCACGATCGACGACGACTTCCCCGGTGGCCGTGATGTCGCCGGTGGAGCGGTTGTACTCGGCGCGCTCGCAGCGGATCTCGATGTCCTGGTAGATGATGTGGACGTTGCCGTCTCCGATCCACAGTTCCTCGGTGGCGCTCTGGGTCTCCGAGCTGAGAAAGACCCGCTCCTCTTCGTCAGCCGCGGTCACGGTCGCGACCGGCATCGACAGCAGGATGCCGAGAACAACACACACCGCGACCGATCGGGTGACGCCCTGTGGTTGCCTCATGTGCCTCCGACCGATCACGTCCGACCCGGTCATTGTAGCTTTCCTCGATCGTGGTCGTTCGGGCGCCGGCGCACGCC
>CAZSTH010000133.1:0-9332 GCA_964609835.1 uncultured Thermoanaerobaculia bacterium
CTCTACCAGTACCGGCGGCGCGTCCGCCTCGAGATCCCCGACACCTGGAACGGCCAGCCCAACCACTTTCTGGCGGTCGACGCGTCCGGCAATCTGGTCGGCAACGAGGTGGTGGCCGAGACCGGCGACAAGGAGGACTACAACCTCGACGGCGACAAGGAGGGCGACTACGACGGGGACGACGCCAACGACTGGATGCTCTACGTCAACTCGGTGGAGCAGCGCGACTACCGGATCTGCGTGCCGTCCGCCAACCTGCCGACCTGGACGCCCACCCACACCGTCACCCCGACCCCCACCGAGACCTTGACCCCGACCCTCACTCCGACCCCGACCTGTTGGATCGACGTCGAGAACGCCCGCACCCTGGCCTACGGCTACTTCGGGGTCGACATCACCAACCACACTGCCTTTGATGCGACCATCACGCGCTACTACTTCGACTGGGGCGCCAACATGCGCAAGTGGGCCTACATCGACTGGGTGATGACCTGCACGGACGGCGCGAGTGCCGTTTGCAACTACTACAAGGAAGAAATGATCGACGAGAGCAGCGGCAGCTACAACGACACGCCATACAGCGGCCGCTACGCCAGGCCCTACGACAAGTCCGGTCCGCCGTACCCGGGTCAGTACTCCGACCTGCAGTCCTCCAATCTGGCTGCCGGCCAGACCAAGTACATGTGGACCGACATCGACGACAGCACCACGATCACCTTCGACGGCGTCTACGAGCTGTGCCTCGACTTCGAGCTTGCCGACGGCACCGCCTGTCCCGACATCTGCGCGATCTCGTACGAGGGCAGCTTCGGCACCCCGACCCCGACTCCCACTCCGACGGCCACCATCACTCCGACCGCGTTCGTGTGGCCGACCTCGGCCGCGACGGCAACCCGCACCCCGACCTCGAGCGGCGGCGCCACCGACACACCGACCCGGACGCCGACCATCGGCACCCTGCCGACCTCGACGCCGACCCCGTGGCCGACGCCGACGCCGCGGCCGCCGACCGCCACGCCGACGCCGTCGAAGACGTGGACACCGAGCACCTGATGGGGAGGGAAAGATGAACAGAAACACTCGACCCATCCTGATCTCGACGGCCCTGCTGGCGGTCGCATCGATCGCGCTGCACGCCGGCGCCCAGATCTTTCCCGAGAACCCCACCTCGGTGTGGAGCGACGACTTCGAATACACCACGGGCCAGACCGCGTGCTGGGGCAGCAACGGCCGTGGCTGGGAGCAGTGGGTGGAGGATCCGTGGTACGACCAGCCCGGACACGATTGCAAAGGCTACGTTGGCTGGGACAACTGGCTCTTCGGCGAGGACTACGGCTTTCCGGGCAATGCCGACAACGGCGTCATGGGCACGGCTTTCCTCCAGACCTACGTCTACTGCTCCCGTGACAGCTCCATGCTGGTGCCGCAGAAGTCGCTGCCCGGCCACATCGACTACGACCCCTCCGAGTGGACCAACGTCAGCCTGCAGTTCGACTTCTACCCCCGGCAGTTCAGCGCTCCCGGCATCGTGTGGGGGATGACCGGCATCGACCAGACCCTGAATCCCGAGCAGGTCCGCGAGCCGGCCGACGGCTACGCCTTCTACCTCGACTCCTACGAGCCGCCGCCCAACGACGGCTACCCGGGCTGGCCGACCTCCGCCGGCGACCCGGACCGCATGGTGCGCTGGCGGATCGCGCGCATCGAGGGCACCGACCGCCTCGAGATGGACGTCTCGGGGGTGCGCAAGTGGCAGACCCTGGCCTCCGGTCTCGTCCAACCGGACAATCCGTCGACCGTCAACACCGGATGGATGATCCGCGGCGAGCGCATCTACACCCTGCGCCTCGACTGGTACTGCGGCAACTTCCGCGTCCGCTACGCTGTCAAGTGGGGGCCCACGGGGACGCACCCCGACGACACCATCATCTACGGCTGCGCGTCGGCGACCGACGCCGACGGCGTCTGCTGCGACCAGCCGGGCGACGTCTGGCCCGGGTGCATGGAGGACTGCTGGTGCACCATCATCGAGGGGCCGATGGCCGGCATCGACCCCAACCCCGTGATCGAGGGCCCGGGCGCGGTCGGCATCTACAACAGCGGTGCGTACACGATGTGCTCGATCCAGACCTACCGACAGGGCTTCGACAACTTCCGGGCCTGGTCCTTCGGCGACGAGTGCGGCCTGGTGTGCAGTGACTGGTGCTCCCAGGATCCCACCGTCGCACCGGGCTGCGGCGACTGGCAGGACCAGCGCACCGACGTCGTCCCTTTCAAGTACCTCTACGAGGGCGCGCTGCTCGACTTCTCGGCCGGCCGCAACGTGACCCCGGCCGAGGAGATGGCCAAGATCGACGTCGACACCGAGGCGCCGGCCTACGACGCCACCTACAACCACTCACTCGACTCGAACCCCTACTGCAACGGCTGGAACCTCCTCGAGGACCTGCCGGGGCCGAGCGACCCAACCAACTTCGACGACGTCCGCCGGTTCCTCGATCCGATGACGTCGGCGGTGAAATACCAGTCGAGCTCGGGCTTCTCGTGGGTCGACAGCTTCGACAACGACCCCGTCAGCCCGAACTATGACCCGGTGCCGTTGGTCGCCGACGGCACCACTCCCATTAACGCCTCGCTGCACGAGGCCTTCGACTGGTACGTCGACCAGAAGACGAACGGCGCCTGGGCCACCGACAGCTACGAGGACTGCCGCAACTGGTACGTGGTGCTGATCACCGACGGCGAGGAGGGGTGCGAGTTCGAGCCCTGCTCGCCGCCCGGAGTCGGCGACTGCCCGGCGTCCGGCTTCCGGCCCGACCAGGACCGCGTCTGCGAGGCCGGCCAGGCCGCCTCCAAGTTCGCCAACCCCGGGGTCGCCGGGGTGCCGGCGCTGCCGGTCTACACGATCGGCTTCTCGGAGTCGATCGCGGAGGACTCGCCGCTGCAGTGCATCGCCGACCAGACCGGCGGGCTGTTCCTGACCGCCGAGAACGCGGGCCAGCTCGCCAACGCGCTCTACGAGGTCTTCTACAACCTCGAGACCCGGCGGCGTTCCTTCAGCCCCTTCAAGGTGGCGCCGCCGCCGCCCACCACCGGCGGCAACCCGACCCAGGACTCGCTGGCGGTCTTTCCGCTCTTCCAGCCGCAGGAGGGCTTCACCCTGTGGGGCGGCACCCTCTACGGTTTCCCGCTCAACAGCGACCAGCCGACCCTGCCGGTGACCGGCGACTGCCAGCTCGACACCGCGTTCCTGGTGTGGGACGCCAGCGATGTGCTCGACACCCAGCTCGCGGCGCACAGCGAGGGCAACCCCAAGCGCTTCGTCTACATGGGTTCCGATACCACCGGCGATTGGGCGCGCCACGACCTCGCCACCCTGCCCGACAACGCGACCCTGATGAACGAGTGGAAGGACCACCTCGGGATCTCCGGGATCACCGACCCGGTCGCGCAGCAGGTCGCCAACTTCGTGCGCAATATTTACATGGACAACGACTTCGATCCGTCGAACGAGAGTCCGCCGCCCGCCCCGCGGCCCGACGGCTACCCGGCCTTCGGCGAGTTCTACCACTCGCAGCCGGTGATTGTGAACCCGCCCAACTCGCCGCGGCTCTACTACGACTACGGCTTCGGCGACCAGGGCTACGGCGCCTTCATCACCGAACAGTCCAAGCGGCGGCGGCTGGTGGTGGCCGGGGCCAACGACGGCATGCTCCACATCTTCGACGGCGGCTTCTGGGACCGCGACCGCGGCGCCTCGGACGAGACCTACAACGAGATCCACGACCTCGGCACCGGCATCGAGCTCGCGGCGTGGGTGCCGCAGGCGGTGATGCACCGGCTCTACTACATCACCGCCGGCGGCGACCTCGAGCACTCGGAGCCCGAGTACCTGGTGGACGGGTTGATCGCCAAGGGCGACGTCCGCATCGACGCCGACGGCGACGGCGACCGCGAGTGGCGGACCATGGTCATCGCGACCATGCGCCGCGGCGGCCGCGGGATGGTGGCCCTCGACCTCACTCAGCCCGACCCCACCGACGAGAACGACGACTACAAGCCAACGGTGTCCGACTACGCCGGCTGCCGGGTCGGCACCACATCGGGCTGCGGCGGCTTCGAGTGGCCGCGGCTGATGTGGGAGTTCTCGGACGAAAATGACGCCGACACCAACTGCCCGGGCGGGCTGTCGGGCGACGACTGCGCGCCGTACTGGGACCTCGGCTGGACCTGGTCGAAGCCCGCGATCGCGCGCATCGCCAAGTACGGCGCCACCGAGACCGACGACGAGTTCATCGCCTTCTTCGGCGGTGGTTGGGACAAGACCGAGACCGACGCTACCGGCCGCCACTTCTACGGGGTCGACGTGGCCACCGGCAACGTGGTGGTCAAGGAGGTCATCGGCGTCGACCTGCCGGGCGGCGTCACGGCGCTGGACTCCGACGTCGACGGCTTCCACGACCGCATCTACTTCGCCGACACCAACGGCGGCCTGTGGCGGCTGCAGTACCGGTCGCCCGACGACCCGCTGCAGACCGGCGCCACCGCGGGAACCTTGACCAAGATCTTCGACTTCAGCGGCAACTTCACCGACCGCCAGGAGTTCTTCACCCGGCCGGTGCCGGTGCCCGTGATCTTCGACGGCACCGGCTACACCTGGGCGCTGGCCTTCGGTTCCGGCGACCGCGCCAACCTGAAGCGGACGGACAGCGGGATTGACCACTTCTACTTCGTGATCGACGGCGGCGACACCACCACCCGCAACGCATCGCTGCTGACCCCGATCAGCTACGCCGACCTCGACGGCAGCTTCACCTGTCCGTCGACGACCCTCGATCCGTCGCAGAACAAGTACGGCTGGTACCTGACCCTTCGCGACACCGAGAAGGTGATGTTTGACGCCACCGTCATCGACGGCTACGTGCTCTTCCCGACCTTCGATCCGTCGACGGCGACCGCGTCGCACAACGTCCCCGACCAGTGTCCCGGCTCGGGCGCCGGCGTCGAGACCCCCAACGTCTCGGTCGTCTGCCGCGCCTCCGGCGTCGGCCGCACCTACAAGCTGTGGTTCGAATGCGGGCTCGGGGACTACTCGGAGCACAACGATGTTATTACCGGCAGCGAGGACTACACCATCGGCGGCGACACCTACGTCACCTTCACCGGCAGCGTCGACAGCCCCGGAGCGACCGAGGAGTTCCCGCTGCTTCGGGAGCACAGCGTCACGAACTGGCGTCAAGAGTAGGCGATGAAGCGGCTGCTCTGCGTCCTCGTCTGCGCGTGGACGGCGGTGCAGGCGGCGGCCGCGGTCGAGGTCCGGCTGCGCGACGGCACCGTGCTGACTGCGGGGCAGGTGCGGATCACCGGCTCGTACGTCATGCTCGAGCTCGCCGACGGCTCGCGGGTCGCCTACGACGTGGCCGACGTCGACCTCGAGGCGCTCGAGCGGGCGACCGCGGAAGCGGCCGGCGACGCCGCGGCCCCCCAGAGGCTGGATGAGGCCCTGTCCGCCGGCCGTTCGCTCAAGGATCCGTCGGAGGTCGACCGCGGGCCGCCGCCGGGCCTCGCCATCACCGACCGCGAGGTGCGTCACGTGCGCGGCTCGGGGGTCCGCGGTGACGTCGAGATGGAGGAGAGCCCGCCGGGCTCCGAGGTCAAAGACGAGATTCCCGAGGGCTACCGCCGCGGCGGCAGCGTTCTGGTCAACAACCTCCAGGTCGAGGCGGTGGGCGAGGGGGAGTGGCGGGTGGAGGGGGAGATCGTCAACCGCCACTCGGAGCCGGTGCTCGACGTCTCGGTCATGCTCGAGAGCCCGGCGCCGCCGGGCGGCGAGCCGTGGCAGACCCGGATCCAGCTCGCCTCGATGCTCGAGGTCAACCAGTCGGTGCTCTTCGAGCACGAGTTCGAGGCGCCGAAGCCGGAGGCCCGCACCCGGCCCGACGTCCGCGCCACCGCCATCTGGAGCCAGCGCGGCGGCGCGCCCCCGGGGCCGGCGCCGGCCGCCCCGGCGCCCCCGGCGCCCTCTAACCTCGGCTCGTCGGTGTTGCCGACCCCGACCCCGATCCAGTAGGAGGCGCCGTGCGACGGTCCCACTGGCCGGCGGCGCTCGCCCTGCTCACGCTCATCGTTCTGGTGGTGCTGCTGTGGCGGGGCTGCAGCGGCCGCCCGGGCGGCGGCGAAGCGGCCGCGGGCGGCGTGCGCCTGGAGTCGCCGGACCTCGAGCTGAAGCTGCTCGAGGTCAAGGCGACGCCCCGCGGCGGCTACATCGACTGGGCGTGCATCTTCGAGTGCGCCGAGCGCGGCGGCTGCCGGGCCGACGTCGAGCTCGAGGTCAGCTACCGCGTGGCGACGGCGGCTGAGAGGAGGTTGACCATGGCCGGCCGCATGGATGCCGACCGCGGGGAGCGGATGCGGATCGGGCGCGCCCAGCGGCCTGCCGTCGAGGGAATTCGCGTCGAATCGGTCACGGTCCGGGTCCGCGCTCCCTACCGCCCTGATGCGCCGCCGCCGACCCCGATCCTGTAGCCGCTGCCGGCGAGGCGGCCGCGGAGCGACCCTGATAAGGGAGATCTCTCCTGGCCCCGAGTCAGATTTGATATTCTAAAACACACGGTGCAAGTGTCTATTGTCAAAGGTTTTTGAACGTCAGGGTCGAGGCCTTGACGGCCGCTTGGAGGGCAACGCATGCTGGAAGTGATGAAAAGTGCCAGGTCCCCTTCGTGCGCCGGGAACGCGGCGCTCAAACCGCAGCGTGGGTTCACCCTCGTCGAGCTGCTGGTGGTGCTGGCGCTGATCGCGTTGATCGTCGGCATCGCCGTCCCCAACCTGCGGCGGGCGATGGTGCGGGCCGACCTCATGGAAGAGGTCAAGATGGTGCGGCAGGCGCTCGCGGTAGCGCGGATCAACGCCATCAAGAACAGCCGCCGGGTGGCGGTGCTGCTGCTGCCCGAGGAGACCGGCGAACACTTCGACCGGCAGGTGGTGGCGTGGGTGGACGAGACCTCGGACGAAATGCCGGACGCCGGCGACGAGGTCGTGGGGCGCTGGAACCTGGGGCCGAAGGTCGCTGTCGGACCCGAGCCCTCCGACGCCAACCTGACCCTGCACGAGATGGCGAGCCAGACTCGCGGCGTCATCTTCCTCCCCAACGGCAGCGCCATCGTTCACGAGGACGAGGTCGGTGTCGGCACCGGCGGCCTGGTGATCTCGGACAACAACAGCAACCGCATTTTGCTCCTGATCCGCGCCTCGGGCACGGTCGAGGAGCGGATGTGGGACGGCACGTCCTGGGACACCAGGCTGATTCACTGGAGGTACTGATGGCGGCGCACGAGTCCGACCGCGGCCGCAGCAGTGAGGGCTTCACGCTGGTGGAGGTCCTGATCGCGCTGCTCATCCTCAGCTTCGTGGCGCTCGGCATCGCCGGGCTGTTCTCGCACGCCATCGTCAGCAACGCCTCCGGCCACGACTACGCGGTGCTCTCTGCGCAGGCGCGCTTCGCGCTCGAGGCGCTGCAGGCGATGCCGTTCAACGATGCCGCGCTCATCGACACCGGCGCGGGCACCGCGTCGTGGACGCCGACGCCGACCGACGCCGACTTCACCATCACCTACACGGTCGAGGACTTCCGGGTCAATAACTGGACGGAGGCCGCGGGCACCTGGACCGAGGCCGCGACCGCCGCCGACGCCAATCTCAAGCGGATCACGATGACCGTCGCCTCCACCAACCAGATCCTGCAGGGGCGGCGGGTGCTGACCGTCACCAGCCTCAAGGTGCCGGGGTAAGACGATGCGCGGCAGCCGCGGCTACACGCTGGTCGAGATCCTGGTGGCGACGGCCGTCTTCGCGATCTTCATGATCGGCATGCTCAACCTCCTCGACACCTCGACGCGGTTGTCCGAGACCGAGAAGCAGCTCGCCGACACCCAGGAGAACGTCCGCTTCGCGGCATATCACATCATGCGCACCGCGCGCATGATGGGCGGCGCCAGAATGCCCTTTACCGACGATTCGGGCGGTACGCCGCGGTGGGTGGCCGGCGGGGTCGAGAACAACGTCTCCGGAACTTACACGACGCCGTTCGGGACCTCGGTCACCGTCCTCGACGGCAGCGACGTGCTGCTGCTGCGCGGCTTCTTCGAGGTCCAGCCGTTCTTCATCGATCGCTCCGACTTCAAGGTCAGCACGATGAAGATCGAGGTCAAGGAGACGACCTCGGTGCAGGGCGGCCACTCGATCACCAATCCCATCGGAGACCTTCCGGTGGACGCGGATACCAGCCAGGTCACCGGCCTGGCAGGACGCGGGCTGGTGTTCATGGGCAACCTCGACCAGGCCCAGTACTCGGTCGGCGAGATCGGCTCGGGGGCCACCATCGGCGGCACCGCGCCCAATCGGACGCTGGACCTGCCGGTCAAAAATGACGGCTCCACCGCCGCCTGGTGGACCGCCCTGCGTCCGCCGGGAGCGGCCGTGCCGCCTCCCTACGACGTCTACCGGGTCGGGATCCTCGACTCGTACGTCTACTACGTGTCGGAGAACTTCGAGCTGCGGCGGATCCGTGCCGACAGCACCGGCGCCACCGATCAGCCGGTGGCGGTCAACGTCGGCGGCCTGCAGGTGGCGCTCGGCCCCGACCTCAACGGCGACGGCCTGGTGGACGCAGGCGAGTGGCAGATCACCCCCAATCTGGGTGCGGTGGTCGGACAGCCCATCATCGCGATGCGGATCGCGGTGCTCGGCCGGACCCCGAACGTGGTTCGCGACTGGACCGAGCCCGCCACGACCTTCGCGGTCGAGGACCTGCTGCTGGGCACGGTGGACCGCGGCGCCAAGTGGCGCCGCATCCAGGTCGCGGCGACGCTGCGCAACTTCCTGTTCTGACGGAGGACTGATGGAGCACCGGCGCCCCTTGCCGCAGACCGCCCGACGCCGCGACAGCGAGCGCGGTGCCGCGCTGATCATGGCGCTTTTGGTGTCGCTGGTGCTGGTCTTCCTCGGCATGGGCCTGCTGCTGCAGACCTCGCTCGGCCTGCAGGCCTCGGGCACCGACCGCTGGGTCACCAAGGCGATGTATGCCGCGGACGCCGGCGCCATGCTGCAGATCGAGATGATCCAGATGGGTGCCATCGGGCCGCCGGGGACCTTCATCCTGGAGGACGATCCGGATCTGCCGGGCCTGCTCAAGGGCCAATTCCAGGTCACCATCTCCGATTTCTGCGAGACCCAGCCGGTGACGCCGGTCTTCGCCGGCGGTGTGCCGTCGTCCTTCCCGGAGTACCAGACCCGCCACTTCCACATGCGCAGCGATGCGCAGCGCGCGATCGGCG